>JAISZH010000184.1 GCA_031269345.1 Desulfovibrio sp. | reverse complement strand
TTTATCCGGCGGCCGTTACAGCATATTCAACGGATCAAGATCCAGGCGCAGTTTCAGGCCGCCTTTCCCGGCCGCCCGGCAGGCGAAAAGATACAGATCGCGCATGCTTTGCCAGTCTTTGCCCTTTATCAGGCAATGCCTGCGCACCCACCCCTTGAGCACATGCAAAGGCGCGGGGGCAGGGCCAAGCAGGGTCAGCCCCAGTTCTCCCGCCTCAGCGCGCAGTCTCTTACCTAGGGCGGCGGCTTCCTCACCTCCTTGGGCATAGTCCAGCGCGTGGCTTATGCGGATCAGGCCCAGACGCACGAAAGGCGGGTAACGGCGCAGCTTGCGCAGGGCCGTCTCTCTGGCGAAAAACCCCTCGTAATCGGCCCTGCGCACAAAATCCCAGCAGTAATGTCCCGGATCCCTGGTTTCGATCAGCACCCGACCGCTCTTTCCCCCCCGACCGGAGCGCCCCGAGGCCTGAAGGATAAGCTGGAAAGTGCGTTCAGCCGCCCGGTAATCCGGCAGATTCAGGCCCTGATCCGCTTCGGCTATAACCGCCAGGGTCACGTCGGGGAAATGGTGGCCCTTGGACAGCATCTGCGTGCCTACTAAAATCTGCGCTTCCTTGCGGGCAAAAGCCGCAAGAATTTCCTCCATGCGCCCCGGACGCTGCGCACTGTCCCGGTCCAGGCGCAAAATGCCCGTACCCGGCGGCAAAAGCGGCGCCAGCTCCTCTTCCAGCTTCTCCGTGCCCTCGCCCATCGGCAGAAAATTCAGCCCCCCGCAAGCCGGGCAGGGCGAAGGAAAAACCAGCGACCAGCCGCAGTAATGGCAGACCAGTCGCTCACGC
Source organism: Desulfovibrio sp. (assembly GCA_031269345.1). Taxonomy (GTDB): domain Bacteria; phylum Desulfobacterota; class Desulfovibrionia; order Desulfovibrionales; family Desulfovibrionaceae; genus Frigididesulfovibrio. The sequence goes on along the minus strand of JAISZH010000184.1, from coordinate 16,575 downwards.
CCCTTGTGGTAGGCCAGGGCTATGTCGCAATGCGGGCAGCGGGCCGTGCCGCCGCAGTCCAGACAATACATTACGGGCGCGTAGCCGCGCCGGTTCAGGAGGATGACCGCCTGCTCCCCGCGTTCCGCCACCTCCGCAAGGGCTTCAAGACTCTCCGGGGCCAGAGGCGGAGCCTCCGGGCCTGACGCTTTGACGCTCCGGACCAGGCCGACTTCGGGAAGGCTGCCGCCCACCCTCTCTTTCAGAACATGCAAGGGGATCGCCCCTCCCTTTGCCGCATGAAAACTCTTCAGATCCGGGGTGGCGGAACCGAGCAGCAAAAGCGCCTTTTCCTGATGCGCCCTGAACCAGGCCACCTCTTTGGCGGAATAATTGATCAGGCCCTCGTCCTGCTTGAAAGAAGCGTCGTGTTCCTCGTCCAGGACGATCAGCCCGATGTTCTTGAGCGGCAAAAGCAAGGCCGAGCGCGTGCCGATGACCAGACAGGGGCCGCCCGCTCCTTCGGCAAGGCTGCGAAAGACTCGCTCCTTCGCGGCCGCGCCCTGGTAGCCGTGATAGAAATGCCGCCGATGCGCGGGCGCAAGCGCGGAAGGAAGAAAGACTTGTGCTTCGTCTCTCAGCTTCATGGCCAGCGCCACTTCCGGGGCCAACAACAGGACGGAGCGCCCGGATTCCAGCGTCTTGCGCGCAAGTTCCAGGTATATTGCCGTCTTGCCGCTGCCGGTCACACCGAAAAGCAGTGCCGCCCCGCCCCGCCCCGTCTCAAGCGTCGCAAGCAGACCCGTGAGAACCCGCTCCTGCCCGCCGGTGAGAATTAAAGGCTTTTCGCCCTGGGCGGAACAATGTTCAGCCGCGTCCTCCAGCTTCCCCTCAGGCGCGGGGCTGATACGCACCAGACCGCGCCGCGCGAGGACGGCCAGGGGGACGCGGACGCTTTGGCCGAATTGCTTCTCAATCCGGCGGCGGCTGATTTCGCCTTTTTCCAGGAGAAACTCAAGAATGGCCTGCTGAACCTTCGCCGCAGGACGCACCGGCCAGGGGGGATCAGAGGTCAGGACGCAAAGCTCGGCGTCCAGAGGACTTAAACCCGGACGGCAGACCCCGGCCCGCCCGGAAACCCACAGACTCGCAAGTTCTTTGCGCCGATCGGGCGATGCGCAGGCCAGATCGGCCGCGCCCAGCTCCAACACGCCGTCCTCCAGGAAAAAACGGAAACGGCTCTTGAGCGAGCGCAGCCCCTGAGGCAGCATGCCCGCCAGAATGCGCCCGAATTCATCTGAATGCCGCCCGGCGATCTGTCCTGCCAGTTCAAAATAGGCCGGGGACAAAAGCGGGCTTTTCTCCAAAGGCCAGACGACGGGTTTCAGCGTAAAATTTCCCCGCGCCTCCGCCCCGGTCCCGAAAGCGCGCAAAACTCCTACCCGCAGATGTTTGCCGAGCGGAACGACAAGACGTTGCCCGACAAAAAAGACCCGCTCGGGCAAATCTTCCGGCAGGGCATAAGTCAGTTCGGAAAATGGAGGGGTCAGCAAAGCGACGCGCGCGGTTGTTTTTTCCACGTATAAGGAAGTTTTGGTGTTCCAATCCACACCCGGCTCCGTTTGCCGGATGACTCCGCCCCGGCGGACTGGCGCCGGGTGGATTGCCCCCTCCCTGAAAGGAGGGACTACCGGGAAGGTAGCCCGGCAAAACCGGGCGTCAAGCAGAAATCTCCCTGAAGGGAGAGGCTTCAAGCCATAAAGGAAGTTTTGGCGAACCCTCCTCTGCAACGGATTTATCCAGTTGCGCTTGCGAAGGGAAGCGTTTCGCCGAAAAACATGGCTTTCGGCTCGCTCGCGGCCGCCTGACCGCCGCGCCGCCCTTGCGGGCGGCGTCAGAAAAAGTACCGGCCGATTATTTTACCGCTTCTTTCAAAGCCTTGCCGGCCGTAAATTTTACCGCCTTGCCGGCGGGAATGTCGATTTCCTTGCCGGTACGGGGGTTGCGACCCTTGCGCGCGGCGCGGTTGGCGACCTTGAAGCTGCCGAAGCCCGTAAAGGTAACCGGGTCGCCGGCTTTCATGGCTTCAGTAAGAACGCCCACCAAAGCGTCAAGAGCGGATTCAGCCTGGGCTTTGGTGGCAAGTCCGGATTTCGCATGAATTTTCTGAACCAGTTCGGCTTTCGTCATCACTATCTCCGTGGTATGAGTTTTACAGACGGCTAAACGGACTTCAGCCAGATTCTTACTACAACCCACCTTTTACAGAGAGGAGGTTTGTTGTCAAGGTGGAATTTGCCGCGGGCGGGCTTTGCCTTCCGGCGGCTTTCAGGATAAATTTCAGGATAAAATAGAATGTTTTATCCGGACAAGTAAGTTTTGGTAAAAATTCTGTGTTTTCGCCGCAGAGGAGTGACATGCGCCTTTTGGATAATCTGTATCCGGCCGCGCTTTTGCTCGCCGGGCTTGTCTGCCTGTGGCCCGTCGCCGCGGACAGGAGTTGCGCGGCCTTGGCGCAGGGCGGCGGGAGCGCCGTGGAAGCGCCGGGAAAAGGTGACGAAGCGGCGGACGAATTTCCAGGAGGAGAGGCGAGATTTTCCGCCGACCGGAGCTTCCGGGGGGCGGTGCGGCGTGAGACCGCCGAACAGGCGGCGGTTTTGGCCGCGCGTCTTGCGGCTTGTTTTGACGCCGGCAACGCCCTCTTAAAAGCCGAAAACCCTCTTTTCGCCGCTTTAGGGGACGCCTTGCACGAAAACCTGCCAGCCGCGCTGGCCTGGCTGATCTTTCCCACGCGCCTGGAAAAAATGGAAGTCTACGGCTTTCCTCCCCACATGGGAGTCAGGGCGGGCCTTGTCCTCAAAAAAACCGGCCGGGAACGCGAGGCGCTACGCGAGGCCCTCAAAGACATGGAGCTTGTTTTGACGCATCAGGCGATCTTTTCCCGCCTTTGCCGCCTTCTTGAAAATTATGACCGGACGGCCGGAGAAATTTTCACCCTTCCACCCCCGGGCACAGGCCCGCAAGCCCTGAATGCCGCGCGCCCGCCGGATGTTCGCACCCCCGCAAAAAACTCGGATGCGCAGACCGCTTTAAGCATGACTCTGCGGAAAATCACTGACAATATGCGTGCCTTGCAGATCCTGGCCAGTATCCTGCCCCTTTCCCGAGCCTCGGGCAACGGACCCGATCTCCGGCATCCGGACAAAAAAAATCTGGCGCGCCTGGAAAAAGAACTGGACAAGGCACTGGAACTCGCCCCGGACGACCCTCTTGTCCTCACCGCGGCAGCCGGGTACACCCTGTATCTCGACAGGCCGGCCAAAGCACAGGAATACGCCGAGCGTGCCCTGGCCGCCGCTCCCGATTACGCGCCCGCCCACGACATCCAGGGGGCAATCCTGTTGCGCCGGGGGTTGCCCAGGCTGGCGCTGCTCTCCTTTGACAAGGCCGTGGCTCTGGGCGCCGGAAACCCTGCCTTTCCGACGCACCGCGCCTTCGCCCGTTTTGTGCTTGAAGAATATGCGGACATGTGCGCGGATTTTCAGGCTGCCTGCGCCCTCGGCGACTGCGAAGAGCTGCGAAGGGCAAAAGAATCCGGAAAATGTCCGCCGCCGGACGGCGAATAGCCGGCCGTGAAAAATAGCCAAATAACATGCCGGCCTTCCCTTCGGTATGACCAAACCCGGCTGGCAAGCGCTTCGTTTTGATATAACGGCATGATTTCCATAAAATACATATTTTCAACATCGACTGAACGGAGTGACGCGCCCGGCGCTTTTGACATTTTGCCTTGATGCGCGTATTACAAACCCCTTCACGTCCGGAAGCCGTCTTTACGCGCTTGCGGCTGTTTCAGCGGGACGGACGGGAAACGTGAAAAAAGCAAGGAGTCCTTATGACGGGAAAACCGGTCCGCGCCAAGGCAGCTGCGGCACAACCGGACGGTCTGACAAATTCACTGCAATCGGAAGTAGCCGCCGAAGCCTCGCCCCTGTTGCGTTTCATTACGGCCAGGGCGCGTCCGCTCATCGCCGCGCTCGCGCTTGTTATCGTCTCCGTCGCAGGCTACCGCCTGTATGCCGCCCAGGCGGAAAAGCAGGCAGCCGAAGAAGCGGAAAACCTGGGGCGCATCCTGGTGATCTCCAACCCCGCAATGCGCCTGGAACAGCTGGAAGCTTACGCCGCCAAAGCCCCCTCTTCGTCGCAAACCGCCGTCTGGCTTGCGATCATGGAAACGGCCAACCAAATACCCGATCACGCGAAAGTTCTCGCGGCCTGGGAGAAAGCCGCGCCCGCGCTTAAGGTGCAGGCGGCCATGGGCATGGCCGGCGCGCTGGCCGCGCAGGAAAAATACCGCGAAGCCGTGGATGCGCTTGAACGCGTTGCCGGTGAACTGAAAGGCGAGGAAGCGGGCATGGTCTATTCGCGCATTGTCATTCTCGCGGAACTGCTTGGCGATTATAAACGCGCCGTGGCCGCCTGCGACGCATTGATCAATCAGCCCGGGTTCCCGGCGGGATCCGAGATCTGGGTCCAGAAAAAGCTCGAACTGGTAGAAAAAAGCGCCCAGCCTCTGAAAGACGGCGCGGAAAAATCGCCATGAAAAAATCAGGCTGAAAGAAATTGCCCGGTACCGGGAAAAGCTTTTCCCGCCGGAACGCCCAAAGATCCGCTTTCGAGAACCTGAGTTCGTATGTCGGGGAAATTCGCTTTCCGGCTCCAAGGCAAACGGCACGGTCAATCCGCGCACGAATCCACACGCGCGCGGCTCCATCCGACGACTGCCCCCTCAACGGGCAGGAAGCGGGCGGATTGCCCCTCCGAGGGGAAGATTTCAGACCATCAGGGAATTTCCGATGAACCAGCGCGCGGGAGGACCCCACGGCGGAAGCATTCGGGAAGTGACCATCAAGGAGTTTCCGATGAACAACCCTCTGCTTGATCCAGATGGAGCACGGCGCCTGCTTCTGGGCAACGAGGCCGTCGTGCGCGGCGCTCTGGAAGCGGGAGTCAACTTCGTTTCCTGCTATCCCGGCACGCCTTCTTCGGAGATTCCGGACAATTTCCGGATGCTCGCGCCCTCTTTGCGCTATGTGTTCGAATATTCCGCCAACGAGAAAGTGGCCATGGAGTGCGCCGCGGGCGCGGCTTTAAGCGGGGCGCTGAGCCTTGTGATCATGAAGCATGTGGGTCTGAACGTCGCGGCGGACCCTTTGCTCACCATGACCTATACCGGCCTGCCCGGCGGCCTGCTGATCGTCTCCGCGGACGACCCCGGCTGTCATTCCAGCCAGAACGAGCAGGATAACCGCAACTACGCGCGCTTTGCCGGACTGCCTTGTTTCGAGCCGGCCAGCGCCCAGGAATGCAAGGACATGGGCAAAGCCGCCCTGCTCCTTGCGCGCGAAAGCCAACAGCCGACGCTTTTGCGCACCACCACGCGCATCGCCCATTTACGCGGCCCGGTCCTTTTCGGGCCGCTGCCGGAAACCCCCGCCCCCATCGTGCCCTTCGCCCGCAACCCCGGGCGCTTCGTGCCCGTTCCGGCCGTGGCCCGCGCCCGGCACAGGGCGCTTGCCGCAAACCTTGAAAGCCTGCGCGCGACAGCCGAAACCTCGCCTTTCAACCGGGCGCGCGGTGCGGGAGAAAAAGGCGTAATCGCCTCCGGCGTAAGCCGCGCCTACCTGCATGACGCGCTGATGTCCCTTGGCGGCGAGGACGGACTGCGCATCTTTGAACTCGGCATGAGCTGGCCTTTGCCGGAAAAATCCCTGGCGGACTTCATGCGCGGCCTAAAAATTCTGCTGGTCCTTGAGGAAGGCGAACCCTTGCTTGAGCAGGCATTAAACGCCCTGGCCCACAAACTCTCCCTGCCGGTCGAAATCCGCGGAAAAGTGCCGCCGCTGGAAATTTTCGGGGAATATTCGACCGGGGCGGTCCGGCAGGCTCTTTTGGATTTGCGCGGAGAAAAGACCCAGACGGCTTCGCCTTTGGCGGCTTCAGCCCCCGCGCATCCGGCCCTGCCCGGACGTCCGCCGAACCTCTGCGCCGGCTGCGCCCACCGCTCGGCTTTTTATGCGGCGCGCGAAATTTTTGGCGACGGGGTCTGCTATGCAAGCGACATAGGATGCTATACCCTCGGACTGCTTCCTCCCCTGAAAACCGCGGATTTCCTTTTCTGCATGGGTTCGTCCATCTCCGCCGGCAGCGGCTTCGCCCGTTTCGGCGGGCCGGTGGTGGCCTTTATCGGGGATTCCACCTTCTTCCATTCAGGCATGACCGGACTGGCCAACGCCATTTTCAACCGCCACAACATCCTGATAGTCATCCTGGACAACGGGACCACCGCCATGACCGGGCATCAGCCCAACCCCGGAATGGACCAGGAGACGTTGGGCGGGGGCTGTACACGTCTTGACATTGAATCCGTGGTGAAAGGCTGCGGGGTGAAGCGGGTGGCCAGGGTGCGCGGGTACAATCAGAAGGCGCTGCTTGAGCGTTTTTCGGAGATGAAAGAAGAAAGCGGAGTGCGCGTGCTGATCGTGGAGGAACCCTGCGTGCTTTATGCGCGGCGTTTTCTGAAGAAAAGCCGGGACAGCCGCGCGCGTGTCGCCCGGCAGGACGCAAGCGCAGCCGCCTGCCTGGAGACTCTGGCCTGTCCGGCCTTTTTCCGGAACGAAGATGAAATGGGGGTGAACCCGGATCTCTGCACCGGCTGTATGGTCTGTCTGCAGGTTTCACCTTCGTTCGCGGCCTGGAAAGGAGGAGCAATATGAGCGCGGCCTTACGCATTTTTCTGACCGGGGTCGGCGGACAGGGGTCTTTGACGGCCACCGCGCTGCTTGCGCGGACCGTGATGGACCAGGGGCTTGAAGTGGTCTCCGGCGAGATCCACGGCATGGCCCAACGCGGCGGCGTCGTGGAATCCACTGTGCTGCTGGGCGGTTTCCGCAGTCCGGCGATCGGCCGGGGCGAGGCGGACGTCCTGCTGGGCTTTGAGGCTCTGGAAAGCCTTCGCGCCCTGCCTTATCTGGCTCCGGGGGCCTTTGTCCTCTCCTCTTCGGAGTTCATCCCTCCGCCCGGGGTCAGTATGGGACGAGACAAGGCCCCGGAACTTGAGGATATCAAAAAAGGACTGGGCGCGGTTGCCGCCAAAGTCTGGTTTTTGCCCATCAACGCCTTGGGACGCAAAGCCGGGGCCGTGCAAAGCGCGAACAGCGTTCTGCTGGGCGCCCTGTGCGCCACGGGAGTTCTGCCTTTCGGGCCGGAAGCCCTGCGCGCCTCCGTGAAAAAATATCTTCCCGCAAAGTCCGTCGAGGCCAACCTGCGCGCCCTGGAACTCGGAGAAGAGGCGATACGGGCCGCCGCGGAAAAATCCGCCGAAAGGCCGCCAAAAACCCATTGACATATATCACCTGCGAATTGCCGGAGAACAATCATGGTAAACAAAGTATTTCTCATCGGACGGCTGGGGCGGGACCCGGAACTGCGCTACACCCAGAGCGGACTGCCCATCGGCAATCTGCGCGTGGCCACAGGCGAAACCTATATGGACCGCGACGGGAACAAGGTGGAAAAAACCGAATGGCACACCGTTGTGGTCTTTCAGCGGGACGCTGAAAATTGCAGCAATTACCTGACAAAGGGCAGTCTGGTCTATGTCGAGGGCAGCCTGCAGACGCGTAAATGGCAGGACCAGCAGGGCCAGGACCGCTACACCACCGAAATCAAGGCGCAGCGCGTGCGTTTTCTGGACCGCAAAAGCAGCCCCGCCACATCCGAGGCAACGGAATATGCGGATGAGGCGCACGGTGAAGGAGGACGCGGCCGGCAGCGCCAGAGCGAAGGGAGAGGCGACAGTGTTTTCCCGTCCCGCGCCGCTAACGCCGCCGATGCCGATGCCGACGTCTTCCCCTCCGAAGCGAAGGGCATGGACGACGTGCCGTTTTAGAGCGATTTCACCTTGAAATCGCTCTGGCGGCCGCGAAGCGGCGCAAGTCGGCAGAAAACCGCGTTTCGGCCGACTATCTTCCGCAGGGAAAAGCATACTTTTCAGTGCGGATATCTGTAAGGAGCGGAGGATGGACAATGGCCTGCGTATAGCGAGGCACTTCATAAAAGCCACCAGTGAAATACTCAGTACCATGGCCGGCATTAACGCCAAAGCCGGAACCCCTTATGTCAAGAAAAACCTTGTCGCCAAAGGGGACGTTTCGGCCGTGGTCGGTGTCACGGGCGACCGTACGGGGACTATTTCCGTCTCGTTCTCCCGCTCCTGCGCCGTCGCCCTGGTCAGGGGGATGCTGGGGGACTCCGTCGAGGACATCGTCAGAGACACTCAGGACGCGGTGGGCGAGCTGGCCAACATGATTTCCGGCCAGACGCGCGCCGCTCTGGCGGGCGACGGAGTGGTCATGCAGGGATCCACGCCTTCCGTCATCTTGGGCAACGGGCACACGATCAGCCACGCCGCGGGCAAGCCGGTGATGGCCATGCCTTTCACTACAGAACACGGCGAATTCACTGTGGAATTCTGCTTCTGACCAAAGGCGCTGAAATGGCAAAAAATCTTATCATAGTGGAGTCCCCGGCCAAGGTTAAGACCATCCGCAAGTTTCTGGGCGAAACCTACGACGTTCGGGCCAGCGTCGGACACATCATGGACCTGCCGAAAAAAACGCTGGCCGTCGATGAAAACAACGATTTCACCCCGCAGTACGAAATCATCCCCGGAAAGGAAAAGGTGGTCGAGGAACTGAAAAAGGCGGCCCGCAGGGCGGACAATATCTATCTCGCCCCCGACCCTGACCGCGAGGGTGAGGCCATTGCCTGGCATGTCGCGAAAATCCTGGGTGAAGCCGGCAAAAACAAGCTGATACAGCGCATCAGCTTCAACGAGATCACCGCCAGGGCGGTGGCCGAGGCCCTGAAGCGCCCGGCCCAGCTCAACGCGGACCTTTTTAACGCCCAACAGGCGCGCCGGATACTGGATCGCCTGGTGGGCTACAAAATTTCCCCCCTGCTGTGGAAAACAGTCAAACGCGGCATATCCGCCGGACGGGTGCAAAGCGTAGCCCTGCGCCTGCTCGCGGAACGCGACGCGGAGCGCCGGGATTTCAAACCCGAGGAATACTGGCTGTTCAAAGCCAGTCTGCGGGGAAAAGATGAGCCGGCCTTCAGGGCCGAGTTACACAAGGTCGATGGAAAAAAGCCGAAAATCGGCAACGCGGCGGAGGCGGAAGAACTGGAGAAAAGGATTCTCGGCCAGGAGCAGAAAAAATATTTCGTCGTGGACTTGCTTGAGATAAAAGAGCGGGAGAAAAGCCCGCCTCCGCCTTTCACCACTTCCACCTTGCAGCAGGCCGCGAACCAGCGCCTGGGATTCACCGCCAAAAAAACCATGAACATCGCGCAGCGCCTGTATGAAGGCGTGGACTTGGGCGAGTCGGGCACGACCGCCTTAATCACCTATATGCGCACGGATTCCGTGCGCATATCGGAGGAAGCCCGCGCCGCCGCCCGCGCCTATATCGTCGACGTCCACGGCAAGGATTACTATCCGGCCAGGCCGCGCTATTTCAAGTCCAAAAGCGGCGCCCAGGACGCGCACGAGGCCATAAGGCCGGTGGATCCCAAGCTTGCGCCGGAGGCGTTGAAGTCCCTGTTGCCTCCGGATCAGTACAGGCTCTACAATCTTATCTGGACGCGCTTTATGGCCTCGCAGGCGGCCGGGGCAAAGGTGGAGGACACGACGGTGCTGGCCTCGCGTGCCGGAGCGCAGTTCAGGGCCAAGGGCGAGCGCACGCTTTTCATGGGTTTTTATGTCTTCACGCCGCAGAAAAGCGAAGACGCGACAGACCTGCCCGCCTTGGCCAAGGGGGAACAGTTGACGTTGCTGAAGCTGGAAAAGGAACAGAAATTCACCCAGCCGCCCCCGCTTTACAGCGAAGCCTCGCTGGTGCGCGAGCTGGAAGAAAAGGGAATAGGACGTCCCTCCACCTATGCCGGGATCATCGCCACGCTGCAGGATCGGGAATACGCCGTCCTTGTGGACAAGCACTTCCAGGTGACCGACCTGGGACGGGTGGTGTGCGGGCTGCTGACGGAAAATTTTTCCGAGCTCATGGACGCCGGGTTTACCGCCCAGATGGAGGAAAAGCTCGACAAAGTGGCCGAAGGCGGCGAAGACTGGGTCAAGCTCTTGCGGAACTTCACGGACGGCTTCAATCCCACTTTGGAAAAGGCGGCCAAATCCGTACGTTCCGTAAAAGGCGGCCTGCCTTCCGGTCTGAACTGCCCCGAATGCGGCAACCCGGTTTTCGTGCGGTTCGGCAAGGCCGGACCCTTTCTGGCCTGTTCCGCTTATCCGGCCTGCAAGTTCACCAGCAATTTCACCCGCGACGAAAAGGGCGAGGTACAGATGGTCGCGCAGGAGCGGCAGAAACAGGAAGTTGTCGGCAAGTGCCCTGACTGCGGAGGAGACATGGTAGTGAAAACCTCCCGCACGGGCAGCCGTTTCATAGCCTGCTCCAATTATCCCTCCTGCCGCCACGCCGAGCCTTTCAGCACCGGCGTGCCCTGCCCGGTCTGCCAGGCCGGGAGGCTTGCGGAAAAAAGCTCCCGGCGCGGGAAAATATTCTACAGTTGCGATCAATATCCCAAATGCGACTTCGCCATGTGGGATCCCCCGCGCGCCGAAGTTTGCCCGCAGTGCGGCTTCAAGGTGCTGGGCGTCAAAAAGTCGCGGGGACGCACCTTGCTGGCCTGCCCGCAAAAGTCCTGCGGATTTAAAAAATCCCCTGACGCGGACGAATAATTCGCTTCCAGATAAATATCCAAATGGATATCCACTTGACGAACGGCGAAAATCATGCCGTAGAAGACAAATAAAGCTTGTCAAATCCCCGGAGATTCTGCTAATCAAGCCGAACCCGGACCTGTCCGGGAATACCAGCGGGTGGGGAGGAAGCGTATGTCCACAAGTTCAGAACAGGAAACATGCCTTGACGGCGAAATCAGCGACGGCGAAATCAGCTTTGAAAACGCTCTGGAGAATTATCTGAACCCGGATTTCGGGGATCTTGAGGAAGGTTCCATAGTAAAGGGCGAGGTGGTACGCATTGACGAGGACAACATCCTTGTCGACGTGAATTTCAAGTCGGAAGGGCAGATACCGACAGGCGAATTCCGCGACCTGTCCGGGGCCATAGGCGTGAAAATCGGGGATCGGATAGACGTCTATGTCGTGCGCAAGAACGAATCCGAAGGCACCATCACTCTCTCCTATGAAAAGGCAAAGAGGATGCAGCTCTTCGACCAGCTTGAAAAGATGCAGGAAAGCGACGGCACGTGCAGGGGCTGCATCTCCAAACGCATAAAAGGCGGCTATACCGTCGACCTCGGGGGAGTGGAGGCATTCCTGCCCGGTTCGCACGTGGATTTGCGCCCGGTGCCGGACATGGACGCTCTGGTCAACCAGGAATTCGAATTCCGCGTGCTCAAGATAAACCGGCGGCGCAGCAACGTCATAGTTTCCCGCCGCATGCTGCTGGAGGAAGAACGCGATTCCAAACGCAGGGAACTGCTCGGCACCCTGGCGGAAGAGCAGACGGTCAAGGGCCGGGTCAAGAACATCACCGAATACGGCGTATTCGTGGACCTCGGCGGGCTGGACGGCCTTTTGCATATCACGGACATGTCCTGGAAACGCATCCGCCATCCCAAGGAAATGGTAAGCCTGAGCCAGGAGCTGGAACTCAAGGTTTTGTCATTTGACCGCGAGACGCAGAAAGTCTCCCTGGGTCTGAAGCAGCTTGTGGCCGACCCCTGGCAGGGGATAACGGAAAGGTTCCCCATCGGCCGCATTCTCACCGGGCGCATCACCAACCTTGTGGATTACGGAGCCTTTGTGGAGCTTGAGACCGGTGTCGAGGGTCTGGTGCACATCTCCGAGATGTCCTGGACGCGCAAGCTGCGCCATCCCTCGCAGATGGTCAAGGTGGGCGACGAGGTGGAAGTGGTGATCCTCGGCGTGGATCAGGATAAAAAGCGCATCTCCCTCGGAATGAAACAGGTCAAGCCCAACCCCTGGGAAATCGTGGCGGAAAAATTCCCCGAAAACACGATCATTGAGGGAACCATCAAAAACATCACTGAATTCGGCATGTTCATCGGCATTGAGGACGGCATAGACGGCCTCATCCATGTATCCGACATAAGCTGGACAAAAAAGGTCCGCAATCCCTCCGAAATCTACCAAGTGGGCGATGTGGTGCAGGCCAAGGTGATCACCGTTGACCAGGAAAACGAGAAATTCACTCTGGGCATCAAGCAGCTTACCGAAGACCCCTGGTCCTATGTGCCCTCCCGTTACCCGGTGGGTTCTCTGGTAGAAGGCACGATAACCAATATAACCGATTTCGGCGTCTTCGTGGAAGTGGAAGAAGGCATTGAAGGGCTGGTGCACGTTTCCGAGATAAGCAGCAAGAAGATAAAATCCCCGTCCGAACTATACAAGGAAGGCGTGAGCATCCAGGCCAAGGTCATCCACGTCTCCGCCGAGGAGAGAAGGCTCGGTCTGTCGGTCAAGCAGCTCAAGGAAGACGAGGAGCGCAAAAAACCCAAGGAATTCCGGACCACCTCCGGGGAAACCGGCGGGCAGACCCTGGGCGATTTTATCAAGCAGGCCACGGAAGAAGCCCAGGACAGCGAGGAGGAACAGTCCTAGTACGCTGTAACACTTAAAAATGCAGATTGAACAGCGTACCAGCCGCCGGGCGTAAAGCCCGGCGCGGCGGCGAAGCCGCCGGAGCAAAGCAAAAACCGCGTTTTTTGCCGTGCGATCTTATCGCTTAAAAGGAAGCCCGGATCATGCGCAAAAGTCCACGCAACCGCGTGGACTTTTGCGATAGAGAAGATTGTTGGGATCTTTCAATGTTTCAATCCACACCCGGCTCCATCCGCCGGCTGACTCCGTCCCGGCGGACAGGAGCCGGGTGGATTGCCCCTCCCTGAAGGGAGGGGTTACCGGGATGGTATGCCCGGCATAGCCGGGCGTCAAGCTGGCATCTCCCTGAAGGCCGGGGTCTCAAACCGTAAAGGAAGCTCAGATGAGCGACGGCAAGGTGCTCACGGTAACGGCGCTGACGGACGCCATTCGAGGCAAGTTGGAGGGAGCTTTCCCTCTGGTCTGGGTGCGGGGGCAGGTGACCGATCTCAGCCGCCCGGTTTCCGGGCACCTTTATTTCGCCCTGCGTGACGAGTTAAGCCGCATTGCCGTCGTCTGGTTCAAGGGCGACATCCAACCGGAAAATTTCGATCCCCTGACCGGGGAGGTTTATGAGGGCGGACCGCGCGCTTCTCTGGCGCAGCGTCTGGAAAACGGGCAGGAGATCCTTTGCGCCGGCAGGGTGGCCGTGTACCGGCCGCGCGGCGTCTACCAACTGGTAATTGAGTATGCCAGCCTTGCGGGAGTGGGCGGGTTGCATGCGGAATTCGAGCGCCTGCGCGCCCGGCTGGCCGCGCTCGGCTATTTCGCGCCGGAGCGGAAAAGGCCCCTGCCCAGGCATCCGCGGCGCGTGGCCCTGGTTACTTCTCCACAGGGGGCGGCCATACAGGATTTTCTGCGTTTGTCGGAAAACCGCGGACTGGCCGCGATCATCCGCGTTTATCCCGTACCGGTGCAGGGAGAGGAGGCGGGGCCGAAAATCGCGCAAGTCCTGCGGCGGATTGGGGAAGACGCGGATGTGGTGGTGCTGATTCGCGGCGGCGGTTCACTTGAGGATTTGTGGGCTTTCAATGACGAGGCCCTGGCCGGGGCCGTGTTCGCCTCGCCTGTTCCGGTGCTGGCCGGCATAGGGCATGAGATTGACTTCACCCTGGCCGACCTGACGGCGGACGTGCGGGCGGCCACTCCGAGCCACGCGGCCCAGCTTCTTTTTCCGGATCGGACGGAACTCTCGGGGCGGGTGGAGAACCTGGAAACGACCTTGAGCGCGCTTTGCAAGCGCCGTCTGGCCGACGCCGTCCGGCGCCTTGACGGTCTGGAAACGGGCTTGAAGCGGCTTTCTCCGTCCAGGATGCTGGCCGCGCGCGAGGGACGGCTTGACGCGGAGACGAGGCTTTTGCGCGCCGCCGGCCGCGCCTTTCTGGAGGCCGGGGCGCAAAGCCTGGATGCCGGGGCCAGACGCCTGCGGGAGGCGGCCGGCCAAGCCCTTGCGCGGGCGGAGCGCAGACTTGAGATCGCCTCTCTGCGTCTTGGGGCTTTGAGCCCAGAGGCGCCGATGGAGCGCGGCTACGCCCTGGCCCGGAAAAGCGACGGAGGGCTTGTGCGGAGCAGAAACGACGTTTTCCCCGGTGAACTTTTGACGCTTACCGTTCTGGACGGAGACGTGCCGGTGCGGGTAGAGGGCGCGCATGTCTGATTTGGCGATGTCCCATACCAGGTTGCACTCAAACGGGTTTGAATGCGGGACGCCGAAGTTTTTGAAAAACAGGCGAAGCCTGATTTTTCAAAAAGTTCTCCTGTTCTGCGCGCTTTTTTTCCTTTTATCCCCTTTCGCCGCGCAGGCGGAATCCACCAGAGACGGCGGGAAGATCGCAGTCGCGGACGCGGCGCCGGCACGAGGGGCACAGGCGCGGGAAAACCGGGCCAAGGTACAGGCAGGGCAACGGAAAGGACAGGCAGGGCAACGGAAGGGACAGGCCGGGACGCGCAAGGCTGAAGCCCCGAAGTTGTCAGTCGCGCAGAAGATGCTGGCGAGTTGCGGGCGCGATCCGCGCGCGGCGCAGCCGGAAAAGGATTTTTTCCTTGAGGTTCCGGATTATGCTTATGACGGCACGGCCATTGTCCTGCGTTTCGGCGCGAGAGGCGCTCAATCCGTGATTTTGGAACTGGGCGGGAAAAAGCTGCGGGTCGCCGGACCTTCCGGGCCGCAATCCGGCTCTTTCGAGGCGCTTTTGCCTGTCGCCCTTGGCGCCGCCGCCCCGAGCCTGCCTCTGTCCCTCAAGATTGTGTGGGAGGGAGGCAAAGAAGAGGTGATGTCCGCGCCGCTGCCTCTGAAAAAGCGCAGTTATCCCGTGCAAAAACTGACGGTGGACGGCAAATTCGTGAGTCCTCCCCCGGAGGTGGCGGAAAAAATCAAAAAGGACAGGGCGGAAATTCGCGCGGCCGTCAGCAGGACGAGCCGGACGCGGCACTGGCGCCTGCCCATGGCAAGGCCGGTGCCGGGGGAAGTGACCAGCCTCTACGGGTCGCGCCGCGTCTTTAACGGGGTGCCGAAGAACCCGCACAAAGGCACGGATTTCGACGCGGAAGACGGCGAACCGGTGCGAGCCATCGCTACGGGCGAGGTGGTCCTGGTTTCGGAGCACTATTACGGCGGCAACACGATCCTGGTGGACCACGGTCTGGGGGTGGTGAGCGCCTATCTGCATCTCTCCGCTTTCAAGGTGCGGCCGGGGCAGAAGGTGGAGCGCGGCGAGGTGATAGGCATGGTCGGCAGCACCGGGCGCGTTACCGGCCCGCATCTGCATCTGTCCCTCTACGTGCTGGGTGAAAACGTGGATGCCGAAACCTGCCTTGAGCCGGCGTCTTGACAAAGGAGCGGGCATGTACATAGTAACCGGCGGGGCGGGATTCATAGGCTCGGCTTTGCTCTGGAAGCTGAACAGCCGGGGTGTCGGAGACATCCTGGTGGTGGACAACCTGGGATGCAGCGAAAAATGGAAAAATCTGGTCAGGCGCGATTTTTCCGAATACCTGCGCCGGGACGCGTTTATGGATCTGCTGGAGAAGGACGACCTGGAAAAAATTACCGGACCGGGGCTTTCCGCCGTCATCCATCTGGGGGCCTGTTCCTCGACCACCGAGAAAGACGCGGATTTCCTCATGCTCAACAACTTGGCGTACAGCAAAAAGCTCTGCCTCTACGCCCTGCGGAAGGGGGCGCGCTTCATCAACGCGAGCAGCGCCGCCACGTACGGAGACGGGAGTTGCGGCTTCGACGACGATCCGGAGGGGCTTTGCCGCTTGCGGCCGCTTAACATGTACGGCTATTCCAAGCATCTCTTTGATCGCTGGGCCTGGAAGGAGGGATTGCTCGCGCGGATGGTCAGCCTGAAATTCTTCAACGTTTACGGGCCGGGCGAAGAACACAAGGGCGAGATGCGCAGCATGGCGCACAAGGCCTTTCACCAGATAAAGGCCAGCGGATCCATCCGGCTTTTCCGCTCCGATTCACCGGACTATGAGGACGGAGGCCAGAAGCGGGACTTCATTTATGTCAAGGACTGCGTGGAGATTATCTGGGAGCTGACGCAACGGCCGGAATTAAACGGCATTTTCAACGTGGGCACGGGCGAGGCGAGGTCCTGGAACGACTTGGCGAGGGCGGTGTTCAAGGCGTTGCGCCTGCCGGAGAAGATGGAATACATTGATATGCCCGCGACGCTTGCCGGCAAATACCAGAATTTCACCCAGGCGGAAACGGGGCGTCTGCGCGCCGCCGGACTTATGCGCGGCCTGCATTCCCTGGAAGAAGGCGTGGCCGATTATGTGGGCAACTACCTGTCCAGGGCCGAACCTTATCTGTAATT
>JAISZH010000004.1 GCA_031269345.1 Desulfovibrio sp. | reverse complement strand
AAATCTCTACCAGGAAAGAAAAGTATGCGCGTCAGACGTAAACGTGCCGGATGGGACGATGAATTTTTAGCCTCAGCTTTGGCCGCTGAGGTCAGTTAATTCATTCGATTGCCCTGGCCGTGCGGACGCATCATACTCCAATTCACATAATCCATGTCCGGGGGCGATTACGGCAACCGCGCCCGGACATGGCCGGTGAACATCGGACGCAAGGCAGTGCCGCAAGGCGGCATAACATCTCAACGGCGATTCCCGGTTCCGTTGATCTGAGCTTCCTTTGCGGTTTGAGCCCCCGGCCTTCAGGCCGGATAGCCCGACCCCGCCCTGAAGGGCGGGGTATCCGTACGGGCGGAAGCCTGGCGGGGTCCAAATTCCGCCCAGGCGCAAGACGCATGGGCCTGAAGGCCCGTGCTACCGTCTTGGTTGACAGCGGTGGCCTCTCCGTATAACTGTACCATGCGAACGGCAAATAAAAATGAGGAAGTTATATGCGCAAAACAGGCCTCTACGACCCGCAATTCGAGCACGACGCCTGCGGGGTGGGTTTCATCTGCCGCCTGGACGGTGAAGCCAGGCACGATGTCATCAAAATGGGCATCCGGGCCTTGTGCAACCTGAGCCACCGCGGAGCGGCCGGAGCCGACGCGGATTCCGGGGACGGCGCCGGCATCCTCTTTCATATCCCGGACGCCTTCGCCCGCGCGCAGTTCAACTGCCCCCTGCCGCCGCAAGGTTCTTACGGGCTTGGCGCCGTTTTTCTCCCCCTGGAGGAAAAGGCGGCCGCCCAATGCCGGGATATGATGCAGGTCACGGCGACGGCGGAAGGCTTTCGCATCCTTGCCTGGCGCGATGTGCCGGTCAACCCCGGGGCGCTCGGCGAGACGGCCCGGGCGAGCCGGCCGCATATCTGTCAGTTTGCGGTAAGCGACGACAGGGGCGGAGGCGACGAGGCTCTGGAACGCCGCCTGTACGTGTTGCGCAAATGTATGGAGCGCGAGGCGTCGCGGGCCGGGTTTTCCGCCGACGACTTCTATATCCCCAGCCTTTCCTGTCGGGTCGTGGTCTACAAGGGCATGATGATGGCTTCCCAGATAGAGGGATTTTACCCTGACCTCACCGACGAGCGCATCGCCTCCGCCTTTGCCGTGGTGCATCAGAGATACAGCACCAACACCTTCCCCTCCTGGCGTCTGGCGCACCCTTTCCGCTGCCTGGCCCACAACGGGGAAATCAACACCATCCGGGGCAACTGCAACTGGCTTACGGCGCGCGAATCCGGGCTTTCCTCGCCACTGTTCGGCAAAGACGGCAAGGATATCCGCAAGCTCTTCCCCATGATCGAAGCGGAAGCCAGCGATTCCGCCAATCTGGACAATGCGCTGGAGCTTTTGCTGCGCGGCGGCCGCAGTTACGACCATGCCATGGCCATGCTCATTCCCCAGGCCTGGGGCGCCAAATACCCGATGGGACCGGACCTGCGCGGATTTTTTGAGTTTCACGCCGGATTGATGGAACCCTGGGACGGCCCGGCGGCCGTCGTCTTCACCGACGGGCTGCGGGTAGGTGCCTGCCTGGACCGCAACGGTCTGCGCCCCGCCCGCTATACCGAGACCAGCGACGGACTGGTGGTTCTGGCTTCCGAAGACGGCGTACTGGACCTGCCGGAGGAACGGGTGGTCAGGAAAGGCGCCCTGCGTCCGGGGCAGATGGTGCTTGCGGATATAGTGGCCGGCCGCCTGATCGAAAATGTGGAGATCAAAAGCCGTCTGGCCCGTTTGCAGCCCTACCGGCGCTGGGTGGATGAAAACCGCGTGGAGATACCGGGCCTTTTCAGCGTGGATATAGATTTTACGCGCAGCTTGGACGCCGCGCTGCCTTTTCTGCAATGCCTTTTCGGCTACGACCGCGATGATTTGGACGTGCTGCTCTGGCCTATGGCGGAGAAGGGCGTTGAGCCGGTCGGCTCCATGGGTGCGGACATTCCCCTTTCCGTGCTGGACACAAAGCCGCGCTCCCTTTTTTCCTATTTCCGGCAGCAGTTCGCCCAGATCACCAATCCGCCCATTGACCCGATCCGGGAATCCCTGGTCATGTCCCTGATGACCTTTATCGGCTACCAGGCGAACATCCTGAAGGAAGAACCGGGTCAGGCCAGGCTCATCAAGTTCAGGCATCCGATTTTATCCAACAGCGACTTGCAGCGCCTGCGCGAAAACCGCGAATCCGGCTTTGCCTGCCGCACCCTGGACGCCACCTTCACCCCCGAAGCGGGCGGGGAGAGCGGCGCCGCCCTGGCAGCGGCCTTAGGCCGCCTGGAAAAGGAGAGCGCCGAGGCCGTCAGGGACGGCATAGGCATAATAGTCGTTTCCGACAAGCAGGCGGACGGGGTAAAGCTTCCGGTGCCGGCCATACTGGCGGCGGCGGCTGTGGCCAAGGTCACGCGGGAGAGAGGCAGCATGCATGTCGGCCTGGTCTGCGAAACGGGCGAAGCGCGGGAAGGCAATCACATGGCCCTGCTGCTCGCGCTCGGGGCCTCGGCTGTAAACCCCTGGCTGGCTTTTGAGAGCGTCGCGGCCATAGCCGCGGCGAACGCCGGTCTGCAAGGCGCGCCCAGCCCCACCGGGGCGGTGGAAAATTATATTGCCGCCTTATGCTCCGCCCTGCGCAAAATCATGTCCAAAATGGGCATTTCCACCCTGCGCAGTTACCGGGGAGCGGGAATTTTCGAAGCAGTCGGCCTGGGGCCGACCGTGGTCCAGGCCTATTTCCCCTCCATCTCCTCACGTGTGGGCGGGGTCGGGCTTGAGCATATCGAGGACTCTTCTTTGCGCAGACGCGACATGGCCCTGCGTCTGCGTGAGGAAATGCTGGCCGCGGACGGGTCCGGCGGGGAGGAAAAGGACCGGGAGGCGCCGGAAAATCCTCTGCCCGTCGGCGGGTTCTATCGTTTCCGCCGCGACGGCGAAGCCCATTTATGGAACCCGGAAACCATAACCCTCCTGCAGACGGCCGTGCGCAACGAAGACCAGGAGGCATACCGCCGTTACGCCGGTTTAATCAACAACCCACCCGGACAACCGTTCACCTTGCGCCATCTGCTGCGCTTTACGCCCGACCCGGCCAGACCGCCTCTGCCTTTAAGCGGGGTGGAGGGGGTGGATTCCATCGTGCGCCGTTTTGTGACCGGCGCGATGTCTTTCGGCTCCCTTTCCAAAGAGGCGCATGAAACCATGGCCCTGGCCATGAACAGCATGGGCGCCCGTTCCAACAGCGGCGAAGGCGGAGAAGACCGGGAACGCTACAAGCCTCTGCCGGACGGGAGATCCGTGCGCTCGGCCATCAAACAGGTGGCGAGCGGACGTTTCGGGGTTACTCTGGAATACATGATCAATGCCGGCGAGTTGCAGATCAAGATAGCCCAGGGGGCGAAACCCGGCGAAGGCGGCCATCTGCCCGGACACAAGGTCAACAGCGAGATTGCCAGGGTGCGCAACTCAACTCCCGGCGTCAGCCTTATCTCCCCTCCGCCGCACCACGACATTTATTCCATTGAGGACATAGCCCAGCTCATTTACGACCTGCGCCAGGCAAACGACGCGGCCCGGGTCTCTGTGAAGCTGGTTTCGGAAACGGGCGTGGGCACCATAGCGGCCGGCGCGGCCAAGGCCATGGCCGACTCCATACTGATTTCCGGGGCGGACGGCGGCACCGGGGCCTCTCCCCTGTCTTCCATCATGCACGCCGGATGTCCCTGGGAGATCGGGCTGGCGGAAACGCAGCAGACCCTTGTTCTGAACAACCTGCGCGGACGGGTGCGCCTGCAGGTGGACGGACAGATGAAGACCGGGCGTGATGTCGCCGTGGCCTGTCTGCTGGGGGCGGATGAATTCGGTTTTGCCACCGCCGTGCTGGTGAGCATGGGCTGCATCATGATGCGCAAATGCCACACCAACGGCTGCCCGGTCGGAGTCGCCACCCAGGACCCGCGCATGCGCGCCCGCTTCAAGGGGAAACCGGAACACGTGCGCAATTACTTCCGTTTTGTCGCCGAAGAGGTGCGGGAAATCATGGCGGAGCTGGGGTTTGCAAACATGGAGGAAATGACCGGACAGGTGGAGCGCCTGAAGCTTGAGCCGCATCCTGCCCTGCCGCACACCCGCTATCTGAATTTCGCGGATCTTCTCTTTGCCCCGCGCGGGGACGCCCGCCGTTATTCGGGCGCCCCGGAGGCCTTTGTCCAGGCCGGTACAGGGCTTGACGACGAGCTTTTGCCTTTGCTCGGCGCGGCCGTTGAAAAAGGCGAGCGCCTTGAATTCGAGCGTCGAGTGCGCAATACCGACCGCACCCTTGGGGCGAAGATTTCCTCGCGCATCGTCCGGGCCAGGGGGATGGAGGGACTGCCGGACGACAGCATCCGCCTCAATCTCTACGGCGCGGCCGGGCAGTCTTTCGGGGCCTTTGCGGCCCGGGGACTGACCCTGCACCTGCGCGGCGCGGCCAACGACTACGTGGGCAAAGGCCTGTCGGGCGGACGCATCATCATCAGCCTGCCGGAAAACATCGCGCCGGATTTTCTCTCACACAAGAACATCATTGCCGGAAACGTCGCCCTCTACGGCGCGACCGGCGGGGAAATGTTCGTGCGCGGCCGGGCCGGGGAGCGTTTCGCCGTGCGCAACAGCGGCGCGACCGCCGTGGTCGAGGGCGTGGGAGATCACGGCTGCGAGTATATGACCGGCGGAACGGTCGTGGTGCTCGGCCTGACCGGGGTGAATTTCGCCGCTGGCATGTCCGGGGGGATCGCCTATGTCTACGACAAGGACGGTCTTTTCGACAGCCGCTGCAATCTGGAAATGGTTGACCTGGTTTTGCCCGCCGAAACGGATGAGGAGGAATTGCGCGCGCTCATCGAGCGGCACCATGCCTATACGGGCAGCCCCCTGGCCCGCACGCTGCTGGCCGGCTGGAGATGGGAAAAGGAGCGCTTCCTCAAGGTCTTCCCCATGGAATACCGCCGGGTTCTCGGCGAGATGTCCGCAGCGGACGCGGCTACCCCGCGCCGTGAAGTCGGACCGGTATGATCGCGCAGTTTTCCACCGCCCTCAATCAATAACCGGATGCACGCCATGAGCACGTACAGGCCCATAAACGAAAGAATTCACGACTTCAAGCCGGTGGAGGCCGAGCCACTGGCTGCGGAACTGCGCGAAGACCTCAGGCGCTGTCAGGACTGCGGCATTCCCTTTTGCCACGCCCTGGGCTGTCCTTTGCTCAACGCCGTGCCGGAGATAAACGCGGCCGTGTTGGGCGGGCGCATGCGCAACGCGCTTGCGATTCTGCTTGCCACGAGTCCTTTCCCGGAGTTTACCGCCCGCGTCTGTCCGGCCTTGTGCGAAGGCTCCTGCGTCCAGGGTTTGAACGAGGTTCCGGTGCCCTGCCGTCAGGTGGAGTTTGCCGTCATTGAGCACGGTTTTGCCGAAGGGTTGGTCCGTACGCGTCCGCCCGTGCGGCGGAGTGATCTGAGGGTCGGGGTCGTCGGCTCCGGACCCGCCGGTCTGGCCGCCGCCTGGAAGTTGAACCAGGCCGGGGCGCGGGTCAAGGTCTATGAGCGCGACGCCAAACCCGGCGGATTCATGCGCTACGGCATACCGGACTTCAAATTGGCCAAGGGGGTTCTGGACAGGCGCGTCAGTCTGCTTGAGCGGGAGGGAATCGCTTTCGAATGCGGGGTGGACGCCGGCAGCGATGTCTCGGCCCGCCTGCTGTCCAAAAGGCACGACGCTCTGGTGCTGGCTTGCGGAGCGAGGCGGAAACGCGACCTGTCCGTGCCCGGACGCCTGCTGTCCGGCATCCATTTCGCGACCGACTATCTGGCTTTGCAGAACAGGCTGAATGCCGGAGAACTGGATGCCTTGCCGGAGGAATACAGCGCGCGAGGGAAACGGGTGCTGGTCATAGGTGGAGGCGATACGGGAGCGGACTGCATGGGCACCGCCTGGAGACAGGGGGCGGTGGCGGTGAGCCAGTTGGAGATCCTGCCCAAACCCCCGGAGACGCGCGCCGCCGACAACCCCTGGCCGCAATGGCCGCGTATTCTGCGTACCTCCAGCAGCCACCTGGAGGGAGGGGACAGGCTCTTTTGCGTAACCGCGACTTCCTTTGAACCGTCCGCGGACGGCGGCCGCGTGGGACACGCGCGTTGCGCCGAAGTGAGATGGGAGGGCGAGGCGGGTGCCTTGAGGCCGGTAGAGGTGGCGGATTCAGGCTTTGTCCTGCCGGCGGAGCTGGTCCTGCTCGCCATGGGGTTCACCGGGACGGAGGAAGGATGTTTGTTGGAGAGCCTGGCGGCCACGGTTGACAAATCCGGCCGCCTGTTCCGCTCCGAAAACGGGCGCGCCGCGCGTGCCGGGCAGGGAGAAGGGGACGGCCTGGCGTCTTTTCCCGTTTACGTTTGCGGCGATGCGGCCCTTGGTCCTTCGCTCGTGGTCAGGGCCATAGAAGACGGTCTGCGCGTGGCCGGGAAGGTGATAGCGGATTTTGCCGCGACGCCCGCGTCTTGAGAGGAGCGTCCGTCCTCTTTGGAAACGCGGTCTGAGCCGGGAGAGGCGGCGGGTTCGGCCGCGCGGGAGACGCGTCTATGCCTTTACGGGAGATGCCGGAAAACCTCAGGATCGCCAGACCCCAGGCAGGGCAGTCGCTGTTGTATGTCATGCGCGCCGGGCAGACCTATACTTTTGACTTCGCCCCGGAGACGGCGACCATCGAACACAGCGGCGGCGATGTGCGTCTTTATTTCGACGATGGCGGCGCGGTTTCCCTGAAAGGTTTTTTTCGGGTTCTGGACGAGGGCGATTTTACCTTGCGTCTTCCGGACGGGGCTTTGGTTTCAGGCAAAGAGCTGGCCGAAGTGCTGAACACGGCCCTTGAGGACTTCCGCACCGATGGGGCGGTCTTTTCTCCGGACGCGGCGTCCGGCGCGGCCGTTCCTCTGGCCCGACACCTGTCTTCACTTCCTGAGGTGGGGATCGATCCCGATATCCTTTCTTCCGGAGCGGATCAGCTTTTTTGCGATTCGCGGGAGGGCCACCCGGCACTGGACGCGGCCTGCCTCATGCGGGGCGTCGACTCGTCCGGGCCGGGCGCGTTGTGGGAAGCGGAGGCGGAAGTTTTGTTTCGCCTCCACCTGCTTTATTCGAATTCCGGATAATTCGTTATTTTTGCGATTAGAGCAGTTCACGAATGAAACGAGTGAACCGCTCCGCAAGGATTTGTGGGCAAATCCTCGCCGCGAAACGGGAGCAGGCGGGCTTGCCCGCCGTTAAGTAAGCATCTCAAGCGTAAATGCCATGGTCAGCCGAAAACTACGTCTTCCGGCTGACGATCCCGCATTGAAACGTTTGGTTGTTAACGTATACATCAGTAAAGCCGGAGAGTGGCAGTGCGAGCAAAGGGACACGGGCTGAAGCCGGAGGCCGGGGGGGTTGACGGGCGGACCCTGCCGCACCCTCTGGCGGATGTTTACCTGGAAAACCTTCTGTTGCAGAAGGGGCTGTCCGAGAACACCCTGAGCGCCTACAGCGCGGACTTGGGCGATTTCCTGGGCTTTGTGCGGGACAGGCTGCCCGGCTGCGCCGATGACGAGCTTTTGCGCGGCGTTGACGAGCAGATACTCTTTTTGTACGTGGTTTTCGTGCGCAAAAAGGGTCTGGGCGGGCGCAGTCTGGCGCGCAGGCTTTCCGCTTTGCGCGGTTTTTTCGCTTTTGCGCGTGAAGAGGGGGTGTTGGAGAAGGATCCGGCCCGTTTTCTGGAAAATCCCAAATTCGCGCGTTCCCTGCCGGAGGTGCTCACGCGCGCGGAGATGGAGGCGATACTGGCCGCGCCCAGGCTTTCGGACAAGCTGGGGTTCAGGGACAGGACCATGCTGGAATTGCTTTATGCTTCCGGGTTGCGGGTATCGGAGCTTTGTTCCCTGCGCGCCCTGGATTTCGATCCCCAGAGGGACATTTTGCGCGTATTCGGCAAGGGGGCCAAGGAACGTCTGGTGCCGGTGCATGCGGAGGCAGCGGCTTTTCTGGCCGATTATATGAATATCTGGCGGCCTCTTTTCAAACCCAGGGCGCAGGAGCTCTTTTTGAACCGGTCGGGAAAGGGGCTTACGCGCGTGGCGGTATGGAAGCTGGTGCAGAGATACGCGCTCAAGGCGGGCGTAACGGTCCCCATATCTCCGCATACTTTCAGGCATTCTTTCGCCACTCACCTGCTGGAGGGCGGAGCGGACCTGCGTTCCGTGCAGATGCTGCTGGGGCACGCGGACGTCAGCGCCACGGAAATTTACACCCATGTGCAGCGTGAACTGGTCACGCGAACGCACAGCCGCTATCATCCGCGCAACTTTAGAACAGTTCACGAATGAAACGAGTGAACTGCCCGGCAAGGATTTGCAGCGCAAATCCTTGCCGCGAAACAGGAGCAGGCGGGCTTTGCCCGCCGTAAGCGAACGGTTTCAAGCGTTAATTGCTCTAAAAGCCGCTGCCTGCTACCTGCCCGTAACGATTGCTGATTTCCGCAGTGAAAAGCTGGGGAAACACTGGTTTATTCCAACGAGGGGGAACGCCCCTCACACTCCCCCGCCGGCGATCCCGAAAAGCGCACAACTCAAATTTGGGTGTTGTCAACGCAACACACAACTCAAATTTGGGGTTGCGGAATATCGAAAAATCAGATATCCTATCAATAAGGTCTTTTGTATCGTGAAATCGTTGCCTTGGATGATTTCACAACGGCTGTACGTTCGCGGGTCAATACTCTTTTGAACCGGAAAGGAGGTTTGATGGCTTCAACCGGGAGTTAGGGCATTTTACGCCTGAGATTGTCGCCTGACGACGAAGCGGGTTCGCTTTGCGGCAATCTCGCGGCAAGGATTTGCGAAAAAAATTTTAGCCGCGACCCCGCAAAGGGGTGCGCGCCGCCACAAGCGGCGTGGGCAAAGCAAAAACCGTGTTTTTTGCTTTGCGATCTCCACGCTTGCCACGACAGTGCAGGCGTGACATCTCACTGGAAATTTTCAAGTTTTTTCACTGCAAAGGAGCCATTTATGAGCGACAAGGTAGGGCGACGTTCTTTTCTGAAAAGTACAGCCGTCGGCACAGCGGTCGTGGCCACTTCACTTGCGATGGATCT
>JAISZH010000145.1 GCA_031269345.1 Desulfovibrio sp. | reverse complement strand
GCAACGATCTTTCAGTTGGGACAGGCCACGCTCCAGTTGCTCCAGAAGAATTTGAATATCAAGCCGACCCTGGAGATCCGCCCCGGATACCAGTTCAACGTCATTGTCACCAAGGATTTGGTGTTTCAGAAGCCGTATGCGGCAGAGAAATAGGAGATCAGGCGTGCTGTTGTTCCAAAATAACCTTTTCCAGCGTCCTGGCTACCCATTTATTGAGGCTCACGCCGTCATGCGCCGCCCGCATGGCGATACGCTGATGCACTTCAGGGGACAGACGCACGTTGAAGGTGCCGGAAAAAGGTTTCTGCGGCGCTCTGCCTTTCTTCGCGCAATATTCCAGATACACTTCAACGGATTCCGCCAAAGCGGCCTTCAGTTCGTCAATGGAGCGGCCCTGAAAGGTAATGACATCGTTAAGGTGCAGCACATCGCCGTGGAAAATATCGGCCTCCGGGTCATACTCAAAACTGCCCTGATAGCCTTTATAAGTAAGTACGCTCATGGTCTTATCCCCGCATTTTCAAGGAAGCGCCGGACGGATTTCACCGCCCCTTTGTCCGTATCAGGCTGCGGATGCGGGCGGTGGAAATGGGCGAAGACACCATTGAGTTCTACGCACACACGCGATCCTCGTGCCTCTTCCATGCTCCCGCCGCAAGCGGCAAACAACGCTTCAATGTCGGCCCATTTGATGTCCGCTCTGACGGGATCAGCGAAGATGGCCTCCATAGTCTTGCGGTGTCTGCTGTTCATGGACAAAGTAATACTATTTTTTAGTTGCAAGTCAAGAAGATTTTGAGGGCTGTGCGCCCCAAATTTGAGCCGCATGACGGCCTTTTTCGGAGTCCGTCATGCCCGCGAAATGCGGCCTGACCACGTCCAAGCCTGCCAAAACCTTCCGTTGGCTCTATCTGCCCTTCACGCTTGTGCTCGGCCTGGGAAGCATGATCCTCGCCACGCAGCGCATCGCGGCCTTCTGGAATTATCAGCCCGCCCTCGGCAAGCCGCTCTTCACCGCCTTCAATCTGCCCTGGTACGCGCCCTGGTCGGCCTGGAGCGGACAACGAAAGCAGCGGCGCGGTTTCCACGGCCCTGACCAATCTGGCCCTGTATCGTGATCCGGTGGTGGCCCTCAACACCGCCGCCTGTGATTCCCGCACCCATGACCTGAGGAACTTCGACGCCCCGGTCAATTTCTATCTGGTTATCTCCCCGGCGGACATTGACCGGATGCGGCCTCTGCTGCGCCTCATGGTGGACATGATCGTCCGGCGCGTCTGCGCCAAAATGGAATTTGCGGACGGTGGAAGTGTGGCGGGCTACCAGCATCGGCTTCTGCTGTTGCTGGACGAGTTTACCAGCTTGGGAAAACTCCCGATCATGGAGAAGGCATTGGCCTATATCGCCGGATACGGCGGCAAAGTCTACCTCATCGTCCAGGACATAACGCAGTTGAACGGCGTGTACGGCAAGGAAAACGCCCTCATGGCGAACTGCCACGTCCGCATCGCCTATGCCCCCAATACCATAGAAACGGCCAAAACCCTCTCGGGACTAGATCTCACCATTCCCTTGAAATGCCATGCACAAAGGCATCAAGTCCATGCACAAAGCGGCATGCTGATGTAGACGCCTCGCTGTGCGCAGCAGCTTTGGCGGATATTATTATAATAAATTGCAAAGAAATATTTTCAAATTATTGTCCATCAATACGTTTTTTGTATTTGATGATGGCAATAAAATTTCAGGCTCATTTATTCGTCAAAGCGTTCTAGTTTGAAAATGACTGGCCGTGTGCCATCGTTGCAACAGGCGATCATGATTCTTTCATCGTTAGTCCAGCCACGCATGATTGAACCGCCCTGAAGAGCGGCATAGACATAGCGGCTGATACAGTCCCAAGCCTCGGAACAGAATTTCCCGTTCAGCATTCTAAAGAAATCGGCACTATCAACCAGAAACTCTTGCCCTTCTATAAAATACGGGCACTTACCGGATTTAGGGTCGGCAAGGTACTGATCGGCCAAATCTTGGTAAAGCTCTCTACGAAGTACGGTGATTTTACATTTATGTATCATGGATTTTCTTCTCTCTTGACTTTCTTGGGTTTCTTCAGCATATGACAACTGCGTACTAACTCCGGCCAGAGCAAACCCTGTTGCCAGGGCGGTTCCTGATTGTACAAAATCTCTTCTATCCATAATCTCCTCCGAATTGAATTTCATGTCCGTAACGCACGGCGCAGTAATGTATCAAAAACTGCGTGATGTTTTTGAAAATCAAATGCCTGATCATCGGCTATCCTGACTATCATGCCGTCACCAAGGGCATACAGCCATATGGAAACCGCATTCAAATCGAGCGAATCGTCGATTTCACCGGCATCAGCAGCTTTTTGCAGTAATTCAATATAAAATTTACGTGATGCCCTTTCACTGTCAATAAACGCTTTACGGATTTCAGTATCACGTGCGGACACAGCGAGTACTTCCGCCCATAAACGGTGATCCATGGGAAAACCGGAATTCTGGATACATTCTGTATGGAACCAAATAATGCCCGACAGGTACGGAGGCTTCAACGCTGCCTGTCGTGCTCTTTCAATGCCTTTCCTATGTTCTATCGCAATCATCTCCTTGAAAAGTGCTTCCTTGCTTTTGAAGTGGACGTATAAAGCACCCTTACTGACTCCTGCCCTTTCAACGATGTCCGAAATTGAGCAACCGGAGTACCCTTGCTCAGTGAAGCAAGCCGCTGCCGCGCATAAAATCTGTTCCCTCGTATGGCTTTTCTTTTCTTCTCTTTTTTGCATTGGAACCTCTTTTATATAGGTGACCGACCAGTCAGTCTTAACGTGTTGCTGATTCACTGTCAAGATTTATGGGGGAATTTCCCGCAGGCAAGCCTCCGAACTTTGCACACCTTGATCTGGCCGTCAACGGCAGTAATGGTATAGAATATTAGCAGGTTATGGTCGCACAGATAATCGCGAATTCTGTCGTATGTACCTTGAGATGTCAGTTTTTTGCCGGCTCCGGAAGGGTTGGCAAGCCTGCCCAGCACAATTTTCATCCACTGGTCGGCTTTCTCAAGTCGTTTTTGGCGGCTAGACAGCATATTTTGAAGCCGGTCCTCAGAGCGCGGTTGAAAATTTTGCCAAGCTCTTTGATTTGGCCAAGGAAAAGGGAGAAATATTTTGCCGGGACAGTCAAATTGCGGCTGGTCAGTTTGTCGGCATGCTGCGCGATAACGTTTACTTACAGGTTCTTCCGCGCCTTCGCCCAGCTCCTGAACAGCAAGAGAGGGAAAATATTATCGAAAGTGCCGTGGAAATTTTTTTTACATGGCATAGTGAAGCAAGATAATACGTGAACAATGCCGAGGAATATCGCCTTGTCAGGCGAAAGAACCGAGACGGTACCCGGCGGCGAGACGTTGCTGACACATCCGGGCCACGTTGACCAGCATTCCCTTTTCATTGATGAAACGAGCGCCTGTCTGCTTGAACCGGAACGGGACGTTGGCCGCTTTGCATTGCCGTTGCAAGGAAATAATCCATTGCAGATCGCAAGGTCGTGCTTCAGGGCCGGATTCGCCGCCCGCTATGAC
>JAISZH010000093.1 GCA_031269345.1 Desulfovibrio sp. | reverse complement strand
ACAACGCAGCAAATCTGCACCTGCGACACCATAGCCGTGCCCGCCGGATATGGCGGCGGCAAAGAAGTCTGCGTCTGCAATACGATCTCGGTCGGCACAAAGGCCGGGAAAACCACGACCCCTTCCGGTTGCTCCTGCGTGGGCCATGTTACGCGCCCTTCCGGTTGCTCCTGCGTGGGCCATGTCACGCGCGGAGGAAGCCATTACTGGCGGCCCAATTGACCGCTCCACGCGGGAACGCGGCGGAGCGCGGACTCGGGCGGCGGGACGCGGCCATGGAACTATACGCAATCCCATATAAAGACAAGGTGATAATCTACCGGCCTCTGCGACATCTTGCCTTTATCGGCAACCGGGCTATGGCGCGGCTGTGTGAAACGCTTTCCGCCGCGGACCCGGCGGTCAGGCGCGCGGATACGGAAGCGGACCTTTTTCTCCGCGGTATCGGGTTTTTCGAGGAAGACGCGTGCCTTGCCGACAACGCGCCGGTTTCGGACGTTTTCCTCCCGACTGTCTGCGTGCTGTTTTTGACGGATGCGTGCAACCTGCGCTGCATCTACTGTTACGCACATGGCGACGGCGCGGGCGAGACGCGGGATTTGCCGCTTCCCCTTGCCCGCGCGGCAATCGATACGGTCTGCCGCAACGCCCTTGATCAGGGGCATGACCACTACTCCATCTGTTTTCATGGCGGCGGCGAGCCGACCATGGCCTGGTCCGTTCTCAAGGACTGTGTGGCGTACGCGCGGAAATCCCCGTTACCGGCCAAAATCAACCTGACCAGCAACGGCGTCTGGACCGAAACTCAACGCGCCTGGATCCTGAACAATATCGACGAAGTCAGCCTTTCCTGCGATGGCCTGCCTTCCATCCAGAACGCACAGCGGCCGCGAAAGAGCGGCAGGGGCAGCCACGCTTCCGTGGCGCGCACCCTGCAGGCCCTGGACCGTAAGGGAATCGCGTATGGCATCCGGGTCACGGTCACGGATCGGACCATCACGCGCATACCTGAGGTCATCGACTATCTGTGCCGAGAGACCGGCTCCCCGGCTTTTCAGGTCGAACCGGCCTTCTCCCACGGACGCGCCAGGCTTGACCGGGTGGCGCTCCGGCAACAAGCCGCCTTCGCGGAATATTTTATGGAAGGGTACGATATCGCCGCCCGGCATCAGCGGCACATGTATTATTCCGGCGCCCGGCCCTGGCTGCTGACCGGCAGGTTTTGCGACGCCGTTGTTTCCGCGTTGATCGTCGGTCCTGACGGGTTCCTTACGGCCTGTTACGAAGTCTGCAACCGTCGGCACGAACTTGCCGGCGGCTTTATTTTCGGCGACATGGACGCGAGCGGAGCTATCCGGCTCACCCCCGGAGCCAGACAGGGTTTTCTGGCGAAAATCGAGGAACGCCGCCAAAGCTGTAAACGCTGTTTCTGTTTCTACCACTGCGCGGGCGATTGCCCGTCCAAGACCTTTTCCGACAGGGGGGACGGCCATTTGACGCACGGCAGCCGCTGCGAGTTGAATCGGGCCATAACCACGGAGCTGCTTGTTCGTTATATTGAGGAAGGCGGCGGCGTGTGGCGGGGAACGCGGAGTCCGCCCTTTTCAGAAGAAACGGCATGAAAAATGTAAACCGCAGACAGTACCTGCATTCACTGTTCTCCGAAGCCCTGGCCGTTGTCGACGAGTTGCGCGGAAAACCGCATTTTCGTCTGGACGAGATAGGTTCGCTGCCGGACGCTGTGCTGCGCAAGATGGTACCGGTTGTTTATCAGGGAATAACCCTTGGCATGGAAGATGGCTGGCTGCTGCTGCAAAAGAGCCCTGACGCGCCCTACGAACGCCATATGCCGTTAACCGCGCGGCAAAAATATATCATCAGCCGCTTTGATGGACGGCATTCTATCGCTGACATCTGCGCTGTGACGGAATCGGAGTTCGATCTTTCGTCCGACGCTGCCGCGGGCCTGGTCAAATCTCTTTTTGTGGCCCTGGCGCAAAACGGAATCTGTCATCCCCTGGACAGTCCGGAGTGAACCAAGAAGGTGGCATGGACCTGAAGGCCGGGATGGCAAACCGTAAAGGAAGCCTGGACCAGGAAGGCAGCATCGGCCTTCAGGCCCATGCGTCTTGCGCTTTGGCGGGGTTTGGACCTCGCCAGGCTTCCGTCCGTACGGACACCCCGCCCTTCAGGGCGGGGTCGGGCTATCCGGCCTGAAGGCCGGGGCCGCAAACCGTAAAGGAAGCTCAGATGAAGGGAAACGCGGTGGGCAAGGGCGCTGGCGGCATGTCTCATACCAATTCGCTTTCGATGGAAAGCGAATTTGGACGGCGGAGGCGAAGCCGCCGCCCGCAAGTTTTTGAAAAATCAGGCTTCTCCTGTTTTTCAAAAACTTTGGCGTCCTGCATTCAAACTCGTTTGAACGCGGCTTGGCATAAGACCGGCGTGTTCGTACTGCCGGTCAACGAGGCCTTTCTGATATACAGCCCACTAAGCGGGATTGCGTCACTGCTCAATGCGTCGGCCCTGAAAGCGTTGCGCCGCCGGATAGGAAAGCCTGTGCCGGACCCGTCCTTTCCACCCGAAATAGACGAACTCGCCGACCTGCTGACCCGGAAACCCTGTGAACCGCCATCCGCGACAGGACGGCTCAATCCTCTTTTTCTCGGCATTCTGCCGACGCGACGCTGCAACTGCAACTGCGTGTATTGCGACTTCGACGCCGGTGAAGGTAAAGCGTCCGATATGTCCCCGGCCATGGCCGAGGCCGCGCTTACCTGGTACGCCAATTTTTTGAAGGATGCCGGGCAGGATCATATGGAGGTGCACTTTTTTGGCGGCGAACCTCTTGTCTGCCGCGATGTTGTCGAAACAGCGGTCCACCGGAGCCGCCTGCTGGCGGACCGCCATGACTTGTCCCTGCATCTCGAAGTATCCACAAATGGCATCTTTGAACAGGAATACGCTCAATTTGTGGGCGATTATTTCCATGCGGTGGTCTTGTCTCTGGACGGCTTTCAGGATATACACGACCGGCACCGCCCCATCAGTTCCAGGCGCGGCAGTTTTTCTCCGGCCCGTCAAAGCGCGGCGTTGCTTTCACGGACGCCAACGGAACTCTGCCTGCGCTGTTGCGTATCAAACCTGAATATCCAAAGCCTTGAAGAAATCGCCATCTGGTTCTGCGAGGAATTTCAGCCATCAGTCATCAATTTCGAGCCGTTGACCGACAACCCAAAATCCCGTGCGGCCGGGCTGTCTCCTCCGGATCCCTACGTATTTGTCAGGCAATACGCCAAAGCCCGCGCCCGGACTTTGCGTTACGGCATAAAAGCGGTCTATGCGGCCGCGGAGGGGGAGCCTTCACAGACCAGCTTCTGTCCGGTCGGCAAGGATGCGTTGATCGTTTCCCCTGACGGCCGGATCAGCAGTTGCTATCTGCCCCGGAAAACCTGGGTGGAACGCGGCCTGGACATGGACGTGGGCCGTCTGTCCGTTCAGGGAGGCATGCATATCGACCCGGACGCCGTGTTGCGCTTGCGCGGTCTGGCCAGGGACAAACCGCGCTGTGAAAAATGTTTCTGCCAATGGGTCTGTTCCGGGGGCTGTCATGTGCAGCACAGTTATCCAGGGAGTTCTTCCGCCTACGGACCGTTTTGTATCCAGACCCGACTGCTGTCGGCCTGCCGGCTTCTTGAGGACATGAACCTGTCCTCTATCGCCCAGACCCTGCTGGCCGACGGAAAGGCGATGGAAGCCCTGGCCCTGCAACCGTCAGACCGTTTCGAACCGGCAGGATGACTATGGAAAACAGGCCAAAGCCGCGATGCGCCGGGCATGTGACCTGGGTTGTGGAACCGCACTGCGTGGTGCTCTTCGATAGTACCCGGAACTTGCGCCACGAGCTTGCCTATCCCGAAGCCGCGGTATGGGATCTGATAACCCGCGGCCGGTCCGAGGAAACGATCCGCTCCATGCTGGAACTGATCGCCGGGATCGGCCCGCGGGAGGCCCGGGAACTTGTCGGTTCCCGCCTGGACCTATGGGCGGAAGAAGGCTGGCTGGAAACAGGCGCGCCGTAATGAGCAACATTTCCATCACCTTTTCGTGCAACCGGCGATGCGGGTACTGCTTCGTCCCCGGTCCGGACGAAGACACCGGGCATATGCGGCCGGAGGTCTTTGCTCAAGCCCTGGATTTTCTTGAGCATTCCGGCATCCGGCAGGTCCCCGTGCTTGGCGGCGAGCCGACGATCCATCCCCTCTTCGGCCGCTTTATAGACATGATCAAAGAACGGGGGCTTGATCTGCTGCTTTTTTCCAACGGCCGGATGCCCACAAAAGCCCTGAGCCGCCTCACACGCTTTCCTGCGGAGCGTTTGCGCATCCTGCTGAACATTGATCCCGCCGCCTGCCCGCCGGAACCGGGAGACAAACGGCTGCGGCAGGTTTTGGCGGCTTTGGGCGGAGTGATCGTTCCGGGCTGCACCATACACCATCCCGGCGTTTCTCCCGCGCCTTTTCTGCCGTTGATCAAGACGTTCGGCCTTGTCCCCTTCGTCAGGGCCGGTCTGGCGCACCCCCGCGCAGGCGCTGAAAACCATTTTCTCCATCCACGGCACTACCGGACGGTCGGGCGCGGCCTCGGCCTTTTCGTCAGCCAGGCCCTTGACCAAGGGGTGCGGCTGGAATTCGACTGCGGCTTTGTGCCCTGCATGTTCGACAAAGAAGACCTTGAGTTGTTCGCAACCCTCGGGGATCCGCCGGGCGCGCGCTGTAACCCGCTGCCGGATTTTCTCCCCGACGGGCGGGCGATTCCATGTTACCCGCTGGCGCGCGTCTGCCAAACGTCATGCCTTCCCGGCGACACCTCCCGGTCCGTCCAGGCGCGGTTAAGCGATCAACTGGCCGTGTTTGCGCAAACGGGAATCTATGGCGAATGCGGCCGCTGCCCCCTTCGCGAGCAGTCCCGCTGCAACGGCGGCTGCCGGGCCGCCGCCTTGCGGCGGATGCGCCCTTTTCCCGTGACAGGGCGAATTTTCGCCGGCGCCCGGCAGCGCCCCGGACCCGGCCGTTCCGGGCCTCGACCGTGCGCGGGGTCCGCGGCGTCAGGCGCCTGCGCAAAGCCGGGGACGGACAAGGAGCGATGGTCCATCCCCTATATCGACCAGCCGCCGGCGTTCTGGCGGGAAATACACGCCCGGTACGGCCCGGCGATCCGGGAAGTTTACCTGCCGCTTCCCCGCAGCCTGCTGGCCTCGGGGCGGCCGGCGCTACGGGACGGGCATCTTGAGAGTTTCCTGCGCCATGGTCCGCTTCCCGTGTCCGTGCTGCTCAATCCCGTGGTGCTGCCTCGTCCGGCGGCAGACATTGCGGCCCCCGTCGTCGCGGCACTCAAAGACCTGCTGGCCATGACGCGCCTGAGCGGCGTGACCGTCGCCGACATCAGCCTGGCCCGGATCGTCAAAGAGCGTCTGCCGGACCTGCCGCTGACCGCCTCGGTTCTGATGGACGTCGCCCGGCCCCATCAGGCGCATCAACTGGCAGGCATCTGCGAGACCCTTGTTCCCGCCAGCCGGATCATGCGCAACTATCCGGCGCTCCAGGCCGTGGGCCGGGCGTTTCCCGGCGCCCTGCGGCTGATCGTCAATGAAGGCTGTCTGCCGGACTGCCTGATGCGGGTGCAGCATTTCTATGAGATGGGCTATGCGGAAGAAGTGCCGTTATCCTTGTGCGACCCGCTTCTGGACAGGCACCCCTGGATGCGGCTGACCGGCGCGTGGGCGCTGCCCCAGCACCTGCACTTTTTCGACGGCCTTACCCGGGACTTCAAGCTAGCCGGCAGGGCGACACTGCAAGACCCCGAGCGGTATCTGGACGTTCTCGACGCCTACATCACCCGCCGCGCCGTCACGCCCGACTCCGTGGGCGGGGGACCCGCTTCGCCCCTCACGCCGATCCACATCAGCGACGCCTTCTACCACAGGACTTTGCACTGCGATAAATGTTGCCATTCCTGCCTGGTTTGCAGAGAGTATTATGAGCTGGCGCTCACGGGGTCCGGCCCGGGCCGGGAAGGCGGCATTGGCCTTCATGCCCATTCGTCTTGCGCCTCGGGGTTGGACCCCGCCCAGACTTGCGCCCGTACGGATACCCCGCACTGAAGGGCGGGGGCGGGCTATCCGGCCTGAAGGCCGGGGTTTCAAACCGTAAAGGTAAAATGCTATAGACCGTCACCGGATGCCATGCTGATTCATCCTGAACTGCCCATCTATGAACTTGCGGGTCCCGGCGGAACAGTCCTGCTGTATACCCCCGGAACCTTGGCCGTGGTCACGGGCGAGCAGGCGCTTTTGTTGCGGCAGGTGTGGAACGGAGGCACGGAAACGCGGGAGGATGTATCGCTATGGAAACAGAGCGGCTGGCTTCTGGACCACGCCCGCAGCGCCGTGGCGGCCAGAACCCGTTGGCTGGCGGAAGAATACCGCCCCGAGTGTCTGACCGTGTACCTGAGCAACCGGTGCTCCCTGCGGTGTTCTTACTGCTTCGCCGCCCCGGCGAGGACAGTGGCCCGTTCCGGCGGCTGTCTGCGCCCGGACGCGTTCGCGGCGGCGGCCGAACTGGTCGGCCGCAACTGCGCCGACATGGGCC
Organism: Desulfovibrio sp.; assembly: GCA_031269345.1. Classification (GTDB taxonomy): domain Bacteria; phylum Desulfobacterota; class Desulfovibrionia; order Desulfovibrionales; family Desulfovibrionaceae; genus Frigididesulfovibrio. The sequence goes on along the minus strand of JAISZH010000093.1, from coordinate 29,196 downwards.
GGGTGTTTCAGCTCGCCTGCCATGGCGGCGGCGAACCGACCCTCCATTGGGATCTCGTGCGGCGTCTGGTCGGGATCAGCAAAGCCGTTGCCGAACGCCATGCCGTGCCGTGGAGCGGTTATATCGCCACCAACGGAGTTGTACCGCTCAAGCTTGCCAGGGAGATGGCGGCAATCTTCGGCAGAGTCGGACTGTCCTGCGACGGACCGCCCGATATCCAGGACAGGCAGCGGCCGTCATCCGACGGCGCGCCCACCTCCGGCCGGGTGAGACGGACCGCCGTCGCGCTGAAGGAGGCCGGAGCCCGCCTGGACTTGCGCGCGACAATCACGCCGGAGACGGTTTCCCGCCAGGCGGAGATTCTGGAGTATCTTGCCGTGGAACTCGGCGCGGACAATGTTGCCTTTGAGCCCGTGTACAGCGCTGGCGCGGGCGGCGGCGGGGGCACTGATCCCGAAGAATGGGCAGGGCATTTCATGCGGGCGAAGCGGGCGGCTCTGCGGCACAACGTCGCGCTTACTTTCTCCGGCTTCCGGCCTGACGAACACCACGGCCCCTATTGCAACGTGCTCCGGCAGTCTCTGCATCTCACTCCCGATGGCAGAGCCACGAACTGTTTTCTGGTTGTGGACGGCGACCATCCCGGCAACAGTTCCCAGATTATCGGCGGATTTGACAGGCGTTCCGGCCGGTTCGCGCTTGACCGGGACAAGACGGCGTCCCTGCGGGAACGCGCATCCGGCATCGGGGCCGGGTGCCGGGCATGTTTTGCCGCGTATCACTGCGCCCGCTCCTGTCCGGACGATTGCGCGCTACAGGACGATCTTCATACCAAGCTGCATTCAAACGAGTTTGAATGCAGTACGCCAAAGATTTTGAAAAACAGGAAAAGCCTGATTTTTCAAAAACTTGAGAGCGGCGGCTTCGCCTCCGCCACACAAGTTCGCTTTCTGTCGAAAGCGAACTTGTATCATCCTTCGGAAAAAGCGGCGGAAGCTTCTTTCCGTTGCCGCCTGAACCGGGCCGTGGGCCGCGCGTTGATCAACGAAACCGCCCTGGAACTGCTCCGGGAAGAAGCGCGGGCATCCGCTGCCGCCTCGCGCGGGCAGGCGGCTGCCGACGTCATCACGAAAACCCTGGGCGATCTGCCCCGGCCTGTCCGTGAGGAAGTCCTGCGAGCCTGGAAAGCGTCGCAGCCGTACTATCATCTGGAAAACAGAAGGCTGCCCGCGCCGCTCTGGGAGAAAAAGGGCTTTCAGTATGACGGCGACGCCACCTGGGACAGACTGCGTCAGATTGTGAACGCCGGCCCGGCGCGTCCGTTTTCCATCTACGCGCATGTTCCCTTTTGCGAAAAACGGTGCGGATTTTGCGACTGCTACACCTGCAGCGCCAGACCCGGCCATCCCCTGCAGACCGTTTATGCCCGCCGCTTGCGCCTTGACCTGCAACAATGGTCGGAGCGGACCGCGCTGGCGGCATGGCCGGTAACCACGGTCCATTTCGGCGGCGGAACGCCCAACTATCTCCAGCCTTCAGTCTTTGCGTCCGTCGTCGAGGCCGTCCGCGCCGGATTCCATACAAGCCGTTCCACGGAATGGGCTCTGGAATCCACAGCGCACCTGTTGACAGGACCGCATCTTGACTTCCTCTGGAGCCTGGGGTTTCGACGCTTGCACATCGGCGTACAGACGCTGGAAGAACCGCTCCGCCGGGAAATAGGCCGCCGAGAGCCGCCCGAAACCGTGCTCAAACGGATTGCGGACTGTCTCGAACGGGGCTTTGTGACCACCGCGGATCTCCTGTACGGATTGCCGGGACAAAGCGTCACGGCGTTTTTCTCCGGCATTGACCGGTTGGACCGCCTGGGGATCCACGGCATATCGCTGTACGGTTTCAATCAGTCCGGCCGCAACCGGGGATTCCTGCGCCGTTATAGCCATTCACCCGATATCATAAAAGATTTTGCGATGTTTGCCGCTGCGGACAGCAAACTTACGCGGGCGGGATATGACAAAAACCATTTTTGCCATTACGCCAGACCCCAAGACCGGAACCTCTACTACAACCATGCCAGAAGGGGAGAAGATCTGCTTGCCGTCGGCGCATCCGCCGATGGCGTCTTCGCGGATCTCCACTACCGGTGTCCGCAACTTTCAAAAAAATTTCTTGAAGTTGCGCGGAGTTATCCATTGTTTCAGGGGAGCATAGTTGAAAGTGAAGAGAATTTCGCAAGATCAACGATTGCGAAACATCTTATGACAGGCTCAATTCATAAAGATTTACTCTGTGCTGAAGAATTGGACGGGATAATTGGACGATGGCTGGATTGCCTGCTTATCCGCGAGAAGAAAGACGACTCTGATATGTTCGAGTTGACGGGTAACGGTTCCTGGCATCTCTGCGCCATGCTTGAAGAATTGGAAGAATAAGAATTTATATCCCCCTTTCCGCAAAAAGCTGTAAACATCGGCCGCAAGACGGATGCGCCGCCGTAGGCGGCGTGAGGCAAGGCGCAACCATGTTGTTGTTGACACAAGGCGCAACCATGTTGTTGTTGACACAAGGAGCAACCATGTTGTTGCCGGCACAAGGCGCAACCATGTTTGCGCCGCAGCCGATCCTGAGTTAAAATGTTTACATATTTCATGCCAATTTGCTTTCGATAGAAAGCAAATTGGTAACAAAACCGCATGGGTGCGGTTTTGATCTGAAATTCGAATGAGGCGCGGGGCATCTCCGCGCCCATACCGCCGGTGGTGCGCCATGAACATTATTCCGACGGAAATAGCCGGCCTTTTGGTCGTCCAACTGGAAACGCACAGGGATCAGAGAGGATTGTTCACGGAAACCTGGCGGGAGGAATGGGGAGAGCAACTGAAGCTTGAACGCCCCTTTGTGCAGGACAACCTGAGCCGATCCTCGGAAAAAGGCGTGCTGCGCGGGCTGCATTTTCAGACGCCGCCGGCCGCGCAGGCCAAACTGGTCTGGGTGAGCAGGGGGGCCGTCTACGACGTGGCCGTGGATCTGCGTCGCGGCTCGCCCACCTACGGGCGCTGGCACGCCCTGGTGCTCAGCGAGGAAAACATGTTGCGCTTTTTTGTCCCCGAAGGCTTTGCCCACGGCTACATGACCCTGGAGCCGGAAAGCGAGTTCAGTTACAAGGTGAACTCATATTACAGCCCCGGACACCAAGGCGGCATCTTGTTTGACGACGCGGATATTGGCATCGCCTGGCCAAGCGCCGCGCCGGTCATGGCCGAGCGTGACAGGCGTCTCCCCCGGCTGAAAGATTTTCTCTCTCCTTTTGCCTGATGTCAGGGCATTTAAACGAATTTGAATGCAAGAAGCGCCCTGACGCTTCGCCGGGACTTTTTTGTCGGCCGCCGCGCACTTTCACTTTGAAATCGCCGCCGGCTTCTTGACTCCCCGGCGCCGCATAGGATATCAATGACAAAAAATTCCGTTGTATTTACAACAAAAGACGGCGAAGCCGGCGGGTGTTGCCGTTCAACCAAAAGATGAGGCGGGGTATGGAGGAAAAGACAAACTGTACCGGGATCCCGGCGTGTCGCCAGAAGTGCGCGGCCGCGCTTCTGCCGTTTCTCGGCGGGTTTATCGCGGCCCTGGCCTTGGGGTGGCTTGTGTTTCCCTCCCTCCTGTACGACTCGGAGACGCAGCCTTTCTTTTTCAGCCACGAGGCGCATATAAACAAAGCCGGGGCCGTCTGCTCCGATTGCCATTCCGTGCGTTCCGACGGCTTCTTTACCGGCATCCCCCGCAATGACGTCTGTATGTCCTGTCACAACGGCATACTTTCGCCCGAGCCGGAGCAAAACTCCTCTCCCGTGGAGAAGGCCGCCTATCAGGCGGAAAAAAGTTTTGTCGAAAGCTACCTGAATCCCGGCAAGCCCGTACCATGGCGCAAGCACCAGTATCAGCCCCAAAACGTGTTTTTCAGCCATCCCGCGCATTTCGCCAAATGCTATACCTGTCATCTGACCATGCAGGGACGGCTTAACCTCGGCACCCCGGAAAATCCGCAAAAACTTTGCGCCACCTGCCATATCTCCATGGAAAAGCTGAATAAAGACGCCCCGGTGGAGACCAACATACTCACCGGGTACAGCAGCGAAACGCTCAAAATGTCGGAATGCGAACGCTGTCACTCCAATCCCGGACATTTTAACGCCGACGGCAGGGGACGGACTTTCGCCAACAACGCCTGCTTCACCTGCCACAAGTAGCCGGCGTGATTTTCAGCATCGACTAAGCAGAGGGGTGCGAAATGGGTTTTGACAGACGAACATTCTTGAAAATCACTGCCGGCGCGGGCGCCGGAATAATGGTTACGCCCGTTCCCTGGAAGCTTTTGGACGACGTGTCCATCTGGTCCCAGAACTGGTCCTGGATTCCCGTCCCGGCGCGAGGCGCGTCCACATACGCCGAGGTCTTCAGCAAGATGGACCCCTTCGGGGTGCCCATGAAAATTCGCAAGGTTGGAGACCTGCCTGTCCGCGTCCTGCCCCTGCCCGCGCATCCCTTGGGCGGCGGCCTTTCCCCGCTCAGCATCGCGGAAGTGCAGATGCTGTATAGCCCCGGCCGCCTGCGCCGCCCGCTTCTGCGCGGCGCGGACGGAAAGCTGGCGGAGATTTCCTGGCCCCAGGCTTCGAAAAAACTTCAGGACGAACTTAAAAAGGCCGGGGGGAAGACCGCTTTTATCTCCGGGGACGAGACAAGCTCCGTCACCGAGGTTTTGAGCGCCTTTGCGAACGCCCTCGGCTCGGCGGACATGTATCTCATGCCCTCGGAGGCGCAGAGCGCGGCAAAAGCCGCGGAACTTATGGGCATAGACGCCAGGTTGGGCTATGATATCGAACAGAGCGATCATCTGCTGGCCATCGGGGCCAATATCCTGGAAAACTGGGGAACCGTGCTGCGCAACCGGCGCGTTTTCGCGAAGTCCCGGCCCCATTCTTTCCGCAAGTCCGGGTCCGACAGGGAAGAGACGAGCGATCGCGTCTCCCTGGTCTATGCCGGGCCTGTGCAGAACAATACCGCCGCCGTGGCCGTGGACTGGCTGCCCATCTATCCGGGCACGGAGGGCATTCTTGCGCTGGGTATCGCCAATATGCTGATCCTGGCCGGGAAAACGGCGCCCGCGCGCGATTTTGAGGAATTCAAGACTTTGGCGTCCGCTTATACCCCGGAGAAAATCGCGGAACTGACGGGCGTGGACGGCAAAAAACTGGAAGCCGAGGTCGCGAGGCTCCTGGGCGCGCAAAAGCCCCTGCTGATTGTCGGCTCCGCCGCCGGAGGCGGGGCGGCGCCGATCATGGCCGGGGTTGCGGTGAACGCCTTGCTCGGGAACATCAACGAACCCGGCGGTCTCGTGCTTTTGCCCAAGGCCGCGAAAGTGCTCAAAGGGGCTTCAAGCCTTGCGGAAATCCACCGCAACGACCTGACGAAATTTTTCGAGCGCGGGGAAAAGCCGGCGCTGCTTCTGATCCACGAGGCCAACCCAGTCTTCGCCCTGCCGGATGCGCGGGCTTGCGCGGAGGCGTTAAAGGCGGTGCCTTTCAAGGTCTGTTTCAGCACCTTTATGGATGAGACGGCGGCTCTTTGCGATCTGGTCCTTCCTCTGGGCATGGGGCTTGAACGGCTGGACGACGTGGAAACCCCGTATGGGAGCGGAAAGATCGGCTACTGTATTTCCACGGCCGTCGGGCGGCCCAATGCGGGGGTGCTGAATACGGCGAACGTCGTTCTCAATATCGCCCGCCGTCTGGGTAATGACCTGGGCTTTGAGCTCTACGCGGACATCCTGAGGGCCAAGGCCGGACTTCACGGCAAGAGCGATTTTGACCCCATGGCCGGGGGATTTGCCGCGGAGAGCGCGGAAAGGGCGAAAACGGGGGCGTTTTCTTTCAGGCCGGAAGTTTTGGACAAGGCCCTCGCCCCGGACAAGCCCCAAGGCAAGCTGCGGCTCGCGGTCTACGACCGGGCGAGCCTCGGCACGGCCAAGACAGGCATACCTCCGTACAACAACAAGACCCTGCGCGCCGACGAACTGGCGGGGAGACTGATGTCCGTATTGTTGAACCGGGCCACGGCCGCCCGCAACAATCTTGCCGACGGAGACAAAGTTTCTCTGGAAGCCGGCGGCAGGAAAATTTCCGCGCGGGTGCGCGTGTTCGAGGGGATTATCGACGACACGGCCGGTGTGTGCCGGGGCTTCGGCCATACCGCCCTTGACGAGTTCAGCCGCGACAAGGGCGCCAACGTCATGGAAGTGGTGCGCCCGGTTTCTGAACCTGAAACCGGCTTGAGTTTCTGGGCCAAAGCCGGCGTGGACATCAACAAAGCATAAGGACTGCCAGCCATGTCAGCGAACAAGCACTTCAACGTCAAATGGGGAATGGCCATAGACCTGGACAAATGCACCGGCTGCGGCGCATGTATGGTGGCCTGCCAGGCGGAGAACAACCTGGCCCCGCTTGCCGACGCCTCCAACAAGCAGCGCGTGACTAACTGGCTTGTGGTCTATGAACTTTCCAACAAAAAAAGCTTTCCCAATCATGAGATTGCCTACCTGCCCCGTCCCTGTCAGCAGTGCGCCGAGCAGCCCTGCGCCACCGTCTGCCCGGTGGTGGCCACGGAGAGGAACGAGGAAGGGGGCATAGTCAGCCAGATTTATCCCCGCTGCATAGGCTGCCGTTACTGTATGGCCGCCTGCCCCTATCACGCCCGTTGTTTCAACTGGTTTGACCCGGTCTGGCCCAGAGGCATGGAAAAGGCCCTGACCCCGGACGTGTCCACGCGCCCGCGCGGCGTCGTGGAAAAATGCACCTTCTGCCATCACCGCTTCATGCAGGCCAAAGACAAGGTTCGCGCCGGCGGCGGCGAGGTCTATGTGCGCGGCACGGACAACAAACTGCATTGCGCCGTGCCCGAGGACGGCTACGTCACTTCCTGCGCCGAGGCCTGTCCGAACGGTGCCATAGTTTTCGGGGACCTCAACAACCCGGACCATCTGGTGCACAGGCTGGTCACGGGTAACGCCAACGCCTTCCGTCTTCTTGAGAGACTGGGGACGGACACGGCCGTTTATTACATCAGCAGGCGGGAGTGGGTCCGGCGTCTCGGCGATAACTATCTGCCGGACGAGGACACCCAGAAACCAAAGCAAATCCTGCCCAAGAGGCATTAAGGAGCGGCGAGCATGACACCGAACTACATTCGTCCCGTTGACGCGGCCCTGATTCCGCAAGACTGCGAACGCGGTCCCCTGTCCTGTTTCATGCTCTGGCTGGGAGTGCTGAGCGTCATCCTGCTGATCGGCGTCTATGCCGCCTACCTGGTTTTAAGCCGGGGTCTCGGCATGACCGCCCTTGACGATTATTTCGGATTCGGCCTCTGGATCACCTTTGATCTCGGGGTGATAGCCCTCGGCGCCGGGGCTTTTTTCACGGGTCTTTTGCGTTATATCCTGAATATCGACCCTCTGAAAAACGTCATCAACCTCGCGGTGATCATCGGGTTCATCTGCTATACGGGGGCCATGATCGTCCTGGTTCTGGACATAGGCCAGCCCCTGCGGGCCTGGTTCGGGTACTGGCACGCCAACGTGCACTCCATGCTCACCGAGGTCATCTTCTGCATCACCTGCTACTGCATCGTCCTGATTATAGAATACATTCCGCTCATCCTGGAGCAGAAGCAGATCAACCGCGTGCCCCTGTTCCACGCCCTGGCCCACAACCTGCATGTGGTCATGCCTCTTTTCGCCGGCATGGGCGCTTTCCTTTCCACCTTCCACCAGGGGTCGCTCGGAGGAATGTACGGGGTGCTCTTCGGCAGACCTTACGCCTTTCGCGACGGATTTTTCATCTGGCCTTGGACCTTCTTCCTGTTCATCCTCTCCGCCGTGGCCTCCGGCCCGGCCCTGACCATGCTGATCGCCGCGCTCATGGAAAAAATGACCGGGCGCAAACTGGTTTCCCAGGACGTAAAGATGCTGATGGGCAAGATAGCCGGCACCATGCTCGTGGTCTACACGGTCTTTAAAATCCTGGACACCGGCGCCTGGATCTACGGTTTGGCCCCCAGCGCCGGTATTTCCTTTGACCAGTTTTTCTACGGCTGGATCTATGGCAAATGGCTGCTTTTCGCGGAAATTGTCCTCTGCGGCGTTATCCCCTGTTTCATGCTCTGCTCGTCCGCGATGCGCGCCAATCCCAAACTGCTCTATACGGCGGCCGTCCTGGATTGCGCCGGGGTGGTCATCAACCGCTATGTGCTGACCGTGCAGACCCTGGCCATGCCGTCCATGCCCTTTGATCAGTGGGTCACTTATGTTCCGAACTGGGTCGAATGGGCGCCATGCGGCCTGGTGCTGGCCTACGGCGGCATACTTTTGAGCCTGTCCTACCGCTACCTGCCCGTGTTTCCGCAGGAAGTGGAACTGAACGGCGGCCCGAGGCCGGGCAGCAAGCCCAACGCTTGGGGACTTTAGAGCGTGTTAAGGAAACGCTGATTAATTCACTGGGAAATCTCCCGGCTTTGCCGTGAGACCAATAAATCGGGGCTCCGCCCCAAACCCCGCCGGGAGAAATGATTTCCCCCGGACCCCGCATTTGTAACCATCTGAAAGATCAACTGGTGGTACAGGGGGATCATTCACTTGCTGAGGGAGCGTGAGGAGGCAAAGCTTCCTCACGCTCCTTTCAATTGATGCCGACCACCTCAAAGCCGGCGCCGCTCACGGCCTTTTTCAGCGTTTCGTCGTCAACGGACTCCTGCGTGTCCACAAAGGCCTTTTTGGCGCTCAAGTCCACCTTGACGTCGGCGACGCCCGGAACGGCGCGCAGGGCCTTTTCCACGGAAGCCGTGCAGTGTCCGCAACTCATGCCTTCAATGCCGATGATCCTTTTCATGCCGTTACTCCTTTTGTTTGTGGGCGAGGTTCGTTCGGAGGACGGATTGGCGCCTGCCTCCGCGCTTGAGGCGGAAACCGGATACGAAGCCTTTGTTTGCGTCGGGCGGTTCGGCGTCGGCCCCTCCTCCGGGGCGTTTTCACCCGGAAGCGGAGCAGAAGACGAAGCAGGCCCGGAAACCGGGGAGGCTTTCCCCGGTCGTCCCGGCTTGAACAGGCGCAGGCGCAACGCGTTCGTGACCACGCTCACCGAACTCAGGCTCATGGCGGCGGCGGCGATCATGGGGTTCAAGGTCAGTCCGAAGGCGTGGTAAAATACGCCCGCCGCCACCGGAATGCCGACGCTGTTGTAGAAGAAGGCCCAGAAGAGATTTTGCCGGATGACGCGCATGACGGCCCGGCTGAGCTTAATGGCGGTCGCGACGTCTTGCGGGTCGCTTTTCATGAGCACGATATCAGCGGACTCTATGGCTATATCCGTGCCGGCCCCTATGGCTATGCCCACGTCAGCCCGCGCCAGGGCCGGGGCGTCGTTCACCCCGTCGCCCACCATGGCGACCTTCCTGCCCTGTTCCTGCAAGGCGCGAATTTCCCGTTCCTTGTCCTTGGGCAGCACTTCGGCCCGCACCTGCCGGATGCCGGCCTGGCGCTGTATGGCGGCGGCCGTGCGGGCGTTGTCGCCGGTTAGCATCACAACCTCAAGGCCCATGGCTTCCAGTTCCGCCACAGCTTGGGCGCTGGTTTTCTTGAGCGTGTCGGCCACGGCGATCATGCCGAGCAAATATTTTCCGCGCGTAAAATAGAGAGCGGTTTTGCCGGAGGCGGCAAAAGCGTCTCCTGCCGCGAGCAGATCCCCCTCCGGGACCGTGCCTTGCGCTTCAAGCATGCGCGCGTTGCCCCCGCTGCATGTGACCCCCGCCACAGTTCCGGCGATGCCGAGACCCGGCATCTGCGTGAAATCAGTGACTTTCAGCACAGACGCGCCGCGCGTTTGCGCCTCCCGCACGACGGCCTCCGCAAGCGGATGCTCGGAGAGCTTCTCCAGTGAGGCGGCAAGGGCCAGTAACTCGTCTTCTCCCCCTTCCCGCGTTGCGACTATGTCCGTGACCGAGGGTCTGCCTTCGGTCAGTGTGCCGGTTTTGTCCAGGACCACCGTATCCACGGCCTGGGCTATCTCTATGGCCTCGGCTGATTTGAGCAGGATGCCGCTGGCCGCCCCTCTGCCCGTACCCACCATGATGGCGGTGGGAGTAGCCAGCCCCAAGGCGCAGGGGCAGGAAATGACCAGCACGGAAATGCCGATGGACAGGGCAAATTCCGGGCTTTCGCCGAGCAGGAGCCAGACCCCCGCGGCGGCCGCCGCTATTGTGATGACCACCGGCACGAAGATGCCGCTGATTTTGTCCGCCAGTCTGGCTATGGGCGCTTTAGAGGAGGTGGCTTCGTCCACCAGCCTGACGATCTGCGCCAGTGTCGTGTCCTCTCCCACCTTCACTGCCCGCATGAGGAAATGACCGGATCTGTTGATCGTGCCCCCGGTTACAGTATCCCCGGCCTGTTTTTCCAAAGGCAGGCTTTCCCCGGTCAAGGCGGATTCGTCAAGGGACCCGTTGCCTTCGCTTATTATTCCGTCTACCGGCACGCTCCCGCCCGCTTTGACGACGAGAATGTCCCCGGTCTGCACCTGTTCAAGGGGGATTGCCGCCTCAATGCCCCCGCGCAGCACGGTCGCCGTTTTGGGCGCGAGGTCCATGAGTTTGGTTATGGCCTCCGAGGTTTTTCGCTTGGCCCCGGCTTCGAAGAATTTGCCCAGGGTAATCAGAGTCAGAATAATGGCCGCCGACTCAAAATACAGGTTAGCGGCATAGGCGCTTGCGGCGGAAAAATCGGCGCGGCTCACGGCGAAAGCGATAGCGTAAATGGCGTGGACGCCGGACACGATGGCGGCCCCGGAACCGACGGCGATGAGCGAATCCATGTTCGGGGCGCCGGCGAACAGGCTGCGAAAGCCCCGCCGGTAGTAGGTGAAATTCGCGAACAACACCGGGATGGTCAGAAGGAACTGGGTAAAAGCCAGGGCAAGGGAGTTTTCCGGCGCGGACCAAAAGCGCGGCAGAGGCAGGCCGAGCATTGGCCCCATGGAGATGTAGAAAAGGAACAGGGAAAAGAACAGCGAGACGATCAGGCGGCGCTTCATTTCCGAAAGTTCCGGCGCGTCCCCCGAGGCCCCGGTGATTTCCACGGAAGCTTTCGCTTTGCCAGTCGCCTTTGCGCTGCGCGCTTCGGCTTTATAACCCGCCTTTTCCACGGCGAGTTCTATATCGCGCGCGGACAGGACGGCCGGATCATAGGAAACCGCCATGCTGTTTTTGAGGAGGTTCACGCCGACTTCACCGACGCCTTCAAGTGCGGCCACGGCCCTGTGCACGCGGCTGGAACAGGCGGAGCAGGTCATGCCGCTTATATTGAACATCTCTTTGTTCATCGCCTGTCCTTTGCGGCCCGGTTCCCGGCCTGAACAGCATCCCGAACCCGGCCAAACACGGGACGCGCTGCCGGGCTAGGCTATCTCACGCCCGTATTTCCGCGAACGTATTTTCCCACTGTCCTCCTGAAATTGCAAATCAAAAGCTAAAAGGTTTTGCCCCGTTTTGATCTGAGCTTCCTTTACGGTTTGAGACCCCGGCCTTCAGGCCGGATAGCCCGACCCCGCCCTGAAGGGCGGGGTATCCGTACGGGCGTCTTGGTCCGCCGCTCCCTGTTTGTCCCCCCTGCTCGACATGGGCACGCACTGAGCGTCTCCCGCAGGCAAAGCATGGTTCAGCATGGACATGCCCCGCCCGTCTATCAGGATATGCCGATCAAAAACTCACCGTGCGCCAGCGCCACACATTCGCTTATGGCGAGACAGAACGAGACAGAGGTGGTCCCCATAGTTTGGACAGGAGGCAGCGGTTTCTTAACTTGCCTTTCCCCTTATCTGGCTGCCTTTATCCAGTCCTTGTCATAACACAATCCGGGGTTACGCCTCCCAGGCTGCCGTGAGGCCTGAGCCGGTTGTAAAAATCAATCCGCCTGCCGATGCCCGCGCGAGCTTCAGAACCGGTTTCGTAAGCGTGCAGGCAGACGTCTTCATACTTGAGCGAGCGCCAAAGGCGTTCAATAAAAGGCTGAACTCGAAAGAGCGTAGTATACCGCTTCTTATTGCCCCTGTTGTCATGCGCTTGCTGAACCCATTGGATTTCAACGTAAAAGCCGGTCAGTACATTGCATTATAAATAGGAAACGGTATAATTCGCCGCAAATGACCCAGCGTTACGCCCATCTTGCGGATTCAGCCCTGCAACGAGCCGCGTCCGTGGCGGACAAGCTGTTTGCGCCGGTGGCCGCAACAGGCGAGAAAAAGACGGAGGACACCAAGATTCGTCACAAAAGCAGAACATAGGCGGGACCACTTCATGAGCGAAAGCGAAACCACAGAATACAAGAAAACCCTCGGTCAACTGAAAGACGGGCTGATCTCCATTGTCGCCATTCTCAACAAGCACAGGGAGGGCGCACTTTGGTTCGGCGTCCGCGATGACGGCGTGCCCGTGGGAATCAATATCGGGGAAAAGACCGTCCGCGACATATCTCAAGCCATTGCCGCGCACATTGAGCCGAAGATTTATCCTGAAATCAAAACCGTGCCGCGTAACGGCATTGACTGCATCCGCGTACACTTTTCCGGCATTGACGCGCCCTATTTCGCCTATGGCCGAGCATACATGCGCGTGGGTGATGAAGACCGGCAACTCAGCGCCGGGGAACTGAAAAATTTCATCCTCAACGCCAACAAGGAATCCATCCGCTGGGACAACAAACCTTGTGCCGCGACACTGGAAGACTTGAACGAAGATAAAGTCAAGGCTTTTGTGGCGCGAGCTGGTCTGCCGTGGGATACCCTGCCCAATGCCCTGCGAAAGCTTGATGTTCTGCACAACGACAAGGTTCTGAACACGGCCATGGTTTTCTTCTCCCAAAAACCGGTGGTCAAACTGCGCTGCGCGGTGTTCGCCTCCACCATAACCGCCACAATTTTGGATCAACAGGACTATGGCGGCGATATTCCGGAACTCATTGAACAGGGGCAAAGCTACATTCTAAGGAATATCCACAAGGGCATGAGACTGGAAGGATTGTACCGTGTGGACGTGCCGGAGCTCGCGGTTCCGGCCCTGCGCGAAGCCTTGATCAATGCTTTCTGCCACCGGGACTACCATGACCCTGATGAAGTCAGAATCGCCGTATTCCAGGACAGAGTGGAAATCCGCAATCCGGGGAAGCTCTTCGGCGGGTTGACCGTTGAACAGTTGCGCGTGGGAAATGTTTCCGCGCGGCGAAACCCGCTGATCGCCGACCTGCTCAGGCGCATTCAGATGATTGAAGGCTGGGGACGCGGCATGCCGCTTATTCTGGACAATGAGCCGAAGACACGGTTTGAGGAAGTAGCGCACATGTTCATTGCGTCTTTTCCGCGTCCGTCCTTTGCGCCGGACTATGCGATCCGGGCGGCTGCGGACAATCTTGTGGATACAAAGAAAAACTCCTTATCGGTAGTTGAGACTACGGATAAGACTACGGATAAAACTACGGATAAAACTACCGAAAACGCGCTTTCCGCCAATGAACAGGCCATTCTTGCCCTGATCGCCGCGAATCCTTCCGCCACGCAAAAAGAAATGGCCGAAGCTTTGGGCTTAAGTGAAGATGGTGTGCGCTATCATACGAAAAAGTTAAAAACTAAAGGCTTGTTGCGCCGGAAAGGCGGCAAAAAAACGGGGCATTGGGAAATTGTGCAGGAATGAAACGGGATTGCGTTCTGACCACCAACCGGGAACCACTTGGGGAGAAAAAGGGAAGACGCCTGTGGTCAAGCAAAGCGGGAAAAGGATTTCCTGCAATATCGTTTCCGCAACCACCAACCAGGGAAAGATGGCCTTTATCGACTAAAACTCAAATTTCACCTGGAAGCTCCCGCTCACCCCCTCACGCTTGCCGATGTAGCCCTGCACGCCCAAATCCATAGAAAACCCGCTTATGGCCGAAGACTTGAAGCTGAAACCGAGTTCGCCGATGCCGGTGCCGCCTTTCACGTCCGGAGAGTCGATGGAATTACCGTTGGCGGCCGCCCTGGCCTTACTGCCGAACTCTTGCTCGTAGGCCGCGCCGACATAAGGAGTGAAGCGCAGGCCCTTTTCCGTGTCCACGCTGTGCGCGAACCGCGCCCCGGTGCGCCAGCGATGGGAATCCACAGCTTTGAAGCGGATGCTGTCGCCCTCAATGGTTACGGGATCGCTGTCTTGGTGCGTCCAGAGGTACTTGGTGTAGAGATCCAGGCTGGAGGCTTCGCTGATGTGCCAGATGTAGCCGAGGCCCGCGTGAGCGCCGTAATAGGCGGAGGAGGAATCAAAATCAACCTCGTTGCCGCTGCCGGTCTGGAAGCCGGAACTGGAGTAGTCGGTATCCATCTTACCGGCGCGAAAAGAAGTTTCAAGGTACAGGTTGCCGGGGCCGACGAGAGGCGAGTCATAGCGGCCCAGGATGCCGCCGCCATAATAGTTCGTATCGCCGTCGCCCTTAACGGAAGCGGCGTTGCCGAAAGAGTTGCGGGAATCATAACTGCCTCAGCCGGCCTCAAAGAACGCGCCGAGGAGCAGATTGCCGTCGCGCCCTTCGTCCAGGGCGAAACTCCAGCCAAGACCGGTAATCAGGTTGAAGCCGTCCACATCGACGTGCGAACCGGAGTCATAGCGCAGGAATGGCCGCCCATCACGCCGAAGGGAACCGCGCCGGAAAAATTCGAGGCGGCGGTCCGCAGTTGCGGAATGGCCCGCATGTCCAGCATGTCCTGGCCTTGCGTCAGCATGCCCAACCCCGCAATGCGGCTTTCGGAAAGGGATTTGAGCTGTTCGTTGAGGCCAAGCCGGGCGTCAAGCGGGAATCTCCCTGAAGGGAGAGGCTTCAGACCATATAAGGAAATTTTTATGAAAATGTCATGGCACGGACGCAAGACGGGTTCGGGCAGCCTGTCCGGCCAGTTCCCTTGCCGGGGAAAAGACTTTTCAGACCGCGCCGAACCCGGCTGGATTAAAATCTGACAAAAGGGGCAAAGCCCCTCATCGGCGTTTCCCTGACACGTTCCGGCAGTCGCGCCCTATTGCGGGGTCAGGGAGGAGTGCAGCAGTTCCGGCTTGCTCTTGCCCATTTTGATGGTGGCGGTATCGGGGCGGAACTGTCCGATGTTCTCGTCGCGGCCCTGCAGAGCATACCTGGCGTTGGGCTGGCCCTTTTCCTTGACGGCCTGAAGACCCAGCTTGCCGAAATCATCCTTGCGCACCCGGTTGACCAACAGGGTGAGCTGGGTATCCTTGAATTCGGTGGACATGTGGAAGTCGCCCTGGCTGTCGCCGGCCACAAAAACAGGCCCATAGCCGAACTTCTTCACCAGAACCTGCTCAATGGCCTTGACTTTGCCCTTTTGCTGTGTCTGGGGGTAATCGTTGCCGTAGTCGTACTCACCCAGATATTTGCCGTCTTTCATCTTGGTCTTCATGCCGATGACATTGGCGTCCGGCACCAGATAGCCGTATTTCGGCAGACCCGCGAAAACCCGCACCACGGTCTCGTGCGAGGCGGAGCAAACATAGACCTCAATGCCGCTGGCCCGCAGCACGTTCATCAGGTTGGACATCTCCGGAGCGAGGCGCAGGCCGGCCTTGTAGCCGCCGAGCGAAACAGCGCCCGCCTTGCCCGGGCGTTTCTCGGAACTGGAGAGTGTGTAAGTTCCCAGTTTGTCGCCCAGGGCCGCGTCGTTGGATTTCTCCGCCACGGCGCGCACCTCGGCTTCCGTCATGCCCACAAAAAGGTACAGCACCCAGGGATAGCTCACGTCGGCGCTGAAGGTGCTGCCGATGGCCTCGTAGAGGTAGGCCAGCTTTCCGCGGAAATCAATGAATTCCTCAGTCGCGCGTATCTTGTCCAGAGGCATTTTCTGCTCTTTGATGTAGTTGGCGTACAGAAACGCGTAATCAGCGTCCAGGTCGGCGGCGATGCTGTCGATATTTATCGGCTTGCCCGCCTTGTTGTTATAGTCCTTGGAAAAATTGTCCTTGGGAACCTCGCGCCGGATGGCGGCGGCGAATTCCTCGGGGGTGGCCTTGAACAGCACGTTCTCGATCATGTAGCGGAACAGCGCTTCTTCTGTGTCATTAAAAATGCAGGTCTGATCCCAGTCGAACACCGCGTAGGGTTTCTTGGCCGCGTTATACCCCGCGCTTTTGTTTCCGACGTCATCGATCAGCTTTTGCAGGCGCGCCCTGGTCTGGCTGTCCCATTTCCCCAAATCCAGTTCGGCGGCGAACAGGGACATCGCGCTGGCCAAGGTGAACACCAGGGCCAGAAAAACAGCCAGGCATCTGCTGCGAGAGAAAAATTTCGGCATACATACCTCCACAGTTACTGATTTCATCCGGACTACATTGTTGATCCGTACAGTCCGTTACCGCTTGTTACACAATTGACACAATAAAGGCAATGCCCGCCCATAATCCATCACGCAAAACAGCAACCCTACAGAATAGCTGGACTTGAGGGAATATTCCCTCATCAAAATTTTTACAAAAATAACAAATTTTACACTATGTTGCGTCTGTGCGTGGTGGATAATGGCCGCGCGTACGTTTTGCGCGGTTTGCGTACGGATTGCGCGGTTTGCGGACGGATTGTCCGGGATTCGCTGCAAAGCCGGGATTTACCCGCGGTTTCTTTACGTCTTCACTCCGGGCCGACCACCCTGTTGCGCCCGGAATTTTTCGCCGCATACAGGCGCTTGTCCGCCTCGTTGACAAACTCCTCTGCCTTGTCTCCCGGGGAAGGACGATGACAGGCGACGCCGATGCTGACGGTCGCCGAGGTCTTGACCGTTCTGTCCGCGGCCGGCACGGTTTCCACCTCCACCGCGGCGCGTATGGTTTCCGCTATGCTAAGGGCGGCGTCGATATTCGTGTCCGGAAGCAACACGCAGAATTCCTCTCCACCGAGGCGGGCGGCCATGTCCGCGGGTCTGCGGACGGCCGAGGCGAAAATGCCGGCCAAGGCCCTGAGCAGGGCATCTCCCTGCGTATGCCCGTAGGTGTCGTTGTATACCTTGAATTTGTCCACATCCAGCATGAGCAGGGAAATTTCCGTATGATTGCGTATGGCCCTGCGCCATTCCATGTCCATGCGGTCGTCAAAGCTGCGCCGGTTGGGTATGTTGGTCAAGGGGTCAATCATTCCCAGGCGCTCGATCAGGCGCATCTGGTGCATAATTTGCAGATGCGTGCGAATTCTGGCCTTCACGATGGCGTTCTTGAAAGGTTTGGTGATATAGTCCACCGCCCCGAGCAGCAGGCCCTTTTCCTCGTCCCCCTCGGCGGTCAGCCCGGTTATTATGATCACGGGGATATTGCGCATTTCCTCGTCCTGCTTGACACGCAGCAGTACATCAAAGCCGTTGATGTCCGGCATGATTATATCCAGAAGGATGAGATCCGGCTTGTCTTCCGCGATCCGCTGCAGGCCGATGCTGCCGGATTTGGCCGTAAAAACCGTATAGTCCGGGGAAAGAATATGATTGATGACCGTCAGATTTGTTTTTTCGTCATCAATCACCAGGATCTTGTCCCTGAGGTTCGCGTCCATCTTTCATTCCTCCATAGCGGCCAGGATCTTGCCCAGAGTTTCCTCCGCCCGTTTAAATTCGAAATCCTCCACCTCCCTTACCAGCCAGGAGCAGAGGCCACCCATGGGAGCGAAAACAGTCCGCGCCTCCTCCATCAACGAGAGAGCTTTCGTGTCCCCCCTGCGCAGAAGCGGGGTCAGACGTCCGGCCAGATCCCGCGCCTTTTTCCTGTCCAGGGTCATCTCTCCGTCACCGGGTGCGCCCGTTCTGCCGGGCGTGGAGCCTATTTCAGCCAGCAGGGCCAGCAAATCGCTTTCCAGGACGGATAAGCGTTCTTCGGAGCAGCTTCCCTCTTTTAGTTCCATCTCCGCGCCGAGGGAGCTTTCCTGAAGCCGCATGGCGCCCAACTGCCCGGCCACGCTTTTCAGGGTATGGGCCGTCCGGTGCGCGGAAGCGACATCTCCCCGCTCCAGGCTTGCGCGGATTTTCTGCGCGTCCTCGGTGTGATCGGTGGCAAAGTCGGCCAGAAGCCGCTGATAGAGATCGAAGTCCCCCTCGATATTGCGCAGTCCCACTCTGGGGTTCAGGTTCGGGCTCTCTGTAAGCTGCGCCTCCTTGCGCACAGGGCCGTCCGGAAGATTCGCCAGGGGGGCGAAGCCCGCGCCGGCATCAGGGGTCGCGTGTCCGTCTGCCGCGATTTCGTCGCTTTCGGCGTCTCCGACGATTTTTGCGGCCGGAAGCCAGCGGGCCAGAACATCGTTCAACTGTCGCGAGTTGATGGGTTTGGGCAGAAAGGCGTTCATGCCGGCGTCGCCGAAAATCTTGTCCATGCCCGCGAGGGCGTTGGCGCTTAAAGCCACAATAGGCATGCGGGCGTATTTTTCATCCGGCAGGGCGCGTATGCGCCGGGCTGTCTCAAGGCCGTCCATACCGGGCATCATATGATCCATAAAAACCAGATCGTAATCCTTTTGCCTCACCATGTGCAGGGCGTCTTCGCCGTTCATGGCGGTTTCCGCTTTAATACCGTGTTTTTCAAGGTAGGCCAGGGCCACTTTGAGGTTGATCGCGTTGTCGTCCACGACCAGAACTCTGGTGCCGGCCGCCGCGCGCACTCTGCTCTGACTGGCGTGGACGGTCACCTTGGCGGGGTCTCCCGGCACAAGGGGCAGATAGACTGTAAACACGGACCCCTTGCCGTATTCGCTCTCCACCTCAAGCCTCCCATCCATTATTTCCACCAGGTTTCTGGTGATGGGAAGCCCGAGGCCGGTACCGGCAAGGCTGCGGTTGCTGTCGCGGTCAAAGCGTTCGAAGTCGTCAAAGAGCTTCGGCAAATCCTCCTCGCGGATGCCGATGCCCGTGTCGCGCACCACAAAAACCAGCCAGAGGCTGTTGTCGCGAAAGGCGGCGGATATCCGGAAATCAACCTCCCCTTTGCGCGTGTACTTTATGGCGTTGGTCAGAAGATTTGTGATCACCTGGCGGATGCGCACATCGTCGCCGTAAACAATTCGGGGCACATCCCGGCCGTAGCTGTGGGAAAAACGCAGGTCTCCGGCTTCGGCCATATAGCGGCACATGGAGCAGATATTGCCGTAAAGCTCCAGAAGATCGAAATGGACCGGAATAAGCTCCATCTTGCCGGCTTCGATCTTGGTAAAATCCAGGATATCGTTCAGTATCTGCACCAGGGCTCTGGATACGCGCCTGATGTCTTCCAGAAAGCCTTTCTGCACCATATCCAGGTTGTCTGTGCGGAACAGTTCGCTCATGCCGATGATCGCGTTCATGGGCGTGCGTATCTCGTGGCTCATGGAGGCCAGGAACCTGCTTTTGGCCGTTGAGGCGACCTCGGCCGCCCTGGTCTGGATCTCAAGCTCCAGCGAATGGCTTTCCGCCTCGCGCGCCTTCTGTTCGCTCGCCTTGAGCGGGCGCAAATCGCGGGTATAGCTCACCACCCGGTAGCCGTCGCGCCATTTGACGCGCACCAGGGTGACCTCGGCGGGAAAAATCTCTCCGGACAAGGTGCGGTGCAGCCATTCAAATTCTTCGCGACCGCTTGCGAGCGCGCGCCGGTTGTTTTCCACCGCCAGTTCCCGGCTGCGCCTGCCCGAAGGCTGAAATTCCGGGGAAAGGGAATGAAAAAATTCGTTCAGAAACTGCTCTTTGCTTGAGACGCCGAAAAGGACCAGTGTCTCCTGGTTGCAATCCAGAATGCGCGCGTCCTGGTCCTGAAAATTGCAGGCCAGCGGCGTGGAATCCAGCATAACCCGCATGCGCTCCTCGGCCTCGGCCCGTTCCAGTTCCGTGCTGTCGTGCATAAGCACCAGCACGCCCTCCACGTTGCCGACGCCGTCCAGCATGGGGGCGCTTTGGATGCTGTAGAAGCGCGATTCCCCCCGTCCGGGGAAATTTATTTCCACGTTGCAAACAATGGCGGTGCGGGTTTCTTTTACTGCGGAGAAACGCGCCTTCGCCGCCATGAGAAATGCCTCATCCGCGAAGGAGCTGTAAATTTTGCGAAAGTTCAGCCCCTGAACTCCCTTCACGTCGCCGACGTTTATATAGCGCAGGAAGGTGCTGGAACAGTACTGCAGCCGCCCTTCCGGATCCAGCATGATGATGACGTCCGGACTGTTGGCCAGCAGCAGTTCCATGTATTTTCCCATGTTCCGCGTGCGCATGTTCCCCACCTGTTTCCGCTTTGCAAAATACTCTTGATCAGTATATTGAAATTTAAAGATAAACAACGGAAATTTTACCCGCGGCGAGCGTTTCGGAGGAAATCATGCTAGTAAGGGACTGGATGACGGAAAAGGCAATCAGCGTGATCCCGGCGACTTCGGTAATGAAGGCTTCACGAATTATGAAAGAAAACAGGATCAGACGCCTGCCGGTTCTGGATGAAAACGGCGTCGTCATCGGCATCGTCACCGATCGCGACATCAAGGATGCCTCGCCCTCCAAGGCCACCACCCTGGACATGCACGAGCTTTATTATCTGCTCGGCGAGTTGACGGTGCGGGACATAATGAGCAAGAATCCGGTGTGCGCCAAAAATGACGAGACCGTGGACAGCCTGGCGGTCACCATGATCGAAAAAAAAATCGGAGGCATGCCGGTGGTGGACCAGGACAACAGGCTGCTCGGCATTATCACGCAAAGCGACATTTTCCGCGTGCTGGTCTCCATTACCGGCGTGTCCATGGGCGGAATGCAACTGGCCTTTGATCTGCCTGTCTCTGAAGGAAAACTGCACGCAGTGCTTGATCTTCTGCGCGGCAACGGAGCGCAGGTAATCTCCATCCTCAGTTCCCTGGCCTCGGCCGAAGCGGAAACCTACCGCGTCTATATTCGCCTCCTCCCGCTGCCGGAAGAAGACGCAAACCGCATCATCCTGAAAATCAAGGAACATTTTCCTTCGTCCCTGCGCCACCACGTGCCGGGGATTGGACGCCCGTTTGCGGGTTGAGCGGGGGATCCGCGGATTGGACGCCCCTTTGCGGATTGAGCTGGGGCTCCCGCGCGAAACGGCGAATCAGCGCGCCGGCGCCTTTGTCAGCAAAAGGGCGCGAGGCACTCCGTGGGATTTCAGTTGCTCACGCAAAAGGTCCGTATCCTCCGGGCGCCCCGTGAAGTCAACAAGGGTTCTGAACCAGATCTTGCCGCCGGAAGCCACTTTCTCCGTCCTTGCCCTGATCCCGGCGGCGCGCAGTTTTCGCGCGAACTTCTCGCTGGACGCCTCCTCCTTGTAGGAAGCCACCTGATAGACATAGTTGTAGATCGGGGCGTCGGCGTTTTTCGCGGACCCGTCCGCCTCTTTTTTCACCCCTCCGGCCGCGCCCTCATTTTTGCGTCCGGCCTCGGCCGGGCTTTGCGGCTTTGCGCCGCCGGGAGGCTGTCCGTTCCCGGCCTGCTGGCCGGATGCGCCGGCGCTTTGATGTTTCAGGTGTTCCCGGTAATCCAGGTCCGCGCGGGGAATAGCCACCTCCGGCGCGTCCCCGGCGGCGGGGGGCAAAGGCGCGACCTCGCTCCCATCCTCCTCGGAGGGGACGATCACCTTGGGCGCGGCCGGAGGCGCGGCCTCCGGCATAAGCCTGGCCAGCTCCGGTATGCGTTCTTCCAGAGAATAGCCGCGACCGATGATCACCCCAAGAAAAAATACCGCGGCAACGCTCATGACGAACAGGACAAAGATCACGATCAGCGAGCCGGGGTGCAGCCTGACGGTGAGATAGCGCGGTCCGGCGCTGATTTTAGGCAGGTTCTCCATTTTTGATCCGGCAATGGGATTATTCGAATTCCAGATAAATTGCTCCAATTTTATCCGGAATTGGAATCGCGCCTGCGCGCGCAGGCGCCAAAACAACAGGTTTGCAAGGAGCGGGCTGGCTTTGCCTGCCTGCGGCTCTCCAAATAAAACGGCACATTTTACAGATTTCCGCATGGAAATCTGAACAGCGGCCAAGCGGCCGCTGTCGCCGCGAAGCGGCGCAAATCAGCTGAAATCGGCGTTTTCGGCTGACGATCCTCCGCAGGGAAAAGTTTACTTTTCAATGCGGGTATCAATATTTGGAATCCGAATTACATGGATTCCGGGGCGGAGACGCCAAGCAGACCCAGCCCGTTCGCCAGGCACTGCCCTACCGCTTTGAGCAGGCGCAGGCGGGCGAGGACCAGGTCTTCGGAACCCGCTCCCAGCACTTGATGCCCGGCGTAATAACGGTGCAGCAACCCGGAAAGCTCCATGAGATACGCGGTAATGAAATGCGGAGCCCTGGCCCCGGCCGCGTCTGCGGCGACTTGCGGGAAACGGTCCAGCATGCGCATCAGATCCAGTTCTTCCTCAAGCTCAAGCAGGGCGAGGATACTCTTTTCACCCGGCAAAGACCCGATCCCGCGCTCCGACGCCCTGCGCAAAACGGCCTTGATCCTGGCATGGGCGTACTGCACATAATAAACCGGGTTATCCATGCTCCGCTGCCGGACCAGGGAAAGATCGAAATCCAGCTTGCTGTCGCTCCTGCGCGAAAGAAACATGAACCTGGCCGCGTCCGCTCCGGTTTCCTTCAGCACGTCCGCCAGGGTCTCAAAGGTGCCGGCCCGCGTGGACATGGCCACCTGCTCCCCGTCGCGCAGCAGGTTGACCAGTTGCACCAGAAGCACCTGAAAACTCTCGGCCGGATATCCCAAAGCGGCGACGGCCGCGCGCATACGCCCGATATAGCCGTGGTGATCCGCGCCCCAGACGTCCGTGATCGAGGTGAAGCCCCGCCGGTACTTGTCCGCGTGATAGGCAACGTCGGAGGCGAAATAGGTCAGGCTGCCGTCGGACTTTTTCAGCACCCGGTCCTTGTCGTCTCCCAGTGTGCCGCTCCGGAACCAGAGCGCTCCGCCGTCCTCATAGATAACCCCCCGGGCGCGCAGTTCCCCGATCGTCTTCTCAACCTCCCCTCTTTCCAGAAGACCGCGTTCGGAAAACCAAACGTCGTGGCGCACGTTGAAGTCCCGCAAATCCTTTCTGATGCCGTCGAAGATGGCCTCCGCGCCGTAGACGCGGCAGCGCTCGATCCCCTCCTCCTCCGGCAACGCGGCAAGTCCCGGATCGGCCGCAAGCATTTCTCCGGCTATATCGGTAATATATCCGCCCTGGTAGCAGTCCGGCGGGTACTCTCCGCCCTTTCCGGCCAGGGCCAGAAGACGCAGAAAGATGGAACGGCCGAGGATGCGCATCTGCCGGCCGGCGTCGTTGATGTAATACTCCGTTTCCACATCAAAACCGGCAAAGCGCAGGATGCGCGCCAAGCTGTCGCCAAGGGCTGCGCCCCGCCCGTGCCCTACGTGCAGGGGGCCGGTGGGGTTGGCGGATACAAATTCCACCTGAGCCTTTTGCCCTTCCCCTGTCCGCGAGGCTCCGAAGCGCTCCCCCTCTTGCTCCGCTTCCAGAATAACCCCCCGCCAAAAAGAAGGGCTGAGGGCGACGTTGATGAAGCCAGGCCCCGCCGCCTCCGCCCAGGCGATATCTTCCGAGGCTTCGCGCAACGCTCTGGCCAGCGTATCCGCCAGACGACGCGGGTTTTCGCCTGCCGCCTTGCCGAGCAGCAGCGCCCAGTTCGCGGCCAGATCCCCGAACTTTTTGTCCTTTGGCGGCTCTATGACCGCCTTGTCCGGTTTTTTAAGGCCCAGGCCGGCCAGACACTTTTCCAGATGCAGAGATAAAACTTCGTGTGAGCGCATATAAATTTCCGGTCAGCGGCTCAATTGCGGATGCATGCGAGTCCGCGCGTCAGCCGCAAGTTTACGGATTTCCGCATGGAAATCCGAACAGCGGCCCAACGGCCGCTGTCGCCG
This sequence comes from Desulfovibrio sp., assembly GCA_031269345.1. GTDB lineage: Bacteria > Desulfobacterota > Desulfovibrionia > Desulfovibrionales > Desulfovibrionaceae > Frigididesulfovibrio. The sequence goes on along the minus strand of JAISZH010000093.1, from coordinate 5,203 downwards.
CGAAGCGGCGCAAGTCCGCCGAAAATAGCGTTTTCGGCGGGCGATCCTCCGCACGGAAAAGTTACTTTTCAATGCGGATATCAGTAATAAGAAGAGGAGAATGAGCGGCTATGATCCGGCTGGAAAATATCGGCAAGCGATATCAGGACCTTACTGTGCTGGACAGGATAAACTGGCGGATTGAGGACGGCGCCTTTGTCCTTGTCACAGGGCGTTCCGGAGGTGGAAAAACAACGCTGCTCAGTATTGTGGGCGGCCTGACCAGACCGGATGAGGGGAGGGTGTTCATTGACGACGTGGACATCTGGCGGTTGTCCGAGCCTGATCTGGCGGCCCTGAGAAACCGGAAACTCGGCTTTGTCTTTCAGTTCCCCAGCCTGATTCCGACCCTGCGCGTACTGGACAACGTCCTTTTGCCCATTGCCTTCAGCGGCAGAACTCCTACCCGCGAAGACAGGGAATACGCCTTGTCGCTTCTGGAAATGGTCGGAGTAACCGACAAGGAATCCGCCTATCCTTCCCAGCTTTCCGGAGGACAGCAACGCCGGGTGGCCATCGCCAGAACGATGATCAACCGTCCGTCCGTCATTCTGGCCGACGAGCCCACGGGGGATCTGGACGAGACTACCGAAGCGGAAATCATGAGCCTTTTCCAACGCTTCAACCGGCAGGGCGTCCTCATCGTGATGGTGACTCACGCCCTGGATTACGCCTCCTTCGGGACACCGTACCTTTTGAAGAATCGTCAACTGGACGCTTTGCGTTTCAACCCACAGCCGGCGCCATCCGCCGACTGACCTCCCTCCCGGCGGACGGGAGCCGGGAGGGATCGCCTCTTCCCGGAAGGACGGGTCCGGAACAGAATGCCCGGAATAGCCGGGCGTCAAGCGGAAATCTCCCTGAAGGGAGAGAGGACCACAAAAGAATTTTGGATGAAGAGGAATCTTCTCCCAAAGGCGCGGAGGGACGGCAGCCATGTTCAGGAAAACCCGAAAAACGGTTCTGATGGTCTTTTGCGCCGTTGCGATAGTTCTCATCGGAATTTTCGGAATTCGGTATTATCTCGATCATGTCAGACTTCCGGAGATTGCTCCCCGGCAGGTGGTTGCGGAATATTTTGAGGCCCTGAAAGGCAAAGACTACAAAAAGGCATATAGTTTTATCAGCCTTCGGCATTACAATAATTCTTACAACCAGTTTATTGACAGGGTGTCCATGTACTCCCCGGAGATGCAGTTGGAAGTAGCGGGGGAAACCATCAAGGGCGATACCGCTGTTGTTGATGCCAGGGTTGTCGTTCCCTTGCAGTTTGGTCCGTACAGTTCCTATTCCAATATGGATCTGGTTCGCGTCAAACGAGAATGGAAGATTATCCATCCGTAACGCGGTTTTCCGCTGACTTGCGCCGCTTCGCGGCAGCGGCGGCCGCCGGGTCGCTGTTCAGATTTCCATGCTGAATTCTGTAACTGGCACATTTTATTTGAGACCCGAATAACAGGGACGATGAGGCAATGACCAGAATATCCAGCGTGCTTCTGCTTTCCTTTTTTCTGTGCGCCGCCGGTACTCCGGCCCTGGCCGGGGACAACTCCTGGAGTAAAATCGCTCTGGACACGGTGCATATCCTTTCTCTGACCAGCGACCCCGCGCGGCCTGCAACGCTTTACGCGGTCACTTCCCAGGGTCTGAAAAAGAGCCTTGACAGCGGGAATATCTGGACGGATATCGGCGCCGGTCTGCCGGGGGATATCCCGCCCAACTCCGTGGTGGTCAATTATCTCAACAGCAAGGAAATATATGTCGGCTATGAGGGTCTGGGGATATTCAAAACCACTGACGGCGGGAATACCTGGCATTCCCTCAATGAAGGGCTTCCCAACCCGTATGTCCGCTGCATCGTCATAAGCCCGAAGGACCCCAATCTCCTGTATGCGGGCATACAGGGGGGGGTGGCCATCAGCACCAACGGGGGAAAACAGTGGCATATGTCTTCCGGGTTCCGGCGCGCGGTCAATGTCAACTGCATTGCCATCGATCCCAGAAATCCTCAGTTCCTGTACGCGGGCACGGGCGGCGCCGGCGTTTTCAAGAGCGGCAACGGCGGAGTTTCCTGGGTCGACGTCAATGAGGGCTTGAGCAGTTTGAGCATTCTTACCCTGCACATTGATCCTGAAGACCCCGACATTGTGCTGGCGGGGGCGTATCATCCGGCCACCCCGACGGATTTTTACGTCGGCCAGTCGAACGGGGGCGCCTTCCGGACGGTGGACGGAGGAAGAACCTGGCAGGAAACCGACCTGCTGACCATCACCATTTTTTCTTTCACCGCGCACGCGCAGTATCCGGGCGTGGTCTACGCCGGGGCCTGGGGCGGGGCGTACCGGAGCGCCGACAGGGGCGCGACCTGGACGGACATCAATACCAACCTGGACAATCCCTTCCTGCACAAGGTATATGCCCTGCCGGGCAAGCCTCAGGTCGTTCTCGCCGGCACGACCTACGGCCTGTTGTCTTACACGGATACGAACATCGAAACGTTGATTGGCGCGGGCGACGACTCCTTGCCCTTTGTCCTGTACGGCCTTGCGGCGGGTGTGGCCCTGGTGGCCGCGGTATTCCTGCTGGTCAGGCGGCACAGAAGGCGAGCCACGCCCGATTCCCGGAAGCCGGTCTGGTAAGCACCTTTACCCAAAAGAATGACGCCATGTGGAACCTGGCACTGAAAAATCTGAAAGGGCATAGGGCCTGCAACGTCTTTATCGTTTTCGCCGTTGCCCTGGCGGTCACAATGGCCCTGACGGCCGTTTTTACGACCGGCGGCATTCGGGTGGAGATTGAGCGCAACCGCCGGCTGGCGGGGTCGGATCTGGCCCTTGTTCCGCCGGGCACAAAGGAAACAGGCCGTATCGATCTGGCCGCAGGTCCTCCGGTCCGGGGCGTGGTGCCCGCGGAGGCGGCGGAGCAGTTGAAGACCTTCTCCGAGGTTGAGGCGGTGACCCCCCAGAAATACAGGGGCGAAGCGCGCGTAGGGGATGTTGCGGCCACTCTCGTCAGTTTCGCGCCGGCAACGGACTTTGTAGTCCTGCCCTGGCTGGAGGGGAAGGTCACTGGGGGATGGCCGGGTGGTTACGCAGAGATCGTGCTGGGGGCGCGAGTCGGGGCGGGAATGGAGCCCGGCGGCGTCCTGGAGGTGAACGGCGAGAATTTTTCCTTTGCGGGCCGCCTTCGGGAAACGGGCACCTTTCTTGACACGGCGATCTTTTTCCCTGTGCCGGGCGAAACGATCCCTGACCCCTCCTGGCTTCTGGTCCGTCTGCAAAAAGACGCTTTTCTGGATTTTATGGTCAACAGGCTGGAAACGAACATTGCCCGTGTTGAAGTCATCGCCCGTCCGGAGATGCTCAAAACCATCAACGATCAGCTTCACGGCCTGCTGCGGGGAGGGGGTTTCCGTATCGCCACGGCCTTTGTGGCCTTTGGGGTCTTTCTGATCGCAGGCGCCATGTTTGCCCTGACGGGTTATGAGCGCAGGCGGGAATTCGGCCTGCTGAAGGCCATGGGCGCCAGGAACTCCTTTGTTTTCAAGCTGATTATGAGCGAAGCCGCGCTACTCGCGGGGGCGGGGAGCCTGCTCGGCATCGTGTGTTCGGGGGCATGGCTGGCAGTGGCCGGGGTCGTCCCTGACGAGGGTTCCGCCTTGTCCTTCATGGGCTTTGTGCTGATCAGGACGGCCCTGGTCCTGCTCCTGACGGTGGCCGTGGCCGTGCTGGCGGCCCTGTATCCAGCTTTGAGGGCGCGTTCCCTGGAGCCCTACGCGGCCATCCGCGGCGGAGAATAGGGTTTCACAGGAATGCGCTCCGCAGCCTTTTATAATCCGTTTGTTTTACAAACATAACGGGGTTTTTTCCTTTTTAGCGTGGTAGAACAAGGCCCGGTTCTTCTCACAAGGATGGAACGGACAGGGCGTCTTCATCTGAGCTTCCTTTACGGTTTGTGACCCCGGCCTTCAGGCCGGATAGCCCTACCCCGCCCAAGCGCAAGACGCATGGGCTTGAAGGCCCATGCTACCTCCTTGGTTGCGGATAACTTGCTTTTACCGGGGAAAATCAGCGGCAAGACGCTTCACTTCATCCAGGGAAAGGCCGGTAAGCTTCATGATAGTTTCAACAGGCAATTTTTCCCGCAGGGCATTCCGGGCAACTTCAAATTTTTCTTCCTGCCGTCCGTCCTGCAAGCCTTTCCGCAAGCCTTCCTGCAAGCCTTCCTGCAAGCCTTCTTTGCGCCCTGTTTCTTGATAGGCTTCCATATCCAGGCGGGCTTTTTCTCTGGATTCGGCAATTATGCGGGCGGATTCATCCGCGCTCAAATGTTTAATAACTCCCCATGCTTCAGCTATAGCCGGACTTGTTTGCGCCAGCGCCATAAAGTCCTCCTCTGTTTTTGCCGCAAAGAAACGCATCCAGTTACTCAATTGAGATTCATCACCAACGCGCACCTTTGGGATCTCCAATATGTCAATTTCCATAGAATCCGGAAACCGAGCTTTTGTTTTTTCGTCATAGAGCCGGAAACGGTTGTGCAATTCTTCATTTTCTTTTATCAAAACAAAGTCAGCTATCAAAATGCTTATCACACGCGGAAGCATTTTATAGCTATCGCCGCTTTTCGCCTGCTCTACAAGCATCTTGGCGGCATAGAACTGTATCCGCTTCCAGATAAAATCCTGGTACTTGACCTGTATTTCAATATCAATGACATTTTTGCTTTTTGTATGTAGTCTGATGTCCAGAATGCAATATTTGTCGTCAATATTTTCAGGCCGTAAGTTGGGATCAAGAACCTCAATCCACTGGTACTCGTCATCCGGCAAATCCAGCACGGCTTTTAGAAAGTCCGTCAACACCGGCGTATTCCCGCCAAACACCTTCTTAAAAACAAAGTCGTTCTTCGGCGACAGCGGTTCTTTTTTCAATCCTCAACTCTCTTGTTTTTTTCGCATACCTTATAAATAAAGTAACGCATAAGCGCGAATATTTCAAGTCGGCGCGGAGCGGGAACAGCATATTTCCGGACGCTCTTGCGGCTACCGCATGTCTAGACCCGCCTCCCGAGTCAAGGTTTTTTTGAGTTTCCGGTTTTGGATGCTACGCATGTCTCCGGCATCTTGTAGGATATTACCCTTGTGCCATGATGAAATCCGCGC
>JAISZH010000091.1 GCA_031269345.1 Desulfovibrio sp. | reverse complement strand
CGGATTTAAAAGCATCAGATGTTAACCATTCATTTCCTTTGTGAGGTCCAGCGCCTAACTTTAAAAGGCGCTCTGTATGGTTTCGGAAGTATCTACTGACAATAAACGGTCTGACTAGCGTTTTTAGCCGAACGAGTTCACCGCGCAGCAATTTTTTGAACATCAAATCTCCTTAAAAATATGTATATTTTGCTGAACTTACCCTGTTTATCTAGTCATTGGATATAAATATGCGGCAATTTTCGTTATGTCAACATTTAAATATGGTTTCAATATGACAAGACTCTCCATAAACTTATCAAGATGGGAGAGTCCTATGATTGATCAGAAATTATTGGGTAATAGAATCAAATCGTTACGAATTCAGAAGGGTTTGTCTCAGGAAAAACTCGGAGAACTCGCAGGGCTGAATGGAAAATATTTTGGGGAGGTGGAACGGGGTAACTCCAACATCTCGATTACGAACCTGTCCAAACTGGCTGATGTTTTGGAAGTTCCTTTCCTTTCGTTGCTAACCCTCGAACACGAACAAGACAGATCCGAACTGGTGAAAGAACTTCATAAAATGATTGACGCAGCAGGTGATACCCAACTGAAAACCATCTACCGAATCCTTGAAGCAGTTCTCCGCTGACCCATCCCAATCACTCACGTAATCCAACGTTCTCACGAACCCCAGACCGCTAATGAGAATTATAGGCCCAGAGCATAATGAGTTCTGGACCTTTCCTGTGTTCGAAAATAGCTATCAGAGCTAAACAGCCAGCTTACGCGAGAGTACTTGGTTTTCTGTGCACGACCTGAAAGGTACCATAGGCCCAAGGGGTCATTTCCCTATTTAACTAACTGATATTTCTATATGATATGCAAAAAATATCAAAATGCGCTGAAAAGTACGAAAAAAACATGTTCCAGACCTGATTTTTCAATGAAAAAAAGGACTCAGATTTTACTCTAAGTCCTTTTTTTGATTGATGGAGCCAGCGCGGGGAGTCGAACCCCGTACCTGCTGATTACGAATCAGTTGGTACACAAATTTTCACTTTTTTCTGTTAATTATATCTTTACATTTTCAAGGTGTTACTATATACAGGCATTGACAGAATACGACTACTTTTTCTCTTTGGTGTTCCCCCGGTGTTCCCCCGGAAAACCCAGAACTACGGAGGGTAAATCATGAAAATCAAGCTGACAAAGCGCAATGTTGATGCTCTTGAAGCCACTGGCAAACGATATGAAATTTCTGATGATGAACTGCCGGGGTTCGTTGTCCGTGTAGGAAAAGACGGGAAAAAATCCTTTTACTATCGCTATCGGGCAGGAAAAGGCCGCACAGCACTATCACAAAGCCTGTATCTTGGCTCGTTCCCGGCTATAACCGTCGAACAAGCCAGAACCTTAGTACGGGCAAAGGCCGCGCAAGTCGCTACTGGTGGAAATCCCGCAGAAGACGTTAGAACAAACAAGGCTGAACCTTTTTTCAAAGACTTGGCCGAATTGTTTTTAACAGATTACGTTCAAACAAAATTGAAGGCAACAACGTATAAACAATACAAAGCCTTACTACTTACCTATGCAGCTTCTCAACTCGGCCAAATGAAAATCAGCAGAATTACACATAGGCATGTCACGCAACTTCATACATACATGAAAGCTACACCATATCAGGCAAATAGATGCATGGCCGTTCTGTCCAAGTTCTTTTCATGGTGCGCAAAAAACGGCTATGTTGAGAAAAATGCCAATCCGGCTACAGGAATAGAGCGTTTCAAAGAACATAAACGGCTCCGGTTCATGGGAACAAGCGAATTTGAAGCATTAGGCGCGGCAATCGCCCGCATGGACGCAAGCAGGCGCATAGACCCCGTTATTTCAGCGGTCATTAAAGTTTTGTTGTTTACCGGCGCAAGGCTCGGAGAGATAATAGGCTTAAAATGGGCATACCTAGACCTTGACGCTGGTATCGCTATATTGCCGGATTCTAAAACTGGCACTAAACCGCTATATCTCCCGCCACAAGCCTTGGCCGTATTGGAAACACTTCCACGGAGAAGTGAATATTGCTTTCCCGGCAAAGCAAGCGGCCATATCGTGAATATCAAAGACACATGGAAACGGTTGCTTGCCGAGGCGAAGCTTGCGAATTGGCGCATTCATGACTTGCGGCACGCATTTGCCTCAGTTGCGGCATCTTCTGGTAAATCGTTGCCTATTATAGGCAAAATTCTAGGCCATACACAAGCGGCCACAACAGCACGATACGCGCATTTAGCGGATAACCCTGTAGCAATAGCCGCGAACGAAACAGCCGCGACTATCCAGAAGGCATTGACAAGCGGCAAAGTAGTGCAATTTCCAAGAGTAAGCACGGGAGTTTGAGACTATGCAAAATGAATACATTTCACGTAATACGACTAACCCAGACGAACGCGCATGGCTTGAAGCGGACGCGCAAAAACAGATTGCGGAACGCGCGGCAAGGGATATGCATAACAATCTGGCAGCAGGTAATTCATGGTTGTTAATAGCCCGTTTCCCTACAGCAGAAGCGGCTATCCATGAAGCTGATTTTATCGGGTTAACCGGCGCGGAGTGCAAAGTCTTTCCGGACTTCTCCGCATGACACATAGCAAGATGCCATGCCTATGCCGTCCAATTTGTACAGCGTTTTGCAATCGGTTGCAATGAACAATCCGCAAAATCTTCAATGATTATTAGGGCGGTATAAATTCTTATATATTACCCGTATTTGCGTCATGTTTTGCGAAAAAGTTTAGTAATTTCTAAATACTGTGCAATGCTGTACACGCTTAAAGATAATTCTGAAGATATGGCTTGACTTTTGTGGGGAAAGAGTATCAGATAAGTCAGATTTCTCCTTATGAACCATATGGACAGGAAAAGGCCGGAGATTGCAACTTCCGGCCTTCCTTATTTTCGCAGCCGCCTTATACCCCTATACTGATACCCCCGCCACTACTTCCGCATCTTGTAAATGCTCTTCATACATGCTTGCGCATTCCTGATTTTCTTTTCCTTCCGGCTGTCCGGAATTATCAGATTCCGCCGCACGGCTGAAAGGGAAAAAAATATGGTTCGGCATTCCACCCGAAAATACCGCCCAACTCGGAACATAAACAAATTCGGATAGGCAACGCTCGGCAAATGACAAGTCCACCGCTCTCCCCTTGGCTATATGCACAAAGAATTGAGCGACAATCCATTTTGCAAAATCGCTTTTCTCCCCCAGTCCCGGAAAGAGCGCCAAAAATGCTTGATTCGCCGTATCCAGGTGGCAAAGAAAACGCTCCCCCTCAACAGCAACCCCGAAACAATGCGCATCATTGAGAACAAAACATCTTGCCTCCTGAAAAGACAATACCGGAAAACGGCTTGCCGAAGGTGAAACTGCTTCGGGCATAACCGGAAACTTCGCCCATAATCCTAATTTTGAGGATTTGATAACAGACTTGTCCGCAATCGTTTCTATTGTTTGCATAAAAAATCCTTCCCCAAAGTTATACGGTTAAATCTAAGGCCGCCAATTCCTGATGCTGAACCCCTCCGGCTTCGGCTTTACTACTTCTTTGGATACAACCTTGGACTTCCCGGACATAGCCGCTACAGAACTTCGCAGTTCTTCAACCTTCTCAATAATGCCGGAAGACAATAGTTCCGCTCTTACTTGTGCGCAAACAACTTCCGCAAGTTTCTTTTTCTTTAAGGCAAGCCGCTCATTTTGCTCCCGCTCATTTTCTTGGAATGCCTTAAAAAAATCCGGGCCTTCCTTAGAAAAATCCGGGCCTTCCTTGTCAAATGACACAACCATGCCCTTGCATACCCTGAAATAAGGGTTTCCCTGCTTATCTTTCAACACTTCTGAATCCCTCCTATCGTCAATCACGTACTGGCACGGAAAACATACCGCTTCGGATGTTCATACCAGATAACCCCGATACCCTTGCGAAAGGGAAAATAATCCCAGTCAAAAGAAGCATGGACAGAAAGCTTTACCGGAGAATTGGCCGGAATGCTCATTGAGCGGGCAAACGCAACATTTAGCCCAGTCCGCTCTATATCCGGACGATCTTTTATCAATCGGGCAAGGCATGACGCTACCCGCCACTTCTGATAACCCGGAGATTTCATGCTTAATTGCCTATCATGGAATAGACATACTTTATGCGCGGTCTCAAGCCAGTAAGCCGCCTCTCCCGCTTCTTTCTCTTTAAGCCATATCGGATATAGGCTTGGAGAACATTCCAAATAGCCTTCGGCTTCATCCATAGATAGCCAGGATTCCCCCGCCTGAGCCGCCTTGGTTTCCGCTATAGCAGCGTAATCTTCATCCGGGGCTAAAATCTTCTCCAACATGGCATCACTTGGAGCATTCCGCGCCGGTGTCTGTATGCCTTGCTTGCGCATCTTTCCGCCTCCTACTTATTTGTTGGTTAAAAGCCCCGGTTTCGTTCCAGATAGGCATCAAGCTCTTTCCTGCTATAGCGTATCCGATTGCCAAGCTTGGAAAATGGTATTCGCCGGTTCCGTGTGCGGTCTATGGCCAGAAAGCTCTTGGAACATTGCAGATATTCCGCCGCATCTTTCTCTGTAAGCCAAATTCGGCCAGTATCGTTATCGCCTGCCATGTTGCAGCCTCCTGTTGTCTGTTTTGCAATCGGTTGCAAAAATTACGGCCAAATAATTTTTTGCAACCGATTGCAAAACTCTGGTTATCAGTCTAGCCTATACATATTTCCGCGCCTTGCGTCAAACAAAGACACAAACGGCAATGCTACAGACATAATCTTAAAACGCGTCTTTTTGTAAACACAAAATCTAATTTTTTTTCAAACTTTTTTATATGCCTGATTAGCAGAAGCTTTTACCCCGCTACTTGTCTTACGGGGAGCAGCGTCCAGGGACCAGGGAGCAGGGAGCAGGGAGCAGCGTCCAGGGAGAGAGGAGAGGTCTCCAGGGAGCAACGTCCAGGGAGCAACGTCCAAGGGAACGTCCAAGGGAACGTCCAGGGAGCAGAGAAGACGCAGAGAGGGCGGGCGGAAAATTTTCTGCGAGAGAGTTTCAGAAAGCCGAAGCGGAGAAGATTTTTTTGAGGAATTTTTTTCTGGTGTTCCCCCGGTGTTCCCCCCAATTAAAAAAGGGTTTACGGTTTTAACCATAAACCCTTGTAATATATGGAGCCAGCGCGGGGAGTCGAACCCCGTACCTGCTGATTACGAATCAGCTGCTCTGCCGAGTGAGCTACGCTGGCAACTATGGTAAATCGTTAATTTTTTGTCCCTGCCAACCGGAGTAGTTTCTTACGAATCATCTGCTCTATCAGCTGAGCCAAGTCGGCGTCCTGGAATCTTTTTTCCGCGTCAGGGTAGAGCAACAGGGTGGCAAACAATAAATTTCACCTGTACCCATACACGGTTAACTATTACTGATACCCGCATTAAAAGTAACTTTTCTCCGCGCAGTATCTCGTCAGCTAAAAACGCGGTTTTCGGCTGGCTTGCGCCGCTTCGCGGCGACAGCGGCCACCGGGGCGCTGTTCAGATTTCCATGCGGAAATCTGTATCTTTTATCCCGAATTGGCATGGGTTAATCCGGCCCGCCATCTCCCAAGGCGGAATTTTTAGACCATGCCCCCGCCTGAGTCAAGTTTGCGGTCCTTCATTTGCGGCCCTTCCTTCCGTAGACGGCGCATGTTATGTATCTTTCAATCCGCGAAATACCCTGAAACAGTGTGCCGGGAAAGGCTTAAACCCATAAGGAATTTTTTATGAGCGACCAGAAAATTGTTTCCGCAAGCGAACAGACCCGAGCCTCCATGCGTCCGCCCGCGCGCGGCCGTGTGCAGATGGCGGTCTCCGGACACAGCATGGCCACCTGCGCGGCCATGCGCATTCTGGACAAAGGCGGCAACGCCGTGGACGCCGGAGTGGCCGGGGCGATCTGCCTTGCCGTGCTCCAGCCGGACATGGTCAGTTTCGCCGGGGTGGCCCCCTTGCTCATCCACCACGCGCCCAGCGGAAAAACCCGCGCTGTGACCGGCCTGGGCTACTGGCCCGAAGCGGCCTCCGTAGACTACTTTCTGAAACAGCACCAGGGGCGACTGCCGCCCGGCATCCTGCGCAGCGTGGTGCCCGGTGCCCCGGACGCCTACATCCAGGCACTGCTGGAGTTCGGCAGCCTGAGCTTTTCAGAAATCACAGCCGACGCCGCGGACCTGGCCGAAAACGGCTTCCCCGTCCATCAGTTCCTGCGCGACCGTATTCTGGAGGCGGAAGACTCCTACCGGCGCTGGCCCGAAAACAGAGCCATCTTTCTGCCTCAAGGCAGAATTCCCGAAGTCGGGGAACTGTTTCTGCAAAAAGACCTGGCCGCCACCTTCCGGGCCATGGCCGAAGCGGAAACAGCCTGCAGGGGCGATCGCGTAAAAGGACTGAACGCGGCCCGCTCCGTCTTTTACACCGGAGACGTCGGGCGCAAAATAACGGATTTCCACGCCGCACACGGCGGACTGCTCAGCCCGGCGGATATGGAAAACTTCGCCTGCGAAATCGAAGACCCCCTGGTCTTCAACTTCGGCGAATACTCCATACTGACCCACGGACCATGGTGCCAGGGGCCGGTTCTGCCCATGACCCTGAATATTCTGCAGGGCGTGGACCTTGCCGGTATGGGCCACAATTCACCCCGTTATGTCCACACTGTGGCCGAGGCCCTCAAGCTGGCCTTTGCCGACCGGGAACGCCTTTTCGGAGACCCGCGTTTCACCGATGTTCCGCTGAACGGCCTGCTCTCCCCGGAATACGGCGCCCTGCGCCGCGCCCGGATCGGGGATGCGGCCTGCAAACGCATGCCTCCTTCAGACAACCCCTTTGCCGCTGAAGGTCGCCCCGCCCCGGAAAGTTTCAATCCTCTTTCCGAACCCGAAGACGCTCCGGCTTCAGGATATTGCCTGGATACCAGCCATATCTGCGTCATTGACCGCTGGGGATCGTTTTTCTCGGCTACGCCTAGCGACATGTCCTTCGACACCCGGATCGTTTCCGGCACCGGCCTTGCCGTTTCGTCTCGCGGTTCCCAGTCCTGGCTCGTCCACGGGCATCCGAGCAGCGTGGAAGGCGGCAAAAGACCGCGCCTTACCCCCACGGCCTGCATGGTGCTGCGCCGGGGCAGGCCCTGGCTGGTCCTGGGCACGCCCGGCGGGGACATCCAGTGCCAGACCAACCTTCAGGTGCTTTTCAACCTCATCCTCTTCGGTATGGATGCCCAGGAAGCCGTGGAAGCTCCGCGGTTCGGGGTTTTCTGTTTTCCGGATTCCTTTTATCCGCACGCCTGTTCCAATGGCGTTCTGCGCCTTGAATCCAGGATAAGCGCGGATACGGCGCGCGCCCTCTCCGGTTTGGGACACGAGGTGCGCCTCTGGCCGGCTTGGGCCTGGAAGGCCGGCGGAGCCTGCCTGATCCTGCGCGAGGAGGAGAGCCTGAGCGGAGGGGCGGACCCGCGCCGGGAATGCTGCGGGATGGGCTGGTAATACCACTTTATATGGCTTGCGGTTCCCGGCCCAGCACCTTTTCCCAGCATTCCCAGAAATCCGGGAAAGACTTGGCGACGCAAGCGGGGTTGTCAAGGCGCACGGCAAAGCTTTCGCGCGCCCGCGCCCCGGCAAGCCCGAGCAGGGCCAGGCTCATGGCCATGCGGTGATCGTTATGCGCGCAAAACTCCTTTCCTTCGGCATTGGGCCCTCCCGGCGGGGGGGTTATCACCATACCGTCCTCTTTTACCTCCACCCGGCATCCGGCCTTGGCCAACTCTTCGGCCGGAGCGGACAATCGGTCGCTTTCCTTGACCTTAAGGTGCGCGGCGTTCCTTATGACCGTGGGTCCGGCGGCATGGGCGGCCAAAGCGGCCAGGGTCGGGGCGAGGTCCGGACAGTCGCCCAAATCGGCGCTTATCCCGCGCAAAGGCGCCGGGGCCACGGTTACGCTCCCCTCCTCCTGCTCAACGCGCGCCCCCATTTCCCTGAGAATGTCCGGAAATATCGCGTCCGCCTGAAGGCTTCGCGCTTTGAGCCCGGCGACGCGCACCGCCCGCGGCCCTATCGCACCGGCGGCCAGAAGACAGGAAGCCCCGCTCCAGTCGCCCTCCACCGTATAGTCCGCCCCCCGGTAACGCGCGGAGGGGACGGAAAAAACAAGGTCTCCGGCCGTCAATCCCCCTGAGGCGAGGGCGGCGCGGGTTTCGCTGAAGCTCAGGCGCGCGTCCGTTTCCCGCGCGGCGATTTCCGCCCTGACCCCGAAATGTTCCATGATCTCCAAAGTCAGCCCGACATAGGGCAAAGAAACGATGCGCACCGAGGCGGGACGCAGACGCAGGCCGCCCGCGCTTAACGGGGCGGCAAGCAGCATTGCGGACAGATACTGGCTGGATTCGGCCGCGCCGACCCGGCATTCCCCACCTGCGGCATTGAGGCCCGAGGCGCGCAACCAGAAGGGCGGGCTTGACCTTCTGCCCGCAAAAACAAATTCCGCACCTAAAAAGCCAAGCGCCGCGGGCAGATCCCCCATGGGACGCTCGTGCATGCGCCCGGAGCCGTGGATGTAGAAACAACCTTCTCCCGCCGCGAGCACCGCCGTCAGCAGACGGCAGGAAGTCCCGGATTCTCCGATGAATACGGATACGGCTTTCTCCCGTTCCGCGCCGCCACAGCGCGGAGCGCCGCCAAGCCCCCGCACCGCGTAGACCCCCTTGCCAAGGCGCGTGAACTTCGCACCGATTAACTCCAGGGCCTCGCGCGTGCGGGTCACGTCCTCGCTTTCAGAAACCCGGCTGATGACGGAATCCCCGTGGGCCAGGGCAGCAGCGATAAGCGCTCTGTGTCCCAAGGATTTGGAAGACGGCGCTTCTAGAGCAACTAACGCTTGAAACCGTTCGCTTACGACGGGCAAAGCCCCCCTGCTCCAGTTTCGCGGCAAGGAGTTGCGAGGCAAATCCTTGCCGGGCGGTTCACTCGTTTCATTCGTGAACCGCTCAATATCCGCAAGGTCTCCCGCCACCCGCGCCCCCCCGGAAACAGGGCCGGCGGATTTATTTTCCATACGGGTTCTCCGGTTACCGGGACTGCCTCAACTTCTCGCGCAGAGACTGAAAGGCGGCGGCGATGCCTCTGGGGTCGTTGCCGCCGGCCTGAGCCAGTTCCGGGCGTCCGCCGCCGGAGCCGCCGATAAAGGCGGCCGCTTCCCGGATCAGGGCCGGGGCGGTGAAGCGGTTGTGCAGATCGCGCGAAACCGAGAGTATCATGCTCACCTTGCCCTCGGCGTCTTCGGCCGTCGCGCAGATGACGCCGGAGGACAATCTGGAGCGCAGATCGTCCATCAGGTCCCGCAGAGTCTTGATATTCTGCGCGCAACTGCGGAAGGCGAGAAATTTTATGCCCCCCAAATCCTCTATCTGGTCCATGACGCCTTTGGTCACCTGGGCTGCGGCCCCGGCGACGAAGCTCTCCAGTCGCTTGCGCAGCGCCCTGGTTTCTTCCTGCAGAAGCCGGATGCGGTGCGGCAGTTCTCCGTCCCGTCCCCGGACAAGCTCGCGCGCCTCCTCGATCTCCGCCCGCAGCCGGGAGAAAAGCTCAAGGGCGTTCCAGCCCGTAATCGCCTCAATGCGCCTTACCCCGGCGGCTACGCCGGCTTCGGAGACAACGGCGAAAAACCCGGCCTGGCCGGTGCGTGAAAGGTGCACCCCGCCGCACAATTCGACGGATTCGCCTTCAATGGACACAACGCGCACCGTATCGCCGTATTTTTCGCCAAAAAGCGCCGTCGCCCCGGAACGCAGGGCCTCCTCATAGGAACAGACTTCGGCCTTAAGAGGGATGTCGGCCAGGATGGCCGCGTTCACCTTGCGCGCAATCTCCGCGATCTCCGCCTCGCTCACGGCGCTCACATGGTTGAAGTCAAAGCGCAGACGTTCCGGCTCGACCAGGGAACCGGCCTGACGGACGTGATCTCCCAGCACCCGGCGCAGGGCGGCGTGCAAAAGGTGCGTGCAGGTGTGGTTGCGGGCCGAGGCCAGACGCCTTTCCTCGTCCACGCACAGGCAAACCTCAGCGTCCAGAAGCAGTTCCCCGCCGCTCACCCGGACCCGGTGTACGGTCAAGTCCGCGGAGGCCTTCAGGGTATCCGTAACTTCCGCCCTGCCCTGCGGGGACCGCATATCCCCCCTGTCTCCGGTCTGGCCGCCGGAAGCGCCGTAGAAAGGGGTAAGCCCGGTCACGCAAAAGCCATCCGTTCCTTCGGCAAGACACGGGACATGCATCCCGTCCGCATCCAGCAGGGCGGTTATGCGCGATTCCGAACGCAGAAAATCATAGCCCACGAAACGCGAGCGCAGCCCTTCCTCCAAAAGGGTAGCCAGGGGCCCGGCCAGGTCTTTTTCCCCGGAACCTTTCCAGGCGGCCTTGGCCCTTTGCTTCTGTTCGTCCATATGGGCGCGGAACCCGGCCTCGTCCACGGCAAAGCCGCGCTTTTCGCTCACGTCGTTGATAATGTCCAGGGGAAAGCCGTAAGTGTCATAGAGCTTGAAGGCCACGGAGCCGGGGATGCACATGTCCGCCTGTTCTTCCAGGTTCCCCAGGGCGTCTTCCAGAAGGGCCAGCCCCTTGTCCAGGGTTTTCTCGAAGCGTTCCTCTTCCTCGCGGATAACGCGGACGATAAAGGAACGCGAGGAGTTAAGCTCCGGAAAATCCTCGCCCATATTCTCGGCCACGCAGTCCACGGTCTTGCAGAGGAAAACCGAAGGCATGCCGATCAGCCGCCCGAAGCGGTAGGCGCGGCGGATCAGACGGCGCAGCACGTAACCCCTGCCTTCATTGGACGGCATTATCCCGTCGGCGGCCATAAAGGCCATGGCCCGGCTGTGATCGGCGATAACCCTGAGGGCGGTGTCCACCTCATTGGTGTCAGGGGCGCTGCGGCTGTATTTGACCCCGGCCAGGGAGCAGGCTTCGGAGATGATGTTGCGGAAAAGGTCCGTCTCGTAATTGGAAAAAACGCCCTGGCAAACGGCGGCGATGCGCTCAAGCCCCATGCCGGTGTCTATGCTGGGTCTGGGCAGAGGCTCGCGCCGTCCCGGAGCGAGCTCGTTGAACTGCATGAACACCAGGTTCCAGATCTCCAGAAAGCGGTCGCAATCACAGCGTCCTATGCCGCAATCCGGCCCGCAGCTCATGTGCTCGCCCTGGTCGATGAGAATTTCCGAGCAGGGGCCGCAGGGACCGATATCGCCCATGCGCCAGAAATTGTCTTTCTCCCCCATGCGCAGGATGCGCTTCGCCGGCACCGGGGTAAGCCTGCTCCACAAAAGGGCGGCTTCATCGTCGTCCTCAAAGACCGTCACATACAGTTTTTCGGCGGGCAGGCCGAGTTCCGCCGTCAAAAAGTCCCAGGCGAATTTTATTGCGTCTTCTTTGAAATAGTCGCCAAAGGAAAAATTGCCGAGCATCTCGAAAAAGGTATGGTGTCTGGCGGTACGCCCCACGTTTTCCAGGTCGTTGTGTTTGCCGCCCACGCGCAAACATTTCTGGGCGGTGACGGCGCGGGGAAAAGGCAATTTTTCCAGGCCCTGGAAAACTTTCTTGAACTGCACCATGCCCGCGTTGGTGAAGAGAAGCGTTGGGTCGTCGCGCGGCACGAGCGATGAGGATCTTCTTATTTCATGCCCGCGCTCTTTGAAATATGACAAAAAAAGGCGCCGTATCTCGTTTGTCGTGCGCATTTCCCCGTTCCTGGTCGAATTGCCCAAACCCATGGATCATTTCAGCGTCGGGCGGGCATATACGCCCGGCGGCCGGTACGCTGTCCGATTCGCATTTTCCGAATGACAGCGTACTACGCTTCAGCAAAGGGGCCGTCGCCTTCTGCGTCATCCGCGGCGGCTCTGGACAGGACATCCGGGTTCATGCCCAGATGCTCGATGATTTTGCGTTCCACCTCAAGGCGCAGTTCCTCGTTTTCCTCCAGCAGGGCGCGCGCCTGCTCCTTGCCCTGCCCCAGTCTTTCCTTGCCGTAGGACAGCCATGTCCCGCTTTTTTCCACGACTCCGGCCTCAACGCCGATGTCGAGCATCTCTCCGGTGCGGGAAATGCCGGTTCCGTAAAGTATGTCGAAAATAGCCGTGCGAAAGGGCGGAGCGACCTTGTTTTTGACCACTTTCACCTTGGTGCGGTTGCCGAAAACTTCTTCCTTGTCCTTGAGGCTTTGGATCTTGCGCACGTCAAGGCGGACCGTGGCGTAGAACTTGAGCGCGTGCCCGCCGGTGGTGGTTTCCGGATTAGCCCCGTATCCGACCATCCCACCTATTTTCATACGGATTTGATTGATGAATATAACCGCCGTGCGCGACTTGTGAATGGAGCCGGTGAGCTTGCGCAGGGCGTGGCTCATGAGTCTGGCCTGTCCGCCCACCTGGGTTTCGCCCATGTTGCCCTCCAGTTCGTTCTGGGGGATAAGGGCGGCGACTGAATCTATGACCACCAGGTCCACGGCGTTGGAGCGGACGAGCAGGTCCGCTATTTCGAGGGCCTGTTCGCCGTAATCCGGCTGGGAGATAAGCAGATCGTCCGTGTTCACCCCCAGACGCCGGGCGTAGTTGATGTCCAGGGCGTGCTCGGCGTCGATAAAGGCGCAGGTGCCTCCGAGCTTTTGCGCCTCGGCGATGATGTGCAGGGCGATTGTGGTTTTGCCGGATGATTCCGGGCCGTATATCTCCGAAACCCGTCCCCTGGGTATGCCTCCGACGCCCAAGGCAAGATCCAGGCCTATGGAGCCGGTGGGAATCACCGGGACGTTCACATGTGTTTTTTCGGAAAGCTTCATTATGGCTCCGGCCCCGTGCCGGCGCTCTATGGTTGTGAGCGCCGCCGCCAGGGCTTCGGAACGCATTGTATTGGGAGTGGGAGCGGGTTTTTTCGCCATGAGCACCTCGGCTTGAGTGTGACTGATTGCGCATAGGTATCAGAAGCCGGCGGCAAAGTCATCCATTTTTCCCCCCGCCGGGACGCGCCCTCCCCCGCGACATTCCTCCCAAAAGCCGCCCGGAAAAGAATTGCTTGGCCACTGCCGCGTCCTTTGTCTGAACTTCCTTTATGCTTTGAGCCCCCGGCCTGAAGGCCCATGCTACATTCTTGGGCAGACCAATTCGAGGTTATCCCATCTTATTTCTCAGGTAAAAACCTGCAAAGTGGCTGTAGCATTCCGAACATGTATCCCACAAACTCATCATACCCGATATTCCAATGCCACAATTCGTCGGTAAGCTGTTTCACATACGGTTCACACAATCTATAGGCAGCAATGTGCACTGATTTTCGCTGAATTTCACGCCATTCGACTGATTCACACCTGCGCACGCGCCCGGCCAACGTCTCGTCAACGATCGCTAAACTCGTGTCGCTGTCGATTACGCGAAATTTGCCCGCGATGGTCTTATAACACGAGGGAGGATTTTCCTCATTCAGTAGTTCCTCAAAAACTGAACTCACACCAGCGCGGCGTATTTCGTCCTGAATAGACTGTGTACTCAACGCAGGGCTTATCTCCCTGCCGCGCGCAAGGTAATTACGCAGCACAGCGGCGGAATCCTGCATTCCGGGGTTCCTCGTCAATTCCATGTCGTCTGCTAAGCAGAATATAAACATCCGTGCATCGGGATAAATCCCCTCACGATTCACGCGCCCTGCGGCCTGCAACAATGCCACAAGCGAAGCGAGCTCACGGAAACCGTTACGGAAAGACAGGTTCACTCCAGCCTCCACGCAGGAGGTCGCGACGAGTACCCAGTCCGTATCGCTTTCGTCAGCCAGACGATCGCGTACGCGCTTTAGCGTCTTCTCACGATCCTCCGGCGTCAGCGCGGTGGAAAGATGCTCAACCTTGCCGCGGCCAAGCCTGTCCCTGATTCGCAACGCGATAACCGCCGCGCTTTGCACCGTGTTCACTATCACAAGACGCGGACCGGGCGCGGACATGACAAACGCGATAAGTTTATCCACCGTCATCGGAACGAGATTCGCGCTGTATGCCACGCGGCTTTGCTCATAGACCGAAAGCCGCGTTCTCAGGTCATCGTTTACCAGTTCCGGAACCGACATTTTACTGTCTTGAGCGATCTCTTGTATCTCCCAGAACCGTGTCAAAGAACCGCTTGCAAGCACCCAATAGCAACCCCAGTCCTTGGCAAGCACTTCAATCCACTTGCGGGCAAGCGGCAATAACCGGACCGGCAGCGCCGCATGCGCCTCATCGACAAACACCGCGCTGCCCGGCAATTCGTGCAGACGCCGCAACGCAGAGGGGCGGTTTGAGGCGAGCGTTTCAAAGAACGCGACCGCCGTTGTTACGATTATCGGCGCACGCCATAGCGCGGTCAGGTGCCGCGCGTCCTCACTCTCGAAATCGGCCCGGTGATGCAATTCCGCGACTGCATCGCGCGAATTCTCTCCGGGCAGGGCCAAAGCCTCGCGGTATATGTCCACTGACTGCGTAATGATGTTCGTAAACGGTAGAACGACAAATATCCGCCGCAGGTTGCGTTTTTCCGCGACGGCAAGCAGATTGGCCATGACGGCCGTGGTTTTGCCGGACCCGACGGGGCTGTCGCAGCCCGCAACCGACGCCTCGACAGACGCATTGCGGCAGGCATGGTACATCTCGTCGCGCAGTTTTGCGCGTTCCGTGTCATCGCGGCCATCGATGCCTGCCACATACGCGTCCATGCGTTTTCTGCCATCGCTCCTTCCGAGCTTGGTCACATATGCGTCCAAGGCCGCAAGCCGCTTTGCGGCGCATAGTTCGACCACAGGTTCCACAGCGGGGTAATTGCCGTAGTTTACAGATGTATCAAGGTGGTCCGCGTCCGCGAGACAGGACAACAGCATGCGCAGAAACATCGCAAGATCGCCGCTGGGCTCCTTCTGCTGGATATCGGGCAGCGCGGGCATAAGGCTGTTGTGGATTTCAAGCAGCTTGCCAAGCATCTCGTCGGTATGCGCGATGGTTTTTGTGTTGCAGTCACGAAAAAGCGCCTTGTCGCGCGCAAGTTCGTCAGGCACGTCCGGCAAACCCGCGTGGTGCGCGTACACCGTAGCGGCGGAAAGATACAAGTTGCTCCTCTTGCACAGCGCCGCACCCGCGTCAACGTGGTTCACCGGCAATTTGCCATTCGCGCCCCTGACCGCGCCGGACAACACCTCCTGATTGGCGTCGTCCAATTTCCCCAAATCATGGTAAACGGCGGCCGGCTCCGTTGCCTGAACAAGCGCGTCGCCATCCTTCGCAAATTTTGCCGCCGCTTTTGCGTAATTCAAAGCCTGTGTGCGGACCTTCTCCACATGCAGTTCATAAGCCTGAGCAGGTGTTCCGTCCTTCGCACTATGCGCGTAATATGTCATGACGCCATCAAATCCGCCACCGAAGCAAGCTTGCTCGCCAAGTCCCCGGACAGGCTCGTTTTATCCTCGTAGTCCGACCAATCGGCCGAGGCTTTAGCAGCATCGCTTTTCCTCACCGGCGTCAGCGCGTCGATCAGCAGATATTCCGGACAACTGCCGAGAGAATTTTTGTGTTCCATGTACCAGGCGTGACGCAGGCGCACATCGGGGCGTATGGCGCTACGGTTGAGATCGTAGGCGTGGGGGATAAGCAGTTTCAAAAGTTCCACGTCATTGGCGGTGCAGCCCGACTTGTCGGCGAAGTTGGGGTTCACAAAGAACGGCATGCAATATACGCCATGCTCCACGATGCGGAACGCAAGCGGTGCCATGCCCGCGCTTTTGCTTCCCATGCCTCTCTTTTTAGTGTTCGTATGATATACGATCGTAACCGGAGACACTGACACGCCCACTCCAAACTGGACCACGCCGGTTTTGATAAATTCCTTGCCAATGGTTTTTGTCGTTTCAAGAAAGGTGTTGCCGAATAGTCGCGCATCCCAGTATTTTCCTGTGAAAGAGCCGTTTTTTATCTCTTTGGTTATTTCCTCATCGGTACGCCCCCGAGACTCTAAAATCGCATAACTATCTCGCCTACTATTGAATTTTTCGGGAAGGGCTTCCCAAAGCACGCCACTTTCATTCTCAAGCAAGTCGCGCAGTTTGCGTTTGAACGACACCGGAGAAATTTCCCCTTGCCCGTTCGGCCGCTGCCGCGGACTGCTTTCCCTGTCCGGATCGCCGTTCGGGTTACTGTTCACGGCCTCAATCACCAACAGCCCGGTTGCGCGCTTGATATCCGTAGCCATCACCTCAAACCTCCTGATTGCCATTTGCATTTTTATCGTTTCCGCCAGCATCGGTTGACTTTTTGGGAAGCGACGCCAGATAGCCTATGAACAACTGCGCTTTGCCGAAGTCATCAAGCCGTATGGCGCTGCTCCTTTCTCCCAGCGTCTCTTTCAACTTGTCGGCTATGCGTCTGTATTGATCGATATACCATCCTGCGAGCTTAACGTTTTTTTTATTTTCTTCCCCGTCTTCTTCTTCTTTTTTGCTGCTGTACTGCTTCGCCCAGGCGAGGTATGGCGTCATGCGCGTACAGAGTATGGACAGCGCTTGCATGGGATTATCAGCCGCTGCGTTGAATACGCTGTTGCCGGCCAATTGCGGGGGCACGTCACCCTCGCGCTTCACCTTGCAGTAGAGAGCGTGGAGTTCGTCAGATGTTTTCAGTAACTGGCCTGTAAGATATGCTGTACTTTCCATATAACACTCCTTTTTTGCACCCCGTTTATACAACAGCAGACCGAGTGCCGCGCAAATTTCCGCAAGCTCCTTCCTGAGACCATCCTCAAGA
Source organism: Desulfovibrio sp. (assembly GCA_031269345.1). Classification (GTDB taxonomy): domain Bacteria; phylum Desulfobacterota; class Desulfovibrionia; order Desulfovibrionales; family Desulfovibrionaceae; genus Frigididesulfovibrio. The sequence goes on along the minus strand of JAISZH010000091.1, from coordinate 11,970 downwards.
CCGGATCGTTGATTACCGGCATGCACCACAAGTCCGAATACCCCGTGTATAAGTGCATGCGTCCAACGGCGGATCTCGTTTTCGTCCTGCCGCTCAAGCAGCAGTTCAAGGCCTTGGTAAAACTGCATGCGTTTTGCGGACTTTTTCCCATTTGCTATTGTTCCGTCCTGTTTCCAGACCTTGTTCAAAATCTTGGGAACATCCAGCGGAAAGGGCACAACAACCTTGAAGGGCAGTTGTGGAATATTTTCACAGCCGGACTGCCAGGCATTTGCCGCGTCAACAAACCCATCCATCGTTCTGCTACGACTGTACACAACTTTGCTGCGGCTTTTATCCATTTTTCGGAGGCTGAAAACATGCATGTTTTCCGGTTTTTGTCCAAGAGGCAGGCCGGACAGGTTTTTTGCGAATGCTTTTGCCGTAGCTTCAAATGTCTTCACGCCATTGCTGCCCAATACTTGCACGGCATTCAAGTCCGCCCAGGGAAGAGGCGAAGGGTAGACAAAAATGATCTCGTCCTCGTCGGCATTTACCCAAAGTTTGTTTTTTCTGGCGTCATCCGCCACATATTCAAGGGCGCTTTTCAGTCGGGCGCGATTGTCCCTGGTGATGGGAAACGACTCGTCGCCAATCCTGCCGTATTTGTACTGGCTTTTCTGAGCATTGAACATGGCCCGCAATTTTACGCTGAAACCGCCCGCCAGTTTTACCTCCGGCATCGGTTCTCCCACTTTGCTGTATGCAGCGCCGAAAGCGTCTGTTTCGCCGGCGGATGCCGCAATGTCGACGAGCTTTGCCGCTTGCGCCGCATGCAGAGCGGCGTTGACGCTTTTTGTGGTTTCCTCATGTGCGACAGGGTAAGAAAATCGCGAATAATCCGCCAAATCCAAAATTACGCTTATATTCGGGCCGCAGTCACTCTCCGCCTTTTCCGGACCGCCTTTGTAAAACAGCAGGGCGAGCGCGTCGTTTATGTTGCTTTTCGTTCCTAACCGCGTAAACAGATACAACTCCAGGGCCGCTTTGAAAGCGCCGATATCGCCGTAGTTCAGCGTGATATCGGCCAATGCGCCGACCACATTGTCAGATCCCACGATTTTACCAAGTTCATGCGCCTTGTCATGTATGCAGTGCCAGAATTGCGCGCGTTTTTTCTCCCAGTTATCGCGCTTGCGCCAAGCGCCCAGCTCGTCCGGATCAACCTTGGACGGATCCTCCTCAATTTCTTCGAGACGTTTTATCTGCTCCTTAGTGTCAAGACGGTACAACGGGACAATGTTCATCGCCGGGAACGACCCGCCCGTGCCTGTGCCTTTGCCGTATTTCCTCAAACGTTTGACTGTTTCAGGTGCAAGCGTTTCAATGTTGCCGATGCCGCCGTCAGCGTTCATTCTGATGCAGTAACACAGAGCTTTTTTCGTGACCTTCGGCAGTTCCTTATAGTCGTCGTGCCAGGAGACCGACTTCACGCCGATGTCGCCCAAGGCGGCAGCGAGTTCATACAGCTCGTTTATCATAGCAGAGCACTCCACTTTCTATCACAACATCCGTATCATACTCAAACGCGACTTCGCCCTTGTAGCCGCTGTTGAACACGCGGCGCATCATTGAGGGCAGCGTTATGCGTTCCATGTCCGCGCATACTTGTGTATCCTTACGGAACGCGCCGAAATAGGATGGAGTGAACTCCCGCCATCCCAGAAAGGGAATCGTATGACTCTGACCGCGTTTCAGGCGGCGTTCAAATATCTCCTTATAGGCGTGCCCCGGAGAGGTGGTTTTGCCGTCCCATGCCAGCGCCTTAGCGTTCAGTTTGGATTTGTCGCCAAAGGGCACAACGGTAGCGTGGAGTCGGTAACAGACATCGACCAGGACCGTGGCGAGCAATTGAAAACTGTTGCCGTCCCTGACCACTTTTCGCAAGGGGCCGCCGTAATTCGTATAATATGCGTGCCAAGCCAGCGGACGGCAAATCTCGCAGCGCTCCGGCACAATCTCAACGGCAGGCCCCCACAGCACACTCTCAAAAATGGCTTTAACCGCACTGTACGTTGGCGCCGGGTAACTCACGGGAACGTCGCCGCTGTCCGGACGTGTCCACATCGCGGTGTGCCCCGCAATCTCAAGCGTTACCGTATGCACCGTTTTTATAGAATTGTTGACGTTCACCATTTCATTATCCCTCGCAATCATTGCCTTCCGGTTGAGAAGGGTAACTATTGCAATGCTCAACTTTTCTCATGCGTATCTCACAAAACCCCCATACAGGCAACACTGACCTGTTCCGGTATTTTCATCGCTTTACTCAACTCTTCCAAATCTATAGCATTTACGCTTGAAATGCTACTTGACGGTGGGCAAAGCCAGCCTGCAAGCATCTCGCGTCTAGGACTTGCGCTGCAAATCCTTGCAGAGCGCGTTAATATCTAAAGTTGACACGCTCTAATGAGAATTGTCCGCATCCCGAATGGCGTGTTGCTTTTTCGCCCCGCGTGGGCTAAACGAAGCCAGGAGAAGCCTATGAGCGCAAAAGCCCATCTGGCCGTCGCCCTTTTATCCGGCGGTCTGGACAGCCTGCTGTCGGCCAGGATCATAAAGGAACAGGGGCTTGAGGTAGTCTGTCTGCACTTTATAAGCCCGTTTTTCGGCAAACCTCACAAGCTGGAGCACTGGCGCGCGGTTTTCGATCTTGACATCCGGCCTGTGGACGTGGGTGAAGATTTCGTCCGCCTGCTGGCCTCGCGGCCGGCCCACGGCTTCGGCAGCGTTTTCAACCCCTGCGTGGACTGTAAAATCCTCATGCTGCGCAAGGCGGCGGCCGTCATGCGGGAACTTGGGGCATGCTGCGTGATTACCGGCGAGGTCCTGGGGCAGCGTCCCATGTCCCAACGCCGGGATGCCCTGAACATCATCAGGCGCGAGGCAGGACTCAAAGGGCTGCTTTTGCGCCCGCTTTCGGCCCTGCTCCTTGAACCCACACTGCCGGAAAACGAAGGCGTCATCGACCGCAGTCGCCTTTTCGGATTTTACGGACGCTCGCGCAAGGCCCAGATGGAGCTGGCCGCCCGCTTCTCCATCACGGAAATACCGACCCCGGCCGGGGGCTGCCGGCTTACGGAAACAGGCAACGCCCGCAGTTACTATCCGATCCTCCACCATACGCCCCACCCTGTGGCGGCGGATTTTCACCTCGGCAACGCCGGTCGCCAGCTCTGGCATATTCCTGAAGGAGGCGGCGAATCATTCCGCCTCATCGTGGGCCGCAACGAGGCGGACAACCAGAAACTTGCCGTTTTTGCCGAGCCGCGCGATCTTTTTTTCCAGAGCCGGGATTTTCCCGGACCCACCGGCCTCGGACGTTTTTTTGCCGAACCCTGGCCGGCCACTGCCGTCGCCTCGGCCGCGACCGTCACCGCCGCTTATACGCACAAGGCCGGAACGGCCGGCGGCAAAACCGCCATGCTGGTGTCCGAAGGTTCCCCGGAAGGGCCGTGGAAGGAAATTGAAGTCGATCCCGCGTCCGCTCCGGAGATCAGGTTCTCGGAATATCCCTGGGAAAAGGCGAGGGCGCTGATCCGGGAAAAAACGGAAGGCTGACCCTGTGGAATATGCGAAAATACTGGAAAAAGCCCGCCGGGGCGAGGCGCTTGACGCAAAGGAGGCGGGAGCGGTTGTCGCGCGACTTCCGCGCAGTCTTCTGGAGATTATGGGCACGGCCTCTTTGGTCCGCGAAACCGGCGAATCCGCGCCCTTCACCTGCGGCATCATAAACGCCAAATCCGGGCGCTGCCCTGAAGATTGCCGCTTCTGCGCCCAGTCCGCCGCCTATCCCGCCGCCACGCCGGTCCACCCCCTGGTCCCGGAGGAAGACCTCCTGAGGCGCGCCCGCTTTCTGGCCGAAACCGGGGCCGACTACATGGGCATAGTGTGCAGCGGCGTCGGGCCGACCCCGAAAGATTTCGAGCGCATCCTCAACGCGGCGAGGCGCATCACCAGAGACATCGGCATCAGACTCTGCGCCTCCATAGGCGTGCTGAGCCTTGAACAGACGCGGCGAATGAAGGAAGCGGGCTTTACCAGCGTCCACCACAATCTGGAAAGCGCGCGCAGCTTTTTCCCCTCGGTCTGCAGCACACACGACTACGACGCGCGTCTGGAAACGGCGCGCAACGCGAAGGCCGCCGGTCTGCGCCTGTGCTGCTGCGGCATCTTCGGCCTGGGCGAGAGCTGGGAGCAGCGCCTGGAATTGTCGGAAACGATCAGGGAACTGGATGTGGACTCCATCCCCCTGAATTTCCTGAATCCTATCCCCGGAACGCCTCTGGCCGACAGACGGATGCTGTCCGCAAGCGAAGCCCTGGGCATTATCGCCGTCATGCGTCTTATGCACCCGCGGCGGGACATCCTGATATGCAGCGGGCGCACCACCGTCCTCGCCGGCTGGGAGAACGCGATTTTTTTCGCGGGAGCGAACGGTTTCATGCTCGGCGACTACCTGACGCTGCGCGGAAATCCCCTGGAAAAAGACCTGGGAATACTGCGCACCCTGGGGCTGCGGGCCGGATGATTTTATCCCATATCACACAGACCGGACAAAAGGAACGCAAGATGTTTCACAGAGGGAGAAGGCTGCGCGGCGCCCCGCATTTGCGGGCGATGACGCGCGAGACGCGCCTTGACCGGGCGCAGCTGATAATGCCGTATTTTGTCGAAGAAAGGAGAGGCAAATCATCCGGCCCCGCGCCCATTGCGACGATGCCCGGACAATTCCGCTATTCGCCGGATGAACTGGTCAAGGCCCTGACACGGGACACGGAACACGGCGTCGCGGCCTGCCTGCTTTTCGGCATACCCGCGGAAAAGGACCCTGCGGGCAAGGGGGCTTACGCCGGCAACGGCGTCGTCCAGACTGCGCTGCGCAAGATAAAAGACAAGCTTCCGGACATTTACCTGATTACGGATGTCTGCCTGTGCGAATACACGGACCACGGCCACTGCGGACTGGTCGGGGCCTCCGGCGAAGTGCTGAACGACGAGTCCCTGGAGTTGCTCGCCCGCGTCTCCCTTTCCCACGCCGAGGCCGGGGCGGACATGATCGCCCCCTCGGACATGATGGACGGGAGGATTGGCGTGATCCGCAACGCTCTGGACGAGAACGGCTTCGCCTCCACCCCCGTCATGGCCTATGCGGTCAAATACGCCTCGGCCTATTACGGTCCTTTCCGGGAGGCGGCCGCCTCGGCCCCGCGTTTCGGAGATCGCAAAAGCTATCAGATGGACCCTGCCAACCGGTTGGAGGCCTTGCGCGAGGCGGCGGCGGACATTGAGGAAGGGGCGGACGTCATCATGGTCAAACCGGCCGGACCGTACCTGGACGTGATCCGCGAGGTGCGCGACGCGTTTACGGCGCCGCTCGCGGCCTATCAGGTCAGCGGAGAATACGCGCTGATCAAATCCGCCGCGGAACTCGGGCGCATTGATGAAACCGCCGTTGTCATGGAATCCCTGCTGGGCATAAAACGGGCAGGGGCGGACCTCATCATCACCTATTTCACGCGGGATCTGCTGTGCCAGGGACTGCTTTGAGCACGCGCGCGGACAAAAAAACAGCCCCGCCCCACAGCATGGCGGCGGAGGAATCACCGCAGGTCCCTCCGTTGCGGCTCATAGCCTGGGAAGTGACCCGCTCCTGCAATCTGGCCTGCCGGCATTGCCGGGCAGAAGCCCATCCCCGCCCCTATCCGGGTGAATTGTCCACCTCCGAGGCAAAGGCGCTTATCGACAGCTTTCCGGAATGTGGCCGGCCGATTATCATTTTCACAGGTGGGGAACCTCTGCTGCGCAAGGATGTTTTTGAATTGGCCGAACACGCCGGAAGCAAGGGATTGCGTTGCGTCATGGCGCCGAACGGCACGCTGATCACGCGGGGTTTGGCGGCAAAAATCCGGGAAAGCGGCATAGCGCGATGTTCCGTATCTCTGGACGGCCCGGACGCCGAAAGCCACGACGCCTTCCGCGGCGTGCCTGGCGCTTTCGCCGCCGCCCTGCGCGGGATCGGGCTGTTGAAAAGCGCGGGAGTGGAGTTTCAGATCAACACCACAGTGACCAGGAGCAACATGTCGTCCTTCAGGCGCATATCCACCCTGGCCGGAGAACTGGGGGCCGCTGCCTGGCATATTTTTCTTCTGGTGCCAATGGGCCGGGCGGCTGGTTTGGGAGCCGAGGTGATCAACGCGGCCGAATACGAGGCGGTTTTGAACTGGTTTTACGATTTCCGCAAAACCACCCCCATGCAGGTCAAAGCCACCTGCGCGCCCCACTATTACCGTATCATGCGCCAGCGCGCCAGAGAAGACGGTCTTGGGGTCAACCCGGAGACTTTCGGTCTGGACGCGCTGAGCCGGGGGTGCCTGGGCGGGACCGGCTTCTGTTTTATCAGCCACACCGGGCGTGTGCAGCCCTGCGGCTACCTGGAACTGGACTGCGGCAACGTCAGGGAGGAATCTTTCGCGAAAATCTGGCAATCCGCGAAATATTTCCTGGAATTTCGCGACAAATCCCGCTATCGAGGCAAATGCGGAGTTTGCGAATACCACCGGGTCTGCGGCGGCTGCCGGGCGCGAGCGTACAGTCTGACGGGCGATCATCTGGCCGAGGAACCGCTCTGTGCCTATTTGCCCGGCAAGGCGTCCGGACCGGGAGGGCTGCCATAATGAAACGCCTCTGCGCCATGTCCGCCGGAAAAAACCGGAAAAAGCCGCCGGAACAAAGCGGGGGGGAGTCTTTGCTGGACGCGGCGGATCGGCGCATACTCGGTTTGATTCAGGCTTCTTTCCCCATAGTGCCGCGCCCCTATGCCGAGATCGGGGAAAAGTGCGGGATGTCGGAGGAAGAAGCCCTGCAACGGGTGCGCAGGCTCAGAGAGGTGGGAGTAATCCGCCGCCTGGGGGCGAATTTCCGTTCCGACAAACTCGGCTTCTGCAGCACCCTGTGCGCCGCGTCCGTACCTCCGGAAAAGCTTCGGGACTTTGTAGCGGCGGTCAATTCCCAGCCCGGCGTCACGCACAATTATCTGCGCCGGCACAAATACAATATCTGGTTCACCCTGATCGGGCCATCGCGGGCTGAAAACGCAGCCCTTATCGAGCGCATGGAGCGCGAAACCGGCATCTCAATCCTGAACCTGCCGGCGCGCAGCATTTACAAAATAAAAGTGGACTTCAACATGGACCAGGAAGGCGAAGAATGACCAGACCGGCATTGGACGTGGACGGACAGATGGCCGTCATAAAGCGCGGCTGCGCCGAGCTTATTGACGAGAACGAGCTGCGCGGGAAGCTTGCCGGAGGGAAACCCCTGCGCGTGAAGGTGGGATTTGACCCAACGGCCCCGGACCTGCACCTCGGACATACCGTGGTCATCCACAAGATGCGGCATTTTCAGGAACTGGGGCATCAGGTGATTTTTCTGATCGGCGATTTCACCGGCCGCATCGGAGACCCGTCCGGGCGCAACGACACCCGCCCGCCTCTCACAGAGGAACAGGTAATGGCGAACGCTGAAACTTACAAAAAACAGGTTTTCAAAATCCTGGACCCGGAAAAGACGGAGGTCGCCTTCAATTCCCGCTGGCTCGGGGCAATGGGAGCCGCCGATTTCATCCGTCTGGCTTCCCGCTATACTGTCGCCAGGATGCTGGAGCGCGACGATTTCGAAAAACGCTACAAGGCCAATATCCCCATTTCCATTCACGAGTTTCTTTATCCTCTTGCCCAGGGCTATGATTCCGTGGTTCTGAAAGCGGATGTGGAACTCGGCGGAACGGATCAGAAATTCAACCTGCTGGTCGGCAGGCATTTGCAGGGACAGTACGGCCTGGAGGCGCAGTGCATCCTGACCATGCCCCTGCTGGAAGGGCTGGGCGGCGGCAAGAAGATGTCCAAGTCCCTGGGCAACTATATAGGCATAGACGAAGCCCCGGCGCAGATCTTCGGCAAAACCATGTCCGTATCGGACGATCTCATGTGGCGCTATTATGAGCTGCTCTCCGCGAAAAGCCTGGAAGACATCCGAATTTTGCGGCAATCCGTGGAGAAAGGCGAAACGCATCCCATGCGGGCCAAGGAAAATCTGGCTCTTGAGCTCACCGCCCGCTATCACGGGCAAAAAGCCGCCGCGGAGGCCCTGACGGATTTCCGGGCGATCTTCAGCGCGGGCGGGGCGCCGGAAGACGCCCCGGTCCATGTCTGCAAAGAAGGGGAAAGTTCTACCCCGGTGGCAGTGTTGGCGGACTCCGGTCTTGCCCCTTCGCGTAGCGAGGCGCGGAGGCTGATTTCCCACAAGGCCCTAAGCGTGGACGGGCAGGTGCTGCAAGACGGGGCAAAGCCTCTGGCCGCTGGCGAGTATCAGATCAAACTGGGGAAAAAACGCTTTCTGCGTCTGAGGGTGGAAAGTTTCAATCCGCCGCCGGCCCCGTCCGCCGACTGACGTTTGTTTGTCCCGTGCGGATCCGGCCATCTGAAACAAGCTGATTTTATGATGAATCGATAGTTTCAATCCGCCCGCAGACAGCCCGTAAATCGTCCAGATCATGGGAGACGAACAGGCACGTGGCACGGGTGCGATCCATGAGTTCACGCATTTCTCCGCGTATTTCCACCTTCAACGCAGCATCAAGGTTACTTAGCGGTTCGTCGAGCAAGAGCAATTTCGGATTGGGCGCCAACGCGCGGGCAATGGCGACCCGTTGCTGTTGCCCGCCGCTGATTTCATAAGGATAACGGCGGGCCAATTCCCGCATCCGGGTGAGTTCCAGCATGGCCTCAACCCGTTGCTGCCGCGCGTCGCGTTTGAGACGATGCAGGCCATAGGCGATATTCTGCTCCACCGTCATATGCGGGAACAGGCCGTAATCCTGAAAAACCATGCCCACCTGCCGCTCTTCCGGGTTTACGCGTATATTTTGAGCGGCCACTGTCCGGCCGTCTATGACGATAGTGCCCTTCTGCGGGTGTTCAAATCCGGCGATGAGCCGCAGCAGGGTACTTTTGCCTTGTCCGCTTGGCCCGGCGATGCCCACATGTTCCCCAGCTTCCATGCTAAAGCTGTATCCGGCGAGGATCCAGGGGCTGGCCTTGCCCGGATAGGCGAAAAATATGGTGTCAACTTCCAGAAACACGGCCCGCTTCCTTTTTTTCCCAGAACCGCGTCAGCAGAATGAAAGCTGTTCCAGCCAAAATGATGCACAAAGAGGGAAGAGCGGTTTCTTCCAAGACTTCATTTTTGGCAAAATGGTACACCGTGGTGCCCAATGTTTCCGTATTAAACGGACGCAGCAGCAAGCTCAGGGGCAATTCCTTCAAAATATCTATAAAAACAAGTGCCGAGCCGCTTATCAGGGCATGGCGGATCATGGGAAGATCCACCAGAAAAAAGGTGCTGGTGACGCCTCGGCCCAAGCTGCGCGAAGCTTCTGTATATATTGTGCCGATCTTTGCGAATCCGGCTTCCGCCATCTGGTATCCTACAGTGAAAAAGCGAATGCCATAAGCGAAAATCAGCATTATGCCGCCCATGCTGAAGAATTTGGCGGGCAGAAAGGGGAAAACCGCAGACAGAACAGCGTCCGCTTCAATGAAAAAGCTGATTATCCCGATGGCTAACACCGCTGACGGTATGGCGTAGCCAAGGGTGGCTCCTTGCGAAAACAAAACGGAAAACTTTCCGGAAAACAGTCTCCCCGCGTTCACCGTGCCGGTTGCCGCGATCATCACAGCCAGGGTGGCCGTCGCCGAGACGCTTAATGTATACGTCAGAGCACGGCCGAGTTCAGCGGTAAATGCCCCGTCCCAGCTTAAGCGCAGCCAGTACAGCATCTGCAGCAGCGGGGCGGCGAAGCCGGCCAGACAAGCCAAAGAGCACAACAATACTATGCCGGCTTGAGGCATTCCACTGATCCGGCGGGGAATTACCGGCTTTTCTCTGCTGGAGACAATTTGATAACGGCGGGCATTATGCACCGCCTTCCTGGCAAGCAGGACAAAGAAAACCAGAGCGAGCAAAAGAAGCGCCAGCTTAACGGCCGTATCCGCATCACCCATGCCGAACCATGCGGCAAATATGGCGGTGGTAAACGTATTCAGGCCATAGTGGCTGGAAACGCCAAAGTCATTCAATACCTCAAGGCAAACCAGAATGGTCCCCGCAGCCGCCGCGGGCCACAAAAGGGGCAGCCCAACCCGCAGAAACATACGTATGCGTCCACCACCGAGGAGCAGGGCGTTTTCAAAGATCGCCGCGCTCTGGTTGCTCAGAATCGCCCGTGTCAGGAGATACACGTAAGGAAAGAGCGTCACGGTGAAAATCCAGATGGCCCACGCCTGCGCAGGAATAGCCATGGTGAGGCTGACAAGTTGAAGCTCAAAGGCATTGCGAAAAAAACTCTGGACTATCCCGGCGTATCCCAATAGCCCTTCATAAGCATAAGCGGCAATATACGGGGGAATGGCCAACGGGAGCAGAAGAAACACCTCAAAGAATTTCCGGCCCCGAAAATCATACAGGCTCATCACCCAAGCCAGGGCCACGCCAAGACAAAACGCGGACGTTCCGGCGCCCGCGGCCAGAAGAATCGTTTCCGCAAAGTAGTCCCGCAGCAGGTGGTCGCGCACATAGTCCCAATATTCTCCGGAGGGAGAAAACATACCTCCGGCAAGGGACAGGAAAGGCAGGAGCACACACAAAAACGAAAATGCGCGTATTGCCTGCCAACCACTCCAGGAAAAGCGGCGAGGCGAAAAGCCTGCCGCAAAGCGCCCCAGGAGGTTTCGGCGCCCGGAATGCGCCCGTCCTTGAAAAAAGCCGGAACGCTTTGCGGCAGGAACAGACCGTGGAGATGGAGGGCTGGCGCTTATTTCCATCCACCTTCGGCAAAGAATTGAATCGCTTTGGCATTATTGACGCCCAAGGCGGAAAAGTCGATGCTCTGCGACTTGAAAGCCCCCCAACTTGAGAGGAGCGGGTGTTTTTTGGCTGCGGCGTTTACCGGAAACTCGTAATTGCCCGCCGACAGCCGCTCCTGCGCAGGAACGCCGGTAAGAAATTCAATGAACTTGACGGCATTGTCAACGCGCTTGGCATGCTTCGTCAAAGCGATACCGCTGACATTGATATGGGTACCCGTGCTTTTCTGATTGGGAAAGAAGACGCCGATATTTTGCGCGGCCTTGACCTCCTCCGGGTTTTTGGAATTGAGCATTTGCCCGATATAGTATGTGTTCATAAGCGCCACATCTCCGATACCGGCCACGATATCCATGGCTTGGCCGCGATCGTTGCCCTTGGGCGGTCTGGCGAAATTTGCCGTAATGCCTTTGACCCAGGTCAGGGCTTTCGTTTCGCCGTCAAGAGTGATGAGTGAAGCCAGGAGCGACTGATCGTACAGAGAAGAGGAAGGGCGGGCGACAATCCTGCCTTTCCATCGTGGATCCGCCAAATCTTCATAGGTGGAAAGCTGTTCAGGCTTCACTCTGTCTTTTGCGTATACAATGACGCGGGCGCGGGTAGTCAGCCCTACCCAGGCGTTATCCTTGTCACGCAGGGAGTCAGGCACATTTTTCAGCGCGAGCGTGGAAGTTATGGGTTGTAAAATGCCCGCGGCTTTGGCTGAATAGAGTACGCCGCCATCAACGGTAATGAAAATATCCGCTTCAGTGGCGTGACCTTCCCGCTTAATCCTCTCGATGAGTTCCGGCGCGTTGGCACTGACGACATTCACCCTGATGCCCGTCTGTTGCTGAAAAAGGGCGTACAGCTCTTTGTCCGATTCATAATGCCGGGCAGAATAAATGTTCACGACCTGCTCCGCCGACAAGGCGGCAGAGGCAACCCCAAAAATAGACAAGAAAATAAAGGACATCAGAAAAAATTTTTTCATAACGTGAGATCTCCTTCAGATGTTGTGAGTGG
>JAISZH010000176.1 GCA_031269345.1 Desulfovibrio sp. | reverse complement strand
CGCGGGCGCGGCCTGTTCGCCGGCGTGGAATTCGTCAACGACAAGAAAACCAGGGAACCCGCGGACGAAAGCCTTGTGGGCCGAATCCTCGCCCTCGCAGCGGCTGACGGCGTTCTTGCCGGCCGCATGAACCGCAGCGTGCCCGACCTGAATAACGTGTTGACCCTGGCCCCGGCCTATGTGATCACCAGAGAGGAAATTGACCGTATCACGCAGACGCTCAAAAAGGCCATCCTGGCCTGCTGCGGCTAGTGTCGCGTCAAGCGGCGGCAGTCGCAACCCGCAAGGGGGCGCGCGGCGGCGTCCCGGGCGAGGCCATATACGGCGCGGGAAACAGCTCTTTTCCACCAGCGATCCGGTGCAATTGGGGAGGGCACATGAGCACGCAAGCGTCCGAAGACAAAATCAGGGTGATCAACCTGACAAAGCGCTTCGGGGACCTGACCGTACTGGACGGCATCGCTTTTACAGTCAGGGCGAAGGAACTCGTGGCCATTGTCGGCCCCACCGGCTGCGGTAAAACGACCTTTCTCCATACCCTGTCCAAGCTGATGCCCGCTACCGACGGGCGCATTCTCATTGACGGAGAAGAGGCGGACCCGCGCAGGCATAATATTTCCTATGTATTCCAGGAGCCTACCTGTCTGCCCTGGCGTACGGTGCGTGAAAACGTCGCCTACGGCATGGAGATCAAGGGCGTGCCGCACCAGGAGCGCATGGAGCGCACGGACAGGATCATGGATCTTGTCGGCCTGTCCAGTTGCGCCGACCTCTATCCCAACCAGGTTTCCGCCAGCATGCTGCAGCGCATTGCCGTCTCCAGGGCCTTCGCCGTCGAGCCGGACCTGCTGCTCATGGACGAGCCGTACGGCCAGTTGGACGTCAAGCTCAGGTACTATCTGGAAGATGAACTGGTCAACCTGTGGCGGAAGCTGCAAAGCACCGTCCTTTTCGTCACGCACAACATTGAGGAGGCCGTCTACATTGCCGAGCGCATCCTGGTGCTCAGCAACAAGCCGACCAGGATCAAGGCGGAAATCCCCGTAGACATTCCCCGGCCGAGGAATTTTCTGGATCCGAAATTCATGGATATCCGGCACCAGGTTACCGAGCTCATCCGCTGGTGGTGACGCGGCTTTATCCGCCGACGGAAGAGAACGAGGAGACACTCCATGGCCTATGAAGAAGTCGTCGTCAAAAAGCCTCTGTTGTTGCGGATTCTGCCCTTTGTCAGCGTCGGGGTCTTTTTGTTGCTCTGGGAGTGGGTGGTTGTTTCCGGAATTGTCCCTTCGGTGCTTCTGGCGCCGCCAAGCAAGGTGTTCACACTCTTTATCGACAAGCTTTCCGAACCGAATCCCGATGGGGCCGTCCTGGCCGTCCACGCCTGGACAAGCTTGCAGGAAGCCTTTATCGGGTACGGTCTGTCCCTGTTGGTGGGCATTCCCCTGGGGCTCGCCATGGGCTGGTTCAAAATCGTGGAAGGCCTGGCGCGCCCGGTATTCGAGCTTATCCGCCCCATCCCGCCAATCGCCTGGATTCCGCTCACCGTGTTCTGGTTCGGCATCGGGCTGACCGGCAAGGTCTTCATCATCTGGATAGCCGGGATAGTTCCCTGCGTTATCAACTCCTACGTCGGGGTACGCATGACCCAACCCACACTGATCCAGATGGCCCGGACGTACGGGGCGACGGACTGGCAGATTTTCCGCCAGCTTTGCATTCCCTCCGCTCTGCCCATGGTTTTCGGCGCGTTGCAGATCGCCCTGGCCTACTGTTGGACCAATCTGGTCGGCGCTGAACTTCTCGCCGCCGATACCGGGCTCGGATACCTCATAACCATGGGCGGACGCCTCGGCAGGCCCGACATCGTGGTTTTGGGCATGGTCAGCGTGGGCATTTCCGGGGCGATCCTGGGTTTCATCATCGACTGTCTTGAAAAGAAACTGCTGGCCGGGATCAGGAGGTAGAAAATGAGCAGTTCCATCGCCAATGAAACCGTGGCCGCGACCTCCGGGCAGGAAGGGTTTTCTTTTTACAGACTCGTGACCAACATCTACTTTTTGTATGCCGTGTCCCTGTGTACGTTCTTTCTGCTCTGGGACCGGGTGGCCGCCTGGCAGGTCTTCGGGGATTCCCTGGCCCGTCCCCACGCCGTGGCCGGCAAGCTGTACGACCTCAGCCAGGTCAAGTTCGCCGGCACCAACCTCGCCGGCCACATTTGGGCCAGCACACGGCGCGTGCTTGTCGGGTTTACCCTGGCCAGCGCCATTGCCGTTCCTCTCGGCCTGTTCATGGCTCTCAACAAATACGTCAACGCTGTCGTCAAGCCCATTTTCGACCTGTTCAAGCCCATGCCGCCTATCGCCTGGGTGTCCATTTCCATTCTCTGGTTCGGGGTAGGTGAATTTTCCAAGATTTTCATTATCGCCATCGGCACCTTTGTGCCCTGCCTGCTGAACTCCTATAACGGCATCAGGCTTATCGAACCGGAACTTTACGACGTTATCCGCGTCCTCGGCGGCAACCGGAAGGATGAAATTCTCCAGGTCAGTTTCCCGGCCTCGTTTCCGGCCATTTTCGCCGGGCTACAGATCTCGCTCAGCATCGCCTGGACCTGCCTCCTGGCCGCGGAACTCATGAACGCCCGCAACGGCATGGGTTTTCTCATCAAGCGCGGCATGGACACGCACCAGCCCGCGCTGGTCCTGGGCGGGATGGTGCTCATCGCCCTTATGGCCTGGCTGAGTTCGCTGCTGATTTCCCGTATCGAAAGCAGGCTTTGCCCCTGGAAACGCAGCATTGACAATCTGTAGGCGCAGCGTCGCCCGCAGGCTCTTCCGTCCTCCGGCGGAGGAAAGGCGGGATGCAATACCCGGTCCAGCCGGGAGACCATCGGGAATCTCTCCGCAGGGAGCGGCGACGGACCGGAAAGGAAGCTCTGATGAACCCATCGACAGACGAGCCGCAACTGAAGATCCTTTGTGAAGACATCAATAAAACTTTCATTCAGAAAGGACACATTGAGGTCCCCGTGATTCGGGACATCAATCTGCAGGTGGCGGAAAACGAATTTCTGGTAGTGCTCGGGCCGGGCCAGTGCGGCAAGTCCACGTTGCTCCGCATCATCGCCGGGCTGGAAAGGCCGGATACAGGCTATGTGGCCCTGGACGGTTTTCCGATTACCGGCCCCGGACCGGACCGGGGAGTGGTTTTTCAGGGGTATATGCTGTTCGCCTGGCGCACCGTGCTCGGCAATGTGGAGATGGGCCTGAAGCTGCGCGGCGTGCCCGCACGGGAGCGACGTTCCGTCGCCCGCCACTATATCCGGCTGGTGGGGCTGGAAGACTTCGAAAACCACTATCCGCACCAGTTGTCCGGCGGCATGAAGCAACGGGTGGGCATTGCCAGGGCCTACGCAAACAGTCCCAAGGTGATGCTTCTTGACGAACCCTTCGGGCAGCTCGACGCCCAGACCCGGATGTTCATGCAGCATGAAACCGTCCGGATATGGGAACAGGAAAAACGCACGGTCATTTTCGTCACCAACAATATTGACGAGGCCCTGTTCCTGGCGGACAGGATCATTCTCATGGAAGGCAAACTGCCCGGCCGCATCAAACAAGAATACGTCGTGAACCTGCCCCGGCCGAGAGACCATGAGGACCCCGGCCTGCTGAAACTCAGAACCACGATCGCGGCCGCGACGGAACTCGTGCTGTGAACGGTCCGGATTTTCTGCCCCAACCTTGCGGAGGAACGCACCATGGATACCGGAATACTGACGGCATGCCTTCTGGGGGCCGTACTTGCCGCCGGCCTTGTCCGCGCCACCAGCCGGGGGATTCTCCCCTCCGCCGTCATGCCTTTTGCCGCGCTGTCCCCTGAAGCGCGGGAGACGATCCTGCGGAAAAAAACGCGCCTTCGCGGTCTGGCGCTGGCCCTGTTCATTCTGGCCGCGCTGACCATGTTCAGCGTGTTGCCCAGGGGAATCACTCTGGCCCTGGCAATAGCGGGATTCTTCTGCCAATACTTGGTTTTTCGCCTGAGGCGGCTCTACCCCATGCGTCCCATTGAGCTTTCCGCCCTTCCGGCGGAAGGACAGAAATACAAACATGCCGCGCAAGGTCTTGCGCGGCGGCAACCACTGGAGGACAGATGATGAAAAGTTACAGACGCGCTTTTTTCTGGCTGGCGACGGCGGCAATGCTGGTCTGCTTCGCCGGATCGGCCCTGGCGGCCGCCCCGGTGAAAATGAAGACCGCCTGGATGGACGAACATGAAACCTTCCTGATGTGGTACGCCAAGGAAAAGGGCTGGGACAAGGAAGAAGGGCTTGATATCGATCTCGGATATTTTGACTCCGGCATGGCAATTCTTACGGCCCTTCCCGCTGGCGAATGGGTGATCGCCGGCGTCGGCGCGGTACCCGCCATGATGGGGAACCTGCGCTACGACACCTATACCGTTCTTATCGGCAACGACGAATCCCTGACCAACGCGGTTATGGTTCGCCCCGACAGCCCGATCCTGAAAACCAAAGGATACAACAAGGATTTCCCCGAGGTATACGGCGATCCCAAGGACGTGAAGGGCAAGGAATTCCTCTGCACCACCGTTTCTTCCGCCCACTTCGCCCTCAGCCACTGGCTGAACGTGCTGGGCCTGAAAGATTCCGACGTGGTCATCAAAAACATGGATCAGGCCCAGGCTCTGGCCGCGTACATCACCGGAATCGGCGACGGCGTCGCCCTCTGGGCTCCGCATATGTATAAGGGAGAAGAACATGGCTGGAAGATCGCGGGCACGCCCAAAACCTGCAAGCAAGGCCTGCCCATTGACATTATTGCCGACAAAAAATTCGCCGACCAAAATCCCGGGCAGGTGGCAAAGTTCATCCGCATCTACCTGCGGGCGGTGAATATGCTGCAGAAGGAACCTCTGGAAAGCCTGGTTCCCGAGTATCGCCGCTTCTTTATGGAATGGGCCGGCAAGGAATATTCCCCGGAAACGGCTCTGCTTGACCTGCAAACTCACCCTGTCTTCAACTATGACGAGCAGGTCGCCCTGTTCGACGAATCCAAAGGCCCCAGCGCCGTGCGGAAATGGCATGCGGAAATCGCCCGGTTCTTCACCGCCACCGGACGCATCACAAAAGACGACCTGAAAAAAGTCGAACCCGCCGCCTACTGCACCGACAAATTCCTGAAGCTGGTGCAAACCCCGGTCCCAGGATACAAATAG
>JAISZH010000136.1 GCA_031269345.1 Desulfovibrio sp. | reverse complement strand
AACAAACAGCGGCAAAGCGGAAACTCCGGACGCGCCCTCTCCGAAGCCCGACGCAACGCCTACGCGCGCCAGAAAGAGAAGGTGCTGTCTCTGGAAACCGCCCTTGAGGAATCGATAATTCGCGCCCCGGCAAAGGGCATGGTCGCCGATATCCTGGTCAAGGCCGGCGACAGGGTACAAGGAGGCGATGTCTGTCTGGTCTTCCTGCCCGCTTCGGCTCAGCCCTGATCCATCCGCAGGCCGCAAGTAAACCATCCTGCCGCATTGCCCGCCCCGCCTGCTGCGGCGCGCCGGGCTTGTCCGCCCGGCGGGCAAAACCCGCCTGAGCGCGTCACAGGGCAAAAATTTGCGGGCAAATCCTTGCGGGCATTTCCTCAAAGGACGCTTTTACCCCGCAACAGATCCCAAAGCCGTCGGATCTGGGCCGCATTTTCCGCAAAGCGGCTCTCGGCCCGGAGCAACACCTGCCTGGCATGATCTTCGTCTCCCTGTCCCAGAATGGCCTTAGCCGCATAAACCTCCGCCTCCCAGCCCAGGCAGCCGCCTTCCGCCCGCGCCGCCTCCAGGGCCTCGTCAAAACGTCCGCTGTTGTAAAACGCGGCCAGGACATAGCGGGACCTGTCCAGGTTGCAGGACGGATCCTTTTCCTTCCATTCCCGGCTGAAAACCAGCAGAGAGACATAATCTCCGCTTTCCGCGAGATTTTCGCAAAGCAGGGCATAATAGGCGGGACGATACTCGTTTTCCGCGACATAGTGCGCAAGCAGGCGCGCGGCTTCGGCGCGCTCGCCCAAGGCCATGCGCGCGTAAGCCTCAAAAAGCCAGGCATCGGGAAACTCGGCGCGCAATGAGGCCAGATCCTCAGCGATCCGGCCCAGCACCAGAATCTTGTCCGGATGATGCAACAGGCTTTCCGTCTCGTCGGAATAGATAATTCCGGCGGGGATCACCGCTTTTTCCTCAGCCGCCGCCTCGTTCAAGCTTTGCAGGACATAGACGGATCGATAATAGATACCCCGCGCCTGCGAGGCGACTACCGTCTTGCAGGAAAAAAAACGCTCCGCCAAAACCGCGGCGAGCGCGGAAAAGCAAATGACGGCAATCAGGAAAATCCGGAATCGAATATTGCGCATGCGCTCTTGTGCTGAAATAAGTATCATGGACCGCTCCTTGTCTTGAGCGGACAAAAGAGTTATAATCCCTTGCAGTCACAGCGTCAACAAAGCGCCGTCCGCAAGGTGCATCCGCATATACAGGGTATCAATAAATGTCTTTGACAAAATCCGCTCTCCTGATTCTGGCCGCCTTGCTCGTGGCCACCCTTCCGCCCTCCGGCGCCGCAAGCGCCGGCCGGACCGACATCAACCGCCCGCGCGACGGGCGCGTGGAAAATGAATACGCATACAGCGACGCGCCTGGAAAAAACCGGCTCAGGTCTGCGCTTTCTCCTCAATCCGGGCAACAATCCCCAGCCGTTGCCGAACATACCGGAAACAAAGCAAACTTCGTAGCGCAGGCCGGAGCCGATCCGGGGAAACCCAGCAAAAAAATACGGCAGGTTAAGGGAAAAGGCAGGGTTCTGACCTACGGTGCCAATGGACCGGATACGGTCAAGCCCGGCACAGAACCCAGAGAACCGGCTCCTTCGCGCCCAATCGGAGAAGTGGAAACAGACGCCAGGGGCCGCCCGGTCGGACCTGTGCGGTTTTATGACCCGCCAGGGAAACTGCTTCTTCCGGAAAACCCGGCCGCGTCCATAGAGGTTGAGAGAACGCTGCCGCAAGCCCCGCCCCCGCCCGCTTCCCAAGCGCCGCTCCTTCCGACCGCGCCTTTGGAAAGTCTGCCAGCCAACCCCGCGCCGGTCCCGCTTTTGCAGGAACCGGCCCCGTCTTCTCCAGAAGGCGCGCTCTTCGGGCAGGAACAGCCCTTTGTCCCGCCGACCGGCCCAGGACCCTTCGGGGCGACGCAGCCGCCGCAGGAAAAACACCCAGGTCCGCGTCCCGGCGTGGTACCCCTTGAAGATACCCGCCCCCCCGGTTCAACTGCCCCGCTCGTATATACCGCCCCCGGACGCTCCCCCGATCCCGGATCGGGGCTTGAATTGCCGCAGCATCCGGCCGCCGGAAACAGCGGCGAAACCGGCGATCCCCCCTACCCTTCCTACCAGGAACTCCCCTACGGCCCCGAAGCTCCTCACGGTTCCCCCGACGGTCCTGCGAACCTCCTCGCCAACGCCGGAGCAGGAAGCGGGAACCTCCTGCTGGACCTGATCAATGCCGAGCGCGCCAAAGGCCGGATGTGCGGGGGCACCCGCATGCCTCCGACCCACGCCCTGCTGGCCAACCCCATTCTAATGGACGCGGCCCAACGTCAAGCCCGGGACATGACGGCGCGGCGCTATTTCTCCAGCACCTCACCAGAGGGAATCACCATCGGCAGACGCCTGACCGAGGCCGGGTATAACTGGGCCTTTACCGCTGAGAACCTCGCGCGCGTGCAGGGAGGGGAAGAAGCTGTGCTGCGCGGCTGGCTGAGCGCCGAAAGCCGTTGCGTCAATCTCATGGGCGCGGAATATTTTGAAGCCGGTATAGGACACGACCCCGCCGGACGCAACTGGGTGCTGACGCTTGCGGCGCCCGTGCCCTGACCCGGGAACTTGCGCGCCTGGGAACGGAGAAGTCCTGAAAGAGGAGAATTACTGATGATCAGCGCCCTTATTTTTTTCGCCGCCCTTGTCGTGTTTCTCTTCCTGCGGGCGCGCAAAGCCTTTGCGGCCGGGGATGAAAAAAAGGCCGAAGGGACAAGTAATTCGCAATCTGCCAGGGATCTTCTGGAGTCCGCAAACCGGGCCAAAAGCGAATTCATAGCCAACATGAGCCATGAAATACGCACGCCCTTGAATGCCATAATCGGCATGGCCTACCTCCTGCAAAAAACCAGGCTGACAGCCGTCCAGGAAGACTATGTCGGCAAGATACATTCGGCCGGAGTGACCCTTCTGCGGGTGGTAGACGATATTCTTGACGTCTCGAAGATCGAATCCGGCAATCTTGAAATCCGGAACGTTCCCTTCAACCTTCGGAAGCTCATTGCAAATATGGCGGGAGTCATCGGGGAGGCGGCGGAAAACAAGGGTCTGGACGCAATTTTCTTCCTGAACGGAAACGTGCCGATCCAGCTTGTCGGCGATCCGGACAGGATTTCGCAAATCCTGCTGAACCTCGCCGGCAACGCAGTCAAATTCACGGAAAAAGGCGGGGTGAGCCTGGACTGCTCACTGAATAAAATTGAAGACGGCAGGGCCTTTCTGCACATTGAAGTCAAAGACAGCGGCATAGGCATATCCCGGGAACAGATGGAGGGCATCTTCACGAGCTTCACCCAGGCGGAATCCTCTATAACGCGCAAATACGGAGGGACGGGTCTGGGCCTCACGCTTTCAAGACAATTGCTGGAACTTTGCGGCGGGCGCCTGGCCCTGGAAAGCGAGCCGGGATGCGGCACAAAAGCCATAGTGGATCTGCCTCTGGAAATCGACAAAGACGCGGAGACGACGGAGGACCTCCGGTTGCGCGGCCAGCGCGTCATCCTGGTTGAACCGGGCGAAACTCAAAGACGGCACCTTGAAAGGATGCTGCACGGACTGGGTTGCGAGACCCTGGCCGTGGAAGACATGAGCCTGGCCTTCGCCGCTACGGCGGGAGCGGACGAGGGACACTCTCCGTACCGGCTGGTCGTACTTCCCCTGGCTTTGGCCGAAGAAGAGAACGGACGGGACGTAAAACACCTGCGCATTGACATGTGCCTGAGGCATGCTCCGCAGGTAATCTGCATAGTCCCCTTCGGACATACGGACAGCGCCAGCTATGCCATGACCAGGGACGTGCGCAGGCTGATCGCCGGCATCGTGCCGAGGCCTGTCATATCCTTCGTCCTGGAAAAAGCCATAGTCCAGGCTCTGAACAGCGCCACGGAATCCGCCGCGTCCGACCCGGCCGCGGCGCAGGCGGAGCAGGACGCCCCTCCATATTTTCCTAATTGCAAGGTTCTTCTGGCGGAAGACAACCCCGTAAACCAGCAGATCGCCGTTGCCCTGCTTCAAGACGCCGGCATCACGGTAACAGTTGCCGACAACGGCGGGGACGCTTTGAAAATTGTGAACGAGCGGCCGGATCTTGTCTTTGACATGATCTTCATGGATTTGCAGATGCCTGAGGTAGACGGTTTCACGGCCACCGCCCGGCTGCGGGCCGACCCGCGCTTTGCCGAAACGCCCATAGTGGCTATGACGGCCCACGCCACCGAGGAAGAACGCAGGCGTTGCCTCAGTTCCGGCATGAACGCCCACATACCCAAACCCATAGACGTGGCCATGCTCTACCGGACTTTGCGCAAATACCTCACCCCGGCTCAGCCGGCGCCCGAAAACGGGAAACCGGACGAAGATTTAGCGCGCGGCCTGGATGAGCTGGTGTCCCTTCTGACAGACGACGACGCCGAGGCCGGAAAACTTTTCAAAACCCTGGCGCCACGGCTTGCCGAGGTGAACGCGGCGGCGGCGGCGACAGCCTCCGAAGCCATGGATAGATTCGATTTCGCCGCGGCTCTGGCCGTTCTCACTCCCATGCAACGCGGCCTGCGCCAAACAGGGGAGGGAAACCGGCCGTGAGCGGCGGGCGAACTTTCCTTCAGGAAGCGGGAAAGCCGCGCCGTCCGCGGCCTTCAGCCCTGCGCGCGGAGCAATCCTGTTCGGCGGCAGAGGCCGTGCGCGACCTCTTCGCCGGCCTTGGCAGGCCCTGGCAGGGCAGACTCAAGGAACTGTGGAGACACTGGGATATGGTGGCCGGAGAAGAAATAGCCCGTATCGGGCGTCCGTTGGGGTACGGCAGCAAAGACCGCAGCCTGCTCCTGGGCGTGGACGACGCCATGGCCCTGCAGGAGCTTTCCCTGCAACGGGACGATATCCTCGAACGTTCCAACGCCTTTATGAATGAAACCTTTTTTCTGAATCTGAAGGTGCGGCTGCTCCAGGATCAGACCGACCTCTCCACCATGTAGCCATGTCCGGACCTTCAAAAGCCCCGCCAAAGACGCGCCAGAAAGAAGGAAGCCCGGCCTTTTCCGCCGACGAAACCGGGCAAACCCCGGAGCCGGTGGAGATGTTCCTGGCCCATCTCGAACTGGAAAAGGGCTATTCCAGCGCCACAGTCGCGGCATACGGACAAGACGTCATGCAGTTCGAGGATAGCCTCGCCCGCCGCAATCTCTCCCTTGCCGCCCCACAAAGCGTCACCCGCCGCCATATACAGGCCTGGCTTGCGGACCTGCACCGCCGGGGAACCGGCAAGACCTCCATGGGACGCAAACTCTCCGCCCTGCGTTCGTTTTTCCGCTTCTGCGCCCGCATGCGCCTGATCGAAGCCCTGCCAAGCGAAGGCATAGGCAATCCCAAGACGGAAAAACGCCATCCCAAACTTTTGAACGTGGATCAGGCTTTTGCCGTCCTGGATCCGGGAAAAAAAACCGCGCCCTCCCCTGTCCCCCCGGACGGGCACGAAGCCCTGCAAGCGCGGGACCTGTGTCTGGCCGAAGTCCTATACGGCTCCGGCCTGCGTGTTTCCGAAGCGCTTTCGCTGGACGCAGACCGCGTACCGTCCTCTCCGGAGACTTTGCGCATCAGAGGCAAAGGGGGCAAGGAGCGTCTGGCCCCGGTCACGGAAACGGCCAGGGAGGCACTGACCCTCTGGCTGGAAAAACGCCCAATACTTGCGGCGGAAAAGGAGCGCGCCCTCTTCGTGGGGATACGGGGCAAGCGTCTGAACCGGCGCGAGGCCCAGCGCATCATTGCCGGGCTCTGCCGACGGGCTGGCCTCCCCCAGACAGTGTCCCCCCATTCCCTGCGCCATTCCTTTGCCACGCATCTTCTGGAGGCAGGGGCGGATCTGCGCAGCGTACAGGAACTTATGGGCCACGCCCGCCTGACCACCACCCAGCGCTATACGCATCTCAACCTCGCCCACCTGTTGGCCGTCTACGACAGAGCCCACCCCAAATCCGGAGCCGCCGGAAAACCGGACCCTTCATCGTAATTCGGATTCCCAATACTGATTTCCACAGAAATCCGTAAACATCGACCGCCGGAGCAATTCCAAAGTAAAATTGCTCTGGAGCGATTAACGCTTGAAACAATAGGCTTACGGCGGGCAAAGCCCGCCTGTTCCTGTTTCGCGGCATAAACCCTCATCAGGGCAGAGCGTAGTTCATGCCCGGCAGACGGCGCACACGCCCGCGCACTTCCAGCAAGGCGAGCAACGCGCTTACTCGCGCCGCGTCAAGCCCCAAAGAGCGGCTTAAAACGTCGATATGCGCTGTTCCCTGCGCCAGGGCGGCAAGAATACGCGCTTCCTCCGTATCGGCAAAATCTTCTGGACCGGCTGAATCCGCGCTATTCGCGGAATTTTCGGGATCAGCCGGGACTGGGATATCCGCCCCTGTCGCCCGCGTATTTTTCCCCAAACCCCGCGGAAGAGGCGGGTTTTGTCCCGGCCGCGCAAGCAAGGGGCGTTTTCTTGCCTCCCGGTCTCCCTTAAGAGGCACCCTGAGAGCGGAATGGGGGGTGGACGCTTCAAAAGCGCCGTCCTGTGCGTTTTCCGGATCCAGGAGGCGTTTTTCCAGAGCCTCCCGCGCGTCAAAGGCCAGAAGATGGGCCAGTTCCACGAGAATGTCATCCGCATTGAAGACGGCTTTGGCCCCTTTGCGGATCAACTCGCGGCAGCCGGCAGAGGCCGGGGACAGGGTATGTCCGGGAACGGCAAAAACCTCGCGGTTCTGCTCAAGGGCCAGGCGAGCGGTAATCAGGCTGCCGCTGCGCCTGGACGCTTCCACCACCAGCACCCCCCGGGACAGACCGCTGATCAGGCGGTTGCGCCGGGGAAAATTCGTAGCCGCGGGAGGTGTGCGGGGAGGAAACTCGGATATGAGCAAACCCCCGTCCTTTTCCAAGCGGGCGAACAAATCCGCGTTCTCGGCAGGATAGACGAGGTCAATGCCGGAGCCGAGAACGCCTATGGAACGCCCGACTTTTTCCATAGCGGCCAGTTGCGCCGCCCGGTCAATGCCCCTGGCCATGCCGGAAATGACGCTCACCCCCGCCTCGCTCAAGGCGCGGGCGAAAAAGGCGGACACGGCCAGCCCCTCGGACGTGCACCCCCGCGCGCCCACCACGCCTATGGCCGGAGCGCCCAACAAAGACATATCACCCCGGCAATAGAGAAGCGGGGGCGCGTCGGGTATCTCGCGCAGCAGTTCCGGATAGGCAGGGTCAGAACACAGAAGGACAGGACAGCCAAGGCGCTCCATGGCCTCAAGTTCCGCCTCCGCCTCCTCCCGCCATCCGCCCTTGTTAAGATTCCGGGCGACGGACAGGGGCATCGCCGCACCGGCCGCGCATTCTTCCGGCCTCTCCCTGCAGGCCGCAAGCACTGCACGCGCGCTCCCGTAAGTTCGCAAAAGCCGTTCGGCGCGTGTGAGACCCAGACCGGGGCAATGGCGCAGGGCGAGGATGGCCCGCAGTTCTTCTCTCCGCCCGAAAGCATCCGTCGCGATCATGAGCCGGAAACGCGCTTGCGGGCCGTACGAGCCGCAGAGGAAGCCGGATAGTCGTCAAGCAGGAGCTGCCAGTAGAACCGGGCGTTGCCCATGTCCCCGATGCGCTCATAAGCGTATCCGGTCTTGAGCAGGGCATCCGCCGCCTTGGGATGGGATGGAAACTTCAGGGCCACATCCTTGAAAGTGAGAATCGCGGAATCATATTTCCCCCTGGCGTAGGAGCATTCGCCAAGCCAGTACATGGCATTGGGGGCCAAGCCGCTTGCCGGCGCATTTTGCAGGAAATCGGCGAAGGCAC
Source organism: Desulfovibrio sp. (assembly GCA_031269345.1). Classification (GTDB taxonomy): domain Bacteria; phylum Desulfobacterota; class Desulfovibrionia; order Desulfovibrionales; family Desulfovibrionaceae; genus Frigididesulfovibrio. The sequence goes on along the minus strand of JAISZH010000136.1, from coordinate 24,060 downwards.
CGGAGGCTTTTTCATAACTTCCCCGGTAATACAAGGCCAGGGCCGCCTCATAGGCGGTCTTGTCCCCCGTGCGCGCGAAAGAGGGAGGCGTAGCAGCTTTTACCGGCGGGGGCGGGGACAGTCCCTCGGTAAGCCCCGGCGGTTTTGCCTTGCCGGAAGATGATGCCGCGGGCGCATCTCCCCGCGCGGACACAGGGTCACGCCCCCGGTCCTGCCCCGATAAGTCGTCCCTTGGCGCGGCGTTCTGTCCCGGCGCGGTGTTTAGCCCAGGCGCCGGCGATCTGGCGGCGGCAGCATTCAGGTCCTCCCGGACGCCGGAGAGCAGATAGGAAATTTCTGGCGTTGAATCCGCCCTGAGCAAATCCTCCCGGGCGGCTCCCTTCTCTCCGGCCCCGGCCAGGGGGCGTTCCCGCCTTTTCCCCTTGTCCTGGCCCGTCTCCCGGCGCAGGGCGGCCATGTCGGCTTCGACCCGATCCAGACGTTTTTCCGTCAGTTCGACACGCAAGTCCAGCACCCGGCCAAAACGCAGGGAATTTTCCTCAAGCGCGGCAAGGCGCTCTCCTTGGGACGCGGCGCAGCCGGCCACCAGCAGGGCCGGGAAAAACAGGTACAGCGGGCGCATAAAAACCACCTGTGCGGTTTGGTCCGGGAACCCGGCAAAGCCGGCCTTCCGGGGCGAATACGTCAATTTTGCGCCTGCTGTCCGGCATCGCCGCCAAGCAGGGCGGAAACGTAGAGTTCAGGATCAAATGGACGCAGGTCTTCCATTTTTTCCCCAAGGCCCACAAAGGAAATGGGGATGCCGAATTCGGCGGCGGCGGCGACGGCGATGCCGCCTTTGGCCGTGCCGTCCAGCTTGGTCAGGATAAGTTCATCCACGCCGACGGCCTGCCTGAAAATGCGGGTCTGGCTCAAAGCGTTCTGGCCGGTGGTCGCGTCCAGCACCAGTATGCTGCGTTGCGGCGCTCCGGGATGCACCTTTCCGGCGACGCGCACGATCTTTTGCAGCTCTTCCATCAGGTTGGCCTTGGTATGCAGACGTCCGGCCGTATCCACAAAGATCAGGTCGAAGCCTTCGCGCAGGCCTTTTTCCAAGGCTTCATAAGTCACGGCGGCAGGGTCCGCCCCCTGCCCTTTTGCGTAAAATCCGGCCCCGGCCCGCCCGGCCCAGATTTCAAGCTGCTCCACGGCCGCGGCCCGAAAAGTATCCGCCGCCGCCAACAGCACCTTTTTCCCCCTCATGATCTCCCGGTGGCAGAGTTTGGCTATAGTGGTGGTTTTCCCGACCCCGTTGACGCCGAAAACCAGCACCACTTCCGGGGGGGCGATGAGCCCTACCCGGCGCGGGGGTTTGAAAAACCCCCGTAGCTCGGCGCACAGCGCCGCGCGCAAGTGCCCCGGATCGGACAAGCCTTCTGCCGCCGCGCGTTTGCGCAGGTCCGCGCAGACACTACCGGCCACTCCCGCACCCATGTCAGCCAGAATCAGGGTTTCTTCCAATTCCTCCCAAAAACTCGCGTCAACAGCCCGGCCGGGCAGGAAAAGCCGGTTCAGGCCGCCGGCGATGCGGGAGCGGGTGCTGGAGAGCCCGTCCGCTATCTTGAGCATCAGCCGGCTACGCTCATCCTCCTCGTCCTCCAGGTCCAGGGCCAGGGCCAGACGGTACTGTAACTCCGAACGGAAATCCTGAATCCGCTCATAATCCATGTCTTTCAGCCAAAGCCCGAACTTGCGGACGAATTCCTCACGCTCGAAAGGCGGGGTTTCCAGAGCGGCCAACAGAAAGGAAATCCGGGCGTAAAGCAGGTCATCGGCGCGAGTAACGCCCTCAAGGACCACCCCCAGCCAGGCGGAGAGTTTAGGCTCGGCCCGCCGCAGGGCGGCGAGCATTTCCCGCTCTTCCGGACTTAAGAGGGCCGGGTCGAACGCGGAAACCTCCTCCTCCCTTTCTTTGCCGCCCCCAGAGGTGGGGCCGGAGGAAAAAAGAGCGCGCAGAGAAGAGAAAAAACCCATGATCAGCCCTCGGCTTCCCTGTTCTGCCTGTATTCGGCCACAACTTTTTCAGTCACGGGCGGCGGGGCTTCCTCATAATGGGAAAACTCCATTGTGAAGCTGCCCTGGCCACCGGTCATGGAGCGCAAATCCGGGGCATAGCGCAGTATTTCATTCATGGGGACCATGGCTTTGATCTCGGTTATCCCGGCTATTGAATCCGAGCCCTGCACCTTGCCCCGGCGGCTGGAGAGGTCGCCGATCACATCGCCCATGTTGGCGTCGGGAATGGAAATCGTCAGGATCACTATGGGTTCGAGCAACGTTGGCCTGCATGTCTCCATGGCCTTTTTGAAGGCCAGGGAACCCGCCACCTTGAAGGCCATTTCCGAGGAGTCCACAGTGTGGTAGCTGCCGTCGTAAAGACGGGCCTTGAAATCGACCATGGGGTAGCCGGCGAGAAAACCGCGCGCCGACGCCTCCTGAATACCCTTGTCCACGGCCGGAATATACTGGCGGGGAATCACCCCGCCGACAATGCCGTCCTCGAAGCGGTAGCCCGCCCCACGCTCCAGAGAGGCGAATTCCACCCAGCAGTCGCCGAACTGCCCGCGCCCGCCGGACTGCTTCTTGTGTCTGCCCTGAACCTGAGCGGTGCCCCGGATGGTTTCCCGATACGGCACCTTGGGGGTCTTGAGCAGGATGTCTACCTTATAGCGGCGCTTTGCGCGTTCCACAGCGGTTTCTATATGCGACTGCCCCATGCCGGAGACGAGAATATCGCCGGTTTCCTCATCGCGCGTCAGTTTCAGGGTGACGTCCTCATCCAGAAGCCGCTGTACGGCGGCGTAGACCTTGTCCTCCTCGCCTTTTTCCTTGGGGGCCAAGGCGTATGAGATAAGCTGCGGGGGAAGAACCGGGCACGTCAGGGCAAAGGCCAGCTTTTCGTCGGAGAGTGTGTCGCCGCTGTGGGTGTTTTTGAGTTTGGCAAAGGCCACGACAGCGCCGGGGCCGATGCTCTCCTTTGTCTGGGTCTGGCTTTTGCCGACCATCAAAATCGGAGCGCCGAGACGTTCGCTGTCGCCGCTCTTCATATTTTTCAGCACGCTGTCCGGGTTTATAAGGCCGGTGAGAACACGGGCGACGGCAAGCTGTCCGGCAAAGGGATCGGTAAGGGTTTTGAAGACGAAACAGGCCGCCGGCCCGCTTGCGGAAGGCACAAGCTCCCTGCCGTCCTCCCCGGAAAACGGCGCCCGTTCAAGACCGGAGGGAAGCAGGGCCTCCACGGCGTCAAGCAGAACCTTGGCGCCCTTGTTTTCCAGGCCGGAGACAGCGGCTACGGGCACGATCTGCCTCCGGATCACGCCCTGGCGCAGCCCCTGTTTTATTTCTTCGGGGCTTAGGGAACCTTCCTCAAGGTATTTTTCCATAAGCGCGTCATCGCTTTCGGCAATGTTCTCCACCGCCGTCTCACGCAACATGTCAATATTTTTAATTATATCCGCAGGAAGATCTTCTTCGCGCAAATCCTGGCCCTCGAAAAGCAAACAGCGTCCGGCCATGACGTCGGCCACCCCTCTGAATGCCGACTGTTCGCCGACCGGCGCGTACAAAAGCACGCCACGGATACCCAAAATGGAAGACAGACCCGCATATGCGGAAGAGAAATCGGCGCGCTCGCGGTCCATCTTGGTTATCGCGCACAGCGCGGGCAGACCGGCTTTTTTCACCGCGTTCCACATGCGCCGGGTAAGCGGGCGCACCCCGTCAACGGCGTCAATGACGAAAATCACGGCATCCACCCCGGCCAGAAGCAGATCAATGTCTCCGATAAAATTGCCGTCGCCCGGAATGTCCACCAGAAAATGCCGCGCGCCGTTGCGGACAAAGGTGGCGAAACCCGGCTGGATGCTTCCCCGCCGCTTTATTTCCTCCGGCTCAAAGTCCAGCATTGTGCCGCCTTCTTCTATTTTGCCGAGGCGGTTCATGATTCCCGCTTCCAGCAGCAGCATTTCCGCCAGCGTGGTCTTGCCGCAGCCGCCGGTGCCGACCAGTGCGTAGGTGCGTTGTGCCTGAATGGTATCGGACATAGATTCTCCCTTTAAGAAACGGCGCCTGCTTTCAGGAACAAGCCGGGTTGAGTTGAAAACGCCCGAACATCTTCGCATTCAAGCGGGCTTGAATGCTTTACCATGATTTTTTGCGAAACAGTCCGCCATGTCCCCGGCAAAACGCCCTGACACCGGACTCCGGACAAAGCCGGCATGCCGCCGCAGGCGGCGTGAGCAAAGCAAAAGCCGCGCTTTTGACGAGCGAGCTTCTCATAATAACCTCAGATTGATTATGAGATATCTTGTAGAGAGCCTGACGGGATTTTGTCAAGAAAAAGACCGGGAAACACGCGCGGACCGTATCATACCGGAAAGACCCGATGCGTGCGGGGATTCAAATTAACTTTGACGCATGGCTGGATTGGGAGTATACTACTCGACAACTTTATGGCGGTTACACTTGAGATGCATGCTTGACGGCCGGGTGTATTGCCCCATTGAGATGCATGCTTGACGACCGGGTGTATTGCCCCATCCCCGATGGGAGGGGTTGCCAGGAAGACATGTCCGGAGAAGCCGGGCGTCAAGCCGGGTTCCCCCTGAAGGGAGACGCTTCGGACCGTAAAGGAAGTTTTGGTGAGACGGATGATTGAATTTCGCCCCGGCGAAGCGGCGGAGCCGATGTGCCGAAAAACACTCAATGTCCCAGGAGTTAAACGTGGCTGATCTTTCTTCCCCCCTCCCCGGAATAGATGTCGCATCCGGACTTCCAAGGGTTGCCGGCAACAAAAAACTGTACCTCAAACTCCTGCGCATGGTTGCCAACGATGTCCCGCAGACCAAGGAAAAACTTCAAAATGCGATTATGTCCGGCAAGACGGACGAGGTACGCGAACTGGCCCACTCCCTTAAAGGCTCTTCCGGAAACCTTTCCCTTACTGCGGTTCAGGCCGCCGCCCAGGATCTGGAGAGCGCCGCCAAAACAGGGGACATCCCATCCATGGTCACGCATCTGTCCGCTCTGGAAACGGTTCTTGACGAATTTGCGGCGGTAGTCGCGACTGTTGAGGACTGATGGGAAAAGCCGGCCGGCTGCTTTCGGCGGCAGTCCGCCCGTTTGAGCCGGAGGGCCGTTTTTTACGCCCCCGCGCTGGCGCCGCGCGGACATCTCGCAAGTCACGCCAGGGCAGACCATGACTGACGCCGGACTGCCTTTGCGAACCCTGCCGGAGCTTCTCAAACGTAGCGCGGAACTCTACGCGGCCAGACCGGCCCTGTCCGAGGCGCGTGCGGAAACCGGAACCGACGCCGGAACCATAACCTACCGTGAACTGTACGATGCCGTCAGCGCCATGTCGGCAAAGCTGGCCGCCGACGGCATAGGGTTCGGCGATTCTGTGGCAGTGCTTGCGGAAAACTCCCCGAACTGGGGCATGGCTTATCTGGCCATCACCTGTATGGGCGCGGTAGCCGTGCCCATACTCACGGAATTCCACAGCGACGCCATTGCCCATATCATTCGCCATTCGGGGGCCAAGGCAATTTTTGTCTCACAGCGCATGTCCTGCAAAATCGCCGATGCCTCTCTGGACGCTTCCCTGCTCCGCATAGACATTGAAACCATGGCGGTTTCCCGCTTCGGCCAGAAGCGGGACGGGGGATGCGCGGCGGACGAAAGTTGCGAATTGTCCGCTCAGGACAGTACGGAGGAAGAAAAAAAGATGACCGGGGGACAAAAACCCGACGCCTTTACGTTCGCGCAGGACATGGCCTGCGAGACAAAAGCCGAGGCGCAGGGCGCCCTGCATTTCGTGCAGGACAAGGCGCGTGAGGCGAAAGCCGCAGCCGGGGCCCAGGCCTTGGGAGCTTTGCACTTTATGCAGGACAGGGCGCGCGGGGCGAAGGCAGCGGCCCAGGCCTTGGGAGCTTTGCAGTTTATGCAGGACAGGGCGCGCGAGGCGAAAAACCTGTTGCCGCGCGAACTGTTTGAGCCGGGCGGCGGGAAGGAGGCGGAAAAAATCCCGCGCAAAGAGCCGGAAGAAACCGACCCGGCGGCCATAATATATACCTCCGGAACTTCCGGTCACTCCAAGGGAGTGGTGTTGAGCCACAAAAACATCATAGCCAACGCCTTGTGCGTTCAGGAGATAGTGCCCCTGTATGCGGGAGACAGGATGATCTCCATCCTGCCTCTGCCCCACGCCTTTGAATGCACACTGGGTTTCGTGCTTCCGCTTATGCACGGGGTGCATATTCATTATCCCGGAAAAACGCCGGCTTTGCGCGCGCTTTTGCCGGTGCTGGCAAAGGTGCGGCCGACCGTGATGCTGGCCGTCCCCCTGATCATGGAAAAAATTTTCAAGGTCCATGTGTTGCCCAAACTACGCGCCAATTTTTTTTCCCGCCTGCTCTACGCCCTCCCTCCTGTTCGAAAAATCCTGCACCGGGCGGCGGGAAAGAAACTTCTCGCCACCTTCGGGGGGGAACTGCGGACGATGGCCATAGGGGGCGCACCCATTGCCCCGGACGCGGAAACGTTTCTGCGTGAGGCCGGGTTTCCCTACGCCATGGGCTACGGACTTACCGAAGCCTCCCCGCTGCTGTCCGGGGCGGGACCGGGGAAAACCCGGCTGGGCAGCGCGGGCTGTGCCGTTCCCGGAACGAGCCTGCGCCTGGGGAAGAAGAACGAAAAAAACGGCACGGGCGAAATTGAGGCCAAGGGCCCGTCCGTTATGCTCGGCTATTTCAACCAGCCGGATCTTACGCAGGAGTCCTTCACCGAGGACGGCTGGCTCAAAACCGGTGATTTGGCAGACATGGACGAGGATGGCTATATTTACATCAGAGGCCGGTCAAAAAACGCCATTCTGGGGCCGAGCGGGGAAAACATCTACCCGGAAGAGGTGGAATCCTTTTTTTTCGCCTCCCCTTTCGTCCTGGAGGCCCTGGTATACCGCCAGGAGGGAAAACTGTGCGCGCGCGCGCACATGGACGCCGCTCGCATGGACGAAGCGCTGAAAGGTCTGCCCGGCAAGGAAGCCATGAAAAAACGCCGGGACATCCTGGAGGAAATCCGCGCACAGGTGAACAGCCGGGTCTCCGGCTTCGCGCGCATCGCCAAAATCACGGAACAGGCCGAGCCTTTTGAAAAAACCGCCACGCAAAAAATAAAGCGCTATCTCTATGTTGATTCCCAAGCTTAAAGACAAAAAAAAGTTCGCGATTCTGATCGCCGTGGTCCTGCTTGTCGCCTGCGCGACTTTGTTCGCAAACCTGACCAGCAAAACCGAGGCGCCCGTGCCGCCACCGACGGTCGACAGCAAAACCGGGGCGCCCGTGCCGCCCCCGGCGGTCGACAGCGAAACGGCGGAAAAAGAGGCTGACGAAAACAAAGCCGGCAAAGACGCCGACTGGTTTGAAGGTGAACGCGCAGAGGCGGAGAAGGAAGAGACTCCGGAGGAAGAGGAAGAGAAGATCGTTCAAGGCGAGATAGCCCGTGGCGACACTATGGGGGGCCTGCTGCGGCAATGGCTTTCCCCGGCCCAAGTCCAATCACTGCTCGCGGCCTGCAAGGACGTTTACTCCGTCGGCCGGATCCGCGCCGGCCAGCCCTATCTGGTTTTGCTTGAACAAGGGGATCTGGCGCGCTTTGAGTACGAAACGGACGATACCCATCGCCTGGTGATCACCAGGGAAATTATCGGCGAGACAAGCCGCTGGAAGGCGTCCCTGGAAAAAATCGCCTATTCCGTCACCCAGGTTAAGGTGGAAGGGACCATAAATTCAAATCTCTTCGACACCATGACCCAGCTTGGTGAAAGCCCCGCCCTGGCTATGCGCCTTGCGGACATTTTCGCCTGGGAAATCAACTTCATCAGAGACATCCAGCCCGGAGACTCCTTCAAACTGCTGGTGGAGAAACGCTACCGGGACGGAATGTTCAAAGGATACGGGCACATTCCCGTCGCCGAATTCATCAACAAAAAAAACCGGTTTGAGGCTTTCCTGTTCATGGACAGTTACGGCAACAACGCCTTTTTCAACTCCTCCGGAGAAAGCCTGAGGCGCGCCTTTCTGAAAGCCCCCCTGGCTTTTACGCGCGTAAGCTCCCGATACAGTCACGCCCGTCTTCACCCCATCCTGAACACCGTGCGCCCGCATCTGGGCGTGGATTACGCCGCTCCCGCCGGCACCCCCGTCCGGGCCATAGGCAGCGGCACAGTGACCTTCAAGGGCTACGGCCATGGCGCCGGTAACTACATAACCCTCAAACACCCCAATGGATACGAATCCATGTACATGCACCTGAGCGGATTCGCCCGCGGCCTGAAACAGGGCGGGCGCGTGCGCCAGGGGGAGACGATCGGCTATGTCGGCAGCACCGGATACGCCACCGGCCCGCACCTGGATTTTCGCCTGAAGAGGAACGGTCGCTTCCTTAACCCTGAAAAAGTGCTTTCCCCACGCGACGAATCCGTGCCTGCCGCAAAAGTCGCCGAATTCAGGAATATCCGCGACATGCGGCGGGCGCTGCTGGAGGCAGGCGTCGAAGGCGGCGAAACGCAGGCCGAACTGGAAAAGACCCCAGGAGAAAATACAAAATGAGCGATTCAACCCTGACCCACAAGGAACTGTCTCGGCGCCTCGGTCTTTCCGAAACTACGATCAAGAGCTATCGCCGCAAATTTCCGGGCTGCTTCCCCGTGGCCAGCAAAGGCAAGCCCATCCGCTTTACCGAAGACGCCATGCGCGTGGCCTTGCGCATTCAGAAGCTGTTCAGCGAAGGCATGGATGTAGGGGAGGTGCGGGCGCGCCTTGCGGCGGAGTTCGACTGGGTCCGCGCAGACGACGGGCGCGGGAAGGAAAAAGAGGACGCCCAGGGCCAGAAGCTTGCGACCGGTCTGGCCGCTATGGCTAAAAACCTGGTCTCGCTCGGACTTGAGCAAAAAAACATCCTCAATCGTTTAGGAGGGCTTGAAAAACTGCTGGATGGTCTGGATGCCGGCAAAATCGCCGCCGAGTCCGGGAAAAAAGCCGCGGCGGCCCTGCGACGCGAGCAAATCCTGGAGGAACGCCTGAATCGCCTGGATGAAAACACAACCCGGCTCGCCTCGGGCATAAAAGACCTGGCCGCCCGCCTGGAAAGCTTTATCGGCAGACGGGAAGCCGCCGCTGAGAGGAAGGCCGAGCAAAGCGCTCAAGCACTTTCTGAAGCGGCGGAAATAATTGCGGAAATGGGCCGGACGCAACAGCGTCGCGCCCAGGTCGTGCCCATGGCCGGGCAGACCTCTCCTCCCGTCTACCCGGGCGCAACCGCGACAATACCGGATCGAATCCCCTCCGAACCGGCCCGCAATTTCTTCTCCCTGCCCCTGGTGGTACGAACCGAGGAAGGGCGCTACATCAGCGCAGGAGGGCGCAACAGAGGCCGCTTTTCCATAAACGACCTGAAGGCCATGCTCATCTACGGCTTCAGCCCCCCCAACCATTTCAACCTGCACTGGGACGCCTACGGCCAGGGCTGGCGCCTGAACCTGGAGCAGGACAACGGCAATCGGCGCATCCAGCTTCTGCTTATGGAAAAACAAACGCAGCAGGGCTCGCCGGTTACGGAAATCCTGGAACTGAAAAGTGACGGAGCAAGCTTGCATCCCGCCGAATTCTGCGCCCTGATCGACGACCTCAGTTCCAAAGGAAGCTGAAGAATAATTTGCCGTACCGCCTCCGGTAAACCATGAACCTGAACATCCGCGAAATCAGCAAAAGCTACGGCAACCGCGACATCTTCACAGGTTTCTCCCTGGAGATTCAAAGCGGGATGCGTCTGTGCGTCTGCGGGCCGAACGGGGGCGGCAAATCCACGCTGCTGCGCATCCTCTCCGGGCAGGAGAACCCGGACTCCGGCGGCGTAAGCGCCGGACGCGGCGCGCGCCTCGGTTACGTTGAACAGGAACTTGGCGAGGACTGCCTGTCAATCCCGCTGCTTTCCTTTGTCCTGCAGGACCTTCCGGACTGGAACGAATTCTGGCTTGAGTGGGACGCGGCCGCGCGTGAGGGAGATGCGGCCCCGCTTTTGCGCCTGTCCGCCCGCCAGCACGAGTTGGAACTGAAATACGGTTACAACCCGGAGCACCTCGCCAAGACCGCCCTCTCCGGTCTGGGGTTGTCCGAGGACAAATGGGGGATGAAGCTCTGCGAGCTCTCCGGAGGTATGCGCGAGAGGGCGAAGCTTGCGCGCGTACTGACGGCCGGGTCCGACATCCTGCTCCTGGACGAGCCAACCAACCATCTGGACCTGGAAGCGGTGGAGTGGCTGGAAAATTTCCTGCGCGATTACCGGGGCGCGCTGGTGTTTGTGGCCCATGACCGGGTTTTTATGGACAAGGTAGGCACCCACCTGCTCTATCTCACCGGCAACGGCAAGGCAGTGTTCCGGAAGGGGAATTTTAGCGCTTTTCTGGAAACGCAGGCGGAACTTGAGGAAAGCCGGGTGCGCGAAGAGGCCAGGGTAAAGGAAGAGATAGAGCGCAAGATGGATTTTGTGCGCCGCTTCAAAGCCAAAGCCAGCAAAGCCCGGCAGGCCGCCTCGCACCAGCGCGCCGCCCGCAGACTGGAAAAAGAACTGGATGGACTGCGGGTGGAGCCACGTCGCCGGGAACTGAGCTTCAAATGGCCCAGACCCGCGGAATCGGACAGGACGGTGCTCTCGGTTTCCGACCTGCGCTTTGCCTTCCCGGACGGAAAGCGCCTGTGGGACAAACTTTCATTCAACATATACCGGGGGCAGAAAATCGGTCTGGCAGGCCCGAACGGCTGCGGCAAGTCCACCCTTCTGCGTCTTCTTACCGGGCGACTGGAGAAGGAATCCGGTACCATAGCCATGGGGGCGCATGTCAGGTGCGCCTATTTTTCCCAGCACCGCCTTGATACTTTAAACCCCTCGGGCACGGTGCTGGGGGAGATCCGCAGGCTTTCCGATCCGCGCACCACGGAAGAGGAACTGATGAGCATCCTCGGCCTCTTCATGCTGGGCGCCGATTTTTTTGAAAGGCAGGTGGGCGGCCTTTCCGGAGGGGAAAAAAGCCGCCTGGTTCTGGCCGGACTTTTTCTGGCCAGAGCCAATTTCCTGATTCTGGACGAACCCACCAACCACCTGGATCTGGAAAGCCGCGAGGCCCTTCTGGCAGCCCTTGAAGGCTTTCCAGGCACGGCGCTTATGGTGGCCCATGATCGGCACCTGCTGAACAGGGCGGCGGACCAGATCTGGGCACTTGCTCCGACGGGTTTTGAAATTTTCAGCCGCGGCTTTGAGGAATACGCCGCCTACAGACGGGAGAGGACACAGGAGGAAAACGCCCGCGCCCTTGAACTGCGCCGCGGCGAGATTTCAAAGGTCAGCGGCCTCGGAAGAGAGGAGCAAAAGCAAAAAAAACGCCGGGAGGCGGAAGAACGCAAGGCAAAGGCCAGGGCGGCCAAACCGATGCTTGAAAAACGCGCGCGCCTGGAGGCGGAGCTTGAAGAGGCTCTTGCACGCCAGGACGGGACGGAACGCCTCCTGGCTTTGCCGGAAACCTGCGCGGACTCCGCAAAGACAGCCGCCCTGCTGAAGGAATTTCACGCGACGCGAGAACTGGCGGAACGGCTCTTTGAAAATCTGAGCGTTGTGGAGGCCGAACTTGCCGGCAAAGAGTATTGACGCCCGCATTGAAAAGTCAACCTTGCGGCGCAGGTCAGCCGAAAACGCGGTTTTCAACTGACTTGCGCAGCTTCGCGGCGACAGCGGCCGCCGGGTAGCTGTTCAGATTTCCATGCGGAAATCCGTAATTTCCGCCAGCGCTGCAAATTTATCCGGTTTACGGCTTGCCAGAGGACGGATTGTATGCAATAGTCTAAATGAAGATAGCGTTCGCGCGGGAGGGTGTCCCGCGAGAACCCGAACACCAACGGCAATTAGTTCTGGAGGAAAAAATGAGCCTGCTTACCGAAGACCAACAACTCATCAAAAACATGGTCAGGGAATTCGCGGAAAAAGAAGTAAAACCCATTGCAGCGGAAATCGACAAAGAACACAAATTCCCTGCTGCGACCACCAAACGCATGGCGGAACTGGGCTTTTTGGGTTTCACCATTCCCGAAAAGTACAAGGGCAACGGCAGTGACACCCTCAGCTACATCTTGGCCGTGGAAGAACTTTCGCGCGTCTGCGCGACACACGGGGTCATCCTTTCGGCGCATGTTTCCCTGGGTTCCTTCCCGATTCTGAAATTCGGAACGGAAGAGCAAAGGGCCAAATACCTGCCTGATCTGGCCAGCGGAAAGAAACTCGCCGGCTTCTGCCTGACCGAGGCCGGCGCCGGCACAGACGCCGCTTCGCAGAAATCCGAGGCCAAGCTGGAAGGCGACTACTACGTGCTGAACGGTGCCAAGGTCTTCATCACAAACGGCGGCGTGGCGGAAACGTTCATTATCTTCGCCATGACGGACAAATCAAAAGGTCTCAAAGGCATTTCCGCCTTTATCGTCGAGAAAGGCTTCCCCGGCTTCGCAGTGGGCCAGTTGGAAGACAAGCTGGGCATCTGCGGTTCCTCCACCACCGAAATCATCTTCAAAGACTGCAAGGTGCCCAAAGCGAACCTGCTCGGCGAGGAAGGCAAAGGCTTCGGGATCGCCATGCAGACCCTTGACGGAGGACGCATAGGCATTGCCGCTCAGGCTCTCGGCATTGCCCAGGGCGCTCTTGAAGCGGCCATTGAATACGCCAAGCAGCGCCAGCAGTTCGGCAAACCCATTTCCGCAAACCAGGGCATCCAGTGGATACTCGCCGATATGGCCGTGCGCACTGAAGCCGCGCGCCAGCTCACCTACAAGGCCGCGCGCGTGAAAGATTCCGGCGCCCGCTTCAGCCTGGAGGCCGCCATGGCCAAGCTGTTCGCCGCCGAAGCCGCCATGTGGGTGACCACCAAAGCCGTGCAGGTACACGGCGGCATAGGCTACACCAAGAGCTACCCGGTGGAGCGCTTCATGCGTGACGCGAAGATCACCGAAATCTACGAAGGCACGAGCGAAGTGCAGCGTATGGTCATTGCCGGCAACATTCTCGCCTAGGGCGAGCCGGCTTCCACAGACTTCAACGAACGGCGCGGCTGATGCCGCGCCGTTCGCCGTAAAAACGGCAGCAGAATTCGATCTTACTTATGAAAGAACAAAACACGCGGAACGGCGCTTTCTGCGCGGCCCCACGCCGCGCCTTTCTCCGGCCCGCCTCCCTCGTCCTTGCCGCTTTTCTCCTGTTCTTCGGCGCTTCCTGCTCCACCCTGCAACTGGAAAATATTGACAGCGCCGCCCCTGACCGGACCGAAACCGATGTCGTGGCCGCCGCGCGCAAGAATATCGGGGCGCCCTATCGCTTCGGAGGTTATTCACCGGAAACCGGCTTTGACTGCTCCGGACTCGTGAGCTGGTCCTATGCCCAGGTGGGCGTCAATCTGCCGCGCCGGGCACGGGATCAAATCCAGTTCGGCATTCCCATCCAAAAGAAAGAAGAACTGCAGCCCGGCGACATCGTGGTCTTCAGAGATCGCCGCAGCCGCACTGGCTGGCATTCCGGCATCTACTCCGGCGAAGGCAAATTCATACACAGCCCTTCACAAGGCAGGACGGTTGAAGAAATACGGCTGGATGAAGAATATTACGCCAGCCGCTTCGCAGGGGCGCGCCGCGTCCCGCGCGACGGCAGCGAAAAAGCCATGTTCGCCGCTTACCAGGAAAAGCTCAGGGCGCAGGCAAAGACCCCGGCCAGGGCAGCCGACGGGAAAAAGGCGGCATCGGCGAAACCCGCAAAAAAAGGCAAAGCCGTAAAGGCGGAAAAGGCCGCGGCCGGCAAACACGCCTCCAGCCAACGCCCCAAAAAAGTCGCGCCGGCCAAAGGGAAAACCGCGCCTGCCAAGGGGCGGGCCGCGCCGACCAGGGGGCAGGCCGCCAAATCCGCAAAAGCCAAACCCGCCCTGACCCACGCAAATCCCAAGTGAGATGTCACGCCTGTGCTGCCCCGGCAGCCCAGTGGAAAAAAAAATTATGCCCGCCGCCGATTCCACCGCTTTACTCCGGGAAATAGCCCGCCGCCGGACCTTTGCCATCATCAGCCACCCCGACGCGGGGAAAACCACCCTGACCGAGAAGCTGCTGCTGTTCGGAGGAGCGGTTTTGCTGGCCGGCACGGTCAAGGCCAGAAAAGCCTCGCGTTATGCGGCCTCAGACTGGATGGACATGGAAAAAAAACGCGGCATATCCGTAAGCACTTCGGTCATGAGCTTCACCTATGCCGGCTGCGAGTTAAACCTCCTTGACACCCCCGGGCACCAGGATTTTTCCGAAGATACTTACCGCGTGCTCACGGCGGTGGATTCCGCTCTGCTGGTCGTGGACTCCGCCAAAGGCGTCGAGGCCCAGACCAAAAAACTCATGGACGTCTGCCGGATGCGCAAGACGCCCGTCGTCACCTTTATAAACAAGCTCGACCGTCAGGGGCTTGCGCCTCTTGAGGTCATGGCCGACATTGAAAGCCGTCTGGGCATGGAATGCGTCCCACTGACCTGGCCTGTGGGCATGGGCTCCGGATTCAAAGGGGCCTATGACCTGCGCAAGGGGGAACTGCGTCTCTTTTCATCCGCGCGCGGCGAAAAAATACAGGAAGCTCTGGTCGTGATCCGCGGCCTTGACGACGAACGCCTCGACACCTATCTCGGGGATCAGGCGGAGGACCTGCGCGCCGACATGGAACTCCTGCAAGCGGCCGGAACGCCTTTCTCGGTTGAGCGCTACCTGTCCGGCGAACAGACTCCGGTGTTTTTCGGCAGCGCTCTGAACAATTTCGGGGTACGCGAGCTTCTGGAATCCTTCGTCTCCTTCGCCCCCGCGCCTCTCCCCCGCCCCGCCCGCACGGAAAACGGGGAGGTCCGTCTGGTGCGCCCGGAGGAACCGGAGTTTTCCGGGGTGGTCTTCAAAATCCAGGCGAATATGGACAGGGCGCACCGCGACCGCATGGCCTTCATGCGCGTCTGCTCCGGCTGCTTCACGCGCGGCATGCGCCTGAAACACCACCGTAGCGGCAGAGAAAGCGCCGTCTCCAATGCCGCGGTCTTCATGGCCCGCGAGCGTAGCGGCGCGGAAACCGCTTACCCCGGCGACATCATCGGTCTGCCCAGCCACGGAACCATCAAGATCGGCGACACTTTCACGGAAAAAAATTTCCTGAAGTTCACCGGCATCCCCAGTTTCGCTCCGGAATATTTCCGTCGCGTGCGCCTGCGCAATCCGCTGAAGACCAAACAACTGCAAAAGGGGCTGGCGCAACTGGCGGAGGAGGGCGCGGTTCAGCTTTTCCGTCCGCTTGAGGGCAACGACTACATCCTGGGGGCGGTCGGCCTGCTCCAGTTTGAGGTGATGGTCTCCCGCCTGGCCGAAGAATACGGGGTAGACGCGTCCTATGAGGAAACCGGCGTCAGCGCCGCGCGCTGGGTGCAAAGCGCAGATCGGGCGGCCTTCGCGGAATTTGCGGATTATTACCGCCAGGATCTGGCCATGGACGCTGAAGGCGCCTTGGCCTACCTGGCCCCAAATCCCTGGAAGCTGGAATCCGCGGAAGAACGCTACCCGAGCGTGGAATTCCGCGTGACCAGAGAAACAGGCTGATGCCGCGCCTGATACCCCGCTTTTACAGGTTTCCGCAGGGAAATCCGTAAAAGCGGCCCAGCGGCCGCTGTCGCCGCGAAGCGGCGCAAGTCAGCCGAAAACCGCGTTTTCAGCTGACGATCCTCCGCAGGGAAAAGTTTACTTTCCAATGCGGGTATCAATATCAGTGGGGTATCCCTTCCAGCGAAGCCGGTCTTGTCTGGGTCAGATGCACGCGCAGCTCTATACGCCGGCTGGCCTGATTCTCAAGGCCGCCTTCCCGGTTGGCGTAGTCCGCGCCCATACCGTAAAGGGATATAGGCATGGAGGAGCCGCGGGCGTAGAGCATGGCGGCGATGGTCCTGGCCCTGGCCAGGCTGATTTCATAATTGCGCTTCTCCGAACCTGTGGCGTCGGCGTGCCCGTAGACTGTCAGAGAGGTCGATATGCCCATGCCCGCGGCCAGCTTTTCAAGTTCCGCCAGGGTATCCACCGCGGCGTTCAGCTTCTGCATTTCCTGGGGCACGGGAATATCTTTGCCTTGGGGAAACTCCACGCTGATGCCCTCCACCTCCCTGGTCATCGCCGCAAGCCTCCCCATGCGCGGGTCGGAAACCTCGCGTACGTCCACGCTTTTCACGCCTGGCAGAGCCAGTGCCCTGCGCCTCGCCTCCAGAATCCATTCCATAGGGGCGTCCCCGGACAAATGCAGGGTTCCGTCATCGCCAAAGCGCATCGCCACCGCCGGCGGGGGATCTATGGCCGCCTCCACGCGCCGGCGCACAATATCCTGATTATGGGATACGTCCGGAAGCAGGGTGAAAGAAAACCATGCCGGGTCATACCCTTCGGCGCGCAACGCGGCATCCGGGGTTCTGGCCAGCTCGTCCTTCAGGCAGGTGACTTCCCAGGGGGCAAAGTCCATGGGCCGGACATTAACGGCCACCAGGCCCGGCTCACGGCGCAAAACGTCAATACCTTTCCAGCGTGCGGCCGCTACCGCCCGCAATGCCGCCTGCCGGTTTTCCTCCGCGGCCAGGATTCTTTCCTCAAGGGTCCGTTTATTTTCCTCCATGACCAGACGCGCTTTTTCCGCCAGATGCTCCCGGTACTGGTAATAGCCGAAGCCGGCCGCGCCCAGCATCAGAAGGCCCGCTATCAGGGCCTTTGTCCACCCGGGGACGCCGCGCTCGTCATCCACAAAGTGCGCCTGCAGCAACTGCGTGAGCAGAATCTTTCCGGATTCGAAGGGCGCCGCGTCTCCGTCAAATTTTTCCAGTTCATCGGCATAATTCACAAGCAGCCGATACAGGCAGTCGCGGCACTGCCCGCGGAAATCAAGGGGGGGGGAGCCGCGCACGATACAGGCCAGATAGGCCGCAGGCTGCTTTTCCACTATGATCACATGCTCGCCGTGCTGCAGGGACTCAAGCTCCCCTTCCCGGCTGACGGCGAAAGAGTCCCGCACGAAATCCTGAATGGCGGTCAACATGGCGGCAACCATGCTTTCATCCTGAGCGGCCACCCCGTCGTTCACCTCGTGTATCAGGGTAATGCCGGTGGCGCTGTGGATGAAATAAACCTCCTCCACCCTGTAAACCAGAGTTCGCATAAGCACTATATCGCTGAAGGACTGCCCGGTGCGCATGGCGTCTATCCGCCAACGCAGCCCGCGCCAGGAAAAGGACATTTCCATGGTCTTGCTGAAGCCCTGCAGCATGCCTCTGAAGGATTCCCCGATGGACTTGCGGATGGCCGGACCCATGACAGGGAAAAAAACATTGGCGAACTCATGGGGACTGGCGCGCAGATAGCCGTTAATGATTTTTTCCACCACCGGCTCAAGGGAGATGCGCAAACGGTCGTCTTTGGCGGCGCGCGCCGCCAACGCCTCGGCAATGACTGAAGCCACCTTCTCGGTCTGGACCTTGGAATCGGCCAGTTGCCCGTTCAGATTGGCAATCAGGTCGATCTCCCTCTGAAAAAGCAGGGAGCGCAGACGGGCCAGTTCCGCGTTTTCGGCGCTCTCCCCGGAGGAAGGCGTAAGCGGCGCATCCTGAGGCGGCGCGGCTTCTCCTTCGGGAGATTGGAGGCAGGTTCCGGTTAAAGGCGAAAGATCGGTCGAATCACCCATGCCGGGACTCGTCCGGAGGGACGCCAGGATCTATAACGGGAGAATCCCCGGGCAGGAGCTGCCCCATATCCATTGTCCACTGGCCGGATAGTTTGACGGCGACTTCCGTGAGCATGCTGGACAAACTGGAGCGATAGACCATGTCGTAGCGTATCTGGGCCGCGGTATTGGAGATCACTTTCAGGGCGTCCTGGTAGCGTTCTTCAATTTTCGCGGCAAGCGCGCCCGTTTCGGACAGGAGCAGATTACGCAGTTCGCGCTCTGTTTCATCTAACGTATTGGAAACTTTAGTAATTTTTCGTTCAAAGGCATCGGCCGTCCCGGCCAGTTCCTTGGCCAGTTGGGCCAGAGATTCGGCGCGCTCGCGCTGCTCGGCCTTTATCGCTTCAAAACGTTCATGCCGCTCGGCCTTTATGGCGTCCGAACGCTCGCGTTGTTCGTCTTTGAGGGCGCTTTCCCTCTCCGCCTCCTCCTTTTGCAGCCGGCTCAAAAGGGAAGCGTTCTCACTTTTCATAAAATTTTCCAAAGAATCCAGGCGGGATTTGAGCGCGTCACGCAAGTCTCCGATCTCGCGCGAAAAACGCTCTTCCTGGCGTTGGAAGCGAATTTCCATATCTTTGAGCTGGGAGCCGAAAAGAAGGTCTCGCACCTGTTCCATGTGCGCGGCTTCCTGACCATGCCCGAGCGTGGGGTTTTTCATCCTGGTTCCACCCTTATTTGATGTTCTACACCGCATGGACGCAGTTTTCTGCGCAAATTCAATCAAACCGCATAGCGGCATAAGTCTGCCGGAAACCATGTCTTCCGGCTGAGAAGCCCGCAGTGAAAAGTTGATCTTTCACCTGATCAATAAAATTAGCAAAAGCACGTGAATTCCGCAAGAATTATTTCCCATCGACAGAATTATTTCCCATCGACAGTCTGTTTTTTTACGCGGCTACAGATTTCCGCATGGAAATCCGAACAGCGGCCCGGTGGCCGCTGTCGCCGCGAAGCGGCGCAAACCTTTCATCCTGCTCCCGGGGCGCGGGGCAATCCCGCGGCCGCCCGCAGGTCTTCCATCTCCTCTTCGCTCAGCGGACGGCAGGCGCCGCGCGGCAGATCGCCCAAACGCAGAGGTCCAAAACCTGTGCGACAAAGCGAAAGTATTGTCAAGCCCAAGTCGCGGCACATGCGCCTGATCTGGCGGTTCACTCCCTGGCGCACGGTGATTTCCAGGATATTCGGCGATAAGGATTTTACCCGCGCGGGCAGCAGGGTTTCACCTTCGCTGAGGGTCATGCCCCGGCGCATGCGGTCCAGCGCGGCCGCATCCGGCGTCTCCCGCAGCACCACCCGGTAAAGCCTGGGCAGATGGCCGCGCGGGTGGGTGAGACGGTTGGTCAAAGCGCCGTCGTCCGTCAGCAGGATAAGTCCTTCGGAAAAGTAATCCAGGCGTCCGACAGGATAGAGACGCTTTTCCCCGAGATTTCCGGGCAGGCCGTCCATGACCGTGGGTCTGCCCTGCGGGTCGCTGACCGTGCTCACCACCTGCGCCGGCTTGTGCAGCATCAGGCAGATACGGGAACCTTCTCCGGAGACGGATGAGAGGTCAATGTCGCGTCCCCGCACGCTTACCTTGTCCTTCAACGGGTCAACGCCGAGACCCGGTTTGAGGACCGGCGCGCCGTTTACGGCCACCAGACCGGCGCGCACCAGATCGTCGGCCTTGCGGCGCGAACAGACCCCGGCCGCCGCAAGCGCCCTGTTTATGCGTATCAAATCCATTTTGCTCCGCGAAAGAATTTTGTATCAAACCATAATGGCCAGCAGTTCGTCCCGTTTAGCCGCCATGAGTTCCGGATCGCCCCTGCTTTCCACGTTGAGGCGCAGCAGGGGCTCGGTGTTCGAGGCGCGCAGGTTGAAGCGCCAGTCCCCCATGTCCATGCTCAGTCCGTCTATGTAAGTTGCGGACAAGGCACCGGAGGCGTGGCGCTTTTCGACCCTTTCCAGAACGGCCGCCACATCGGCCACGCTCCTGTTTATCTCGCCGCTGACCGGATAACGCCGTATTCGTTCCGCCAAAAGCACACCCAGAGACTTCGCGTTCCGGCCAAGAAGCCTCCAGAGCGTCAGCCAGGCGAGCATGCCGCTGTCGCACCAGCAAAAATCCCTGAAATAGTGATGCCCGCTCATCTCTCCCCCGTAGAGGATATTTTCGGCGCGCATCCGCTCTTTCATGAAAGCATGGCCGGTTTTTCCCTCGATCGCCACTCCGCCGGCCTCTTCCACCATCTCGCGGGTGTTCCAGACAAGCCGCGGATCGTGCAGGATGCGCTCGCCCGGATGGTCCGAGAGCAAATCCGCGGCCAGCAGCCCGACCAGGTAATAACTTTCCACAAAAGCGCCCGTTTCATCAAAGAAAAAGCAGCGATCAAAGTCGCCGTCAAAAGCCAGACCGAGGTCCGCCTTGTGCGCGCGCACGGCGGCGGAGGTGGCCTCCCGATTCTCCGGCAGCAAAGGATTGGGCACCCCGTTGGGAAAAGTTCCGTCCGGGCGCTCGTACAGTGGGATAACGGTTCCGGGAAGTCCCGCGGCAATCGCGCGCAAGGCCGGCCAGGCGCAACCGTTGCCGATATTGGCCACCATCCGCAGAGGGCGTAACGTCGCGCCCCTGTCCGCGCCCACAAGGGAACGAAGCAAAGCGGCATATTCGGCCCTGAACGAGGCTTCTCGCCTGCGCCCCCGCCGCCCGGCCCCGGACGAGCCGCCGCGCGCGACGCGATCACGCAACGCCAGCAGGCCGCTGTCCCCGCTAATCGGGATCGCTTGCTCGCGCACCAGCTTCATGCCGTTCCAATCCGCCGGGTTGTGGCTGGCCGTGACCATGACGCCACCGCCGAAACCTTGGCTGAAGGTGGCGTGGTAAACCTCCTCGGTGCCGCACAGGCCAACATCCACGCAGTCCACGCCCCCAAGGCGGAGCCCGTCCTGCAGGGCTAGGGCCAGATCCGGACTTGACAGACGGGCGTCATAGCCAACGCAAACCGTCCCCGGCGCGAACTCCTCGGCAAAGGCCAAGCCGATGCGCCGGGCCAACCCCGGGTTCAGTTCGCCCGGCACCCGGCCGCGAATGTCATAGGCCTTGAAACAACCAAGCTCATCTTTCATGGCCCGCTTCCCCGCGCAGGTGTTTTTACGGTCCTGATTCCGCGCTTCCCCTCTCGGGCCGCTGTTCAGATTTCCATGCGGAAATCTGTAAAGTTGAGGAAACTCTGATTAATTGGGCCTCCGCCCAAACCCTGCCGGGGGAGTGTGAGGAGGCAAAGCCCCCTCACTGGAATAACTCAGTGTTTTCTTGAAAATCCTATAGTGGATGCGCGGATGTGCAAAGCGGCACAATTTGTGCAGTCCGCGCCCGCATATTTTGCACAAATATGCAAAAGATGTGCAAAAGACTCCCACTGCTATTTCTAATATCCTGTATATACTTACCATATTTTGTGGCACGCTTGTTGCTAATACCAAAGTGTTTCGTACTGTTGAGACAAGCTAAGTGCAAACAAGCGGCGACGTATTAACCTCCTCCTGATACGCCGTTGCATATCCGGGCAAAACGGCGTTCCAGCGCCGTTTTGCCAAGAAAAAGCCGATGGCGCCCCACTTGCAAATCGCGCCGCGATATCTTCAGCACAAAGGAACGGCTCTGACCGTTCCTTTGTTTTTTAGAGCAATTAACGTTTGAAACAGTTCGCTTACGGCGGGCAAAGCCCGCCTGCTCCTGTTTCGCGGCAAGGATTTGCGCCGCAAATCCTTGCCGGGCAGTTCACTCGTTTCATTCGTGAACTGCTCTAGAGTACGCCTCCTTGCTCGATACGCATTTTTAAATGTTACAGCGTACTGGCGAACTGAGGTGATCCGGCGCGCTTTGCGGCAGCCGCGAACTCCGCCCGCGTAAGGCCGGCGCGGAAGGCAAAGGGCATCACCTGTTCCGCGCCGCCGCATCCTCCATCGCCTGCATCCGCCTGCGCAGGGCAAAGCGAGATATGCCCAGGTATTCCGCAGCCTTGCTCTTATTCCCGTTAAAACGCTCCAAGGCCACGCGTACAACCGCGTCTATCAGTTCGTCCAGATTTACCGGTGTATCCGGCAAATCAACCACGATACCATTGCGCAAATCAAACCGCGTTTCCCGGCCGCCCTCCCTGTGTCCGCCCCATGTGGAGATGTTGGAGGCGCTTTCCGCAGGGGAGGCTTTCTCCGCGGCGTAGTCCGAAAAAAATGGCGCCTCAGAGGCCTCAAGCGGTGTCTGATAAAGGAAACTCACATGGGCCGGCAGCAAAAGCTCCCCGTCGTGCATCAGCACAGCCCGCTCAATGGTGTTTTCCAGTTCGCGCACGTTGCCGGGCCAGGGATAATGCAGCAGCACTTCCAGGGATGCTGGCGCGAGGCCCTTGAAATTTTTTTTCTTGCGCCTTGCCTCGCGCAGCAGAAAATGCTCGGACAGAGCCCGGATGTCCTCGATGCGGTCGCGCAACGGCGGAATATAAAGATGTCCCACGCGCAGACGGTGGTACAGGTCGCGGCGGAAGGATCCCTTCTCCACCATTCTGGACATGTTGCGGTTGCCTGCGCAAATGACACGGGCGTTGAAGCTGCGTTTTTTCACGCCTCCCACCCTGAAAAAACTGCGTTCTTCAAGCACGCGCAGCAGTTTGGGCTGCAAACTGAGCGGCATTTCCGCGACCTCGTCCAAAAAGAGCGTGCCCTTGCCGGCCTGCTCAAGTTTGCCCGGCGCTCCGGCCGCGCGGCTGCCGGTAAAGGCGCCGCCCTCGTGCCCGAAGAGTTCGCTTTCAAACAGCTCATGCGGGATTGCCGCGCAGTTTATGCCCAGGAAGGGAGCATCGTTCACCCCGTCGCCGTTGTGGATGTAGCGGGAGATCACTTCTTTGCCGGTGCCGGTTTCCCCTTCGATGAGCACCGGGACGGAAGGCTCGGCGTGCAGGATCAGGGCGTCGCGCAAGAGTTGGCTCATGGCGGCGGATTCTGCGATAACGATCCCCACTCCTTCCACTTCGCGCAGGGCGCGACGGGCCTCTTCCAGATCCTTGCGGAGGTCCGCCGCGGCCTCGGCCACCCGGAGGTCCAGGTTGACGCGCAGTTCGCGGTTTTCAATGACCAAGGACTGATGTTCAGCAGAGCGATCCACCACCGCCGCCAGTTCTCTGGCGTTTATGGGCTTGTTCAGGTAATCGTAGGCCCCTTTGCGCAAAGCGTCCACCGCTGTGGCCATATCTCCGTGCCCGGTGATGAGCACTACATCGCACAGGGTGGTGCGGGCGTCGCTTTTCAGGCGGGCCAGGAGTTCCAGTCCGTCAATGTCCGGCATCCGGATATCCGTTATGATCAGAGGGAAGAATTCCGCGCGGGCAAGGCTTAATGCCTCAAGCGGGTTCTCCACGCCAAGCGGCTCGTGGCCCAGGTCTTTAAGGATCAGGCAGAGACTTTGCAGGCTATGGCTATTGTCGTCTATCACCAGGATGCGCATATGATCCAGCGTTGTCCGTATATTGCAGGGAAGAGAAAGTTAATGGGTGATACCTTGACAGTTTGAGAAAAAAAAGGCAAACAAATTTCACGCGGCTTGAGGTTCGGAAAGCGTGCACGCGGCGATGGGAAATTCCTTACGCGCTGGGCGGTTGCGAAAAAGCCGGGTTGATCGACAGACAGGCTGGGGCTGTAGCTCAGTTGGGAGAGCGCTTGAATGGCATTCAAGAGGCCGTCGGTTCAATTCCGTCCAGCTCCACCAGAAAGAAATCTAAGAAAGTCCCGCAAAGCCCAAAAAGCTTTGCGGGACTTCACTTTTGTAACATTAGTTAGTCTAACGTCCTCTAAAATAATCCATGGGCATACCGACAAAATGTTGGTATATCCGTTGGTGTCTGACACCTGTTGAAAGTGGATACCAGCTTTGTTGCGAAACAAGGGCGTTGGGAGCGGGGGGGTTACGACAAAAAATGTGGCAGTATGTGCTGGTTACATGACGCCGGTACCAGCAAAAAATACCAAGGGCCTTGCCCAACAAAAATTCAAAACCAGAGATCACTATGAAACTCACGGACACATTTTTGCGAGGCCTGAAGGCCGCCGCCAAAGTGCAAAAACATTCAGACGGTGGAGGCCTGTATCTGCATCTTTCCCCGTCCGGCGGGAAACTGTGGCGCATGGCCTACC
>JAISZH010000044.1 GCA_031269345.1 Desulfovibrio sp. | reverse complement strand
TAGTTTTAAGCGTTACATGGTTCTAGTCCGACAGCTTTGCGGTCCGGGGTGACATACAAATCGCCGCCTTGTGAATCATTGATGACCAGCAAAGGGAATTCGGAAACCTTCAGTTCACGGATCGCTTCCGTGCCGAGATCTTCAAAGGCGATGACCCTGGCCTCTGCAATGCGCATGGAAAGAAGGGCTCCGGCGCCGCCTGTCGCTCCAAAATACACGCCTCCGAATTGTTTCAGGGCATTGATCACCTCGGCATTCCGCCTGCCTTTGCCTATACTGGCTTTCGCGCCAAGGCTGTGCAGCCTGGGAGCATATGAGTCCATGCGGTAGCTGGTGGTAGGGCCGGCGGAGCCGATGGGGCGCCCTTCCGGGGCAGGGGAAGGACCTACATAGTAAATAACCGCCCCTTTGAGATCAAACGGCAATTCCCTGTTTTGATCCAGCAAGTCCGTCAGCCGTTTATGGGCCGCGTCACGGGCGGTATAGATGACTCCGGAAAGAAAGACAACGTCTCCGCTACGGAGTTTTTCGGCGTCCTCATCGGAAAGAGGCGCGTTCATATGATACTCGGCCATTACAGTTCAACCTCCTCATGCCGCGCGGAGTGACATTGTATATTCACCGCCAGAGGCAGGCTGGCGATATGACAGGGGGATACGTTTATTTTGACGTCCAGCGCCGTGGTAAGGCCGCCAAGTCCCATGGGACCGATGCCGAGCTTGTTTATGTCCGCCAGCAGTTCTTTTTCTTTGGCGTCCAGCCCGGGGTCGGGATTTCTGTCCCAGAGTTTGCGCAGGAGCGCTTTTTTGGCCAGTACCGGCGCATAATCAAAGGTGCCGCCGATACCGATCCCCACCACGATCGGCGGGCATGGGTTGGGTCCAGCTTCCGCCACCCGTTGGAGCACAAATTTGCGTATCCCTTCCCACCCTTCGGCGGGAGCGAGCATGGTCACACGGCTCATGTTTTCACTGCCACCGCCCTTGGCCATGAAAGAAATGCGCAGGGCATCCCCCGGCACAATATCGAAATGGATGACGGCAGGGGTGTTGTCCCCGGTGTTGGCGCGAGTGAAGGGGTCACACGCCGACTTGCGCAGTCTGCCTTCGTCATACCCTTTTCGTACGCCGTCGTTTATGGCCTCTCGAATATTTTTGCCGAAAATATGCAGGTCCTGACCCAGTTCCACAAAAAAACAGGCAAGCCCCGTATCCTGGCACAAGGGCAGACCCGTCCGCGCGGCCAGGGTATAGTTTTCCTCCAGTTGACGGAAGATTTCTTTGGCGGCCGGGACGCTTTCTTCGGATGAACACCGCGCGAAACATTTCTGCACGTCTTCGGGCAGATAGCGGTTGGCATGTATGCACATCCTGGCTACGGCATCCTCAATCGCATCGGAATATAGAGTTTTCATGACGTTTCCTTTCTTATCGCAAAAATTGGCGCCGGGAATCTAAAGGATTTACGCTGCAAATCCTTACCGGGCGGTTCACTCGTTTCATTCGTGAACCGCTCTAAGCCGGACGCGAAGTTTTGAAAATTTGCCTGAGGGCGGCAAAACCCATTTTTCGCCGCAAGAATCCAAGCTGGTCTTGTAGCGGAAGTTGTTTGGGACATACATCCTCGCAGGCAAGCAGCCCCATACAGCCGAATATGCCGAAATCCGTGCCGATGATATCGAAATACTCCCTTTCGGAACGCTCATCGCGTGGATCAATCATAAAACGGGCGATGCGGTTCAGGGCCGCCGCGCCCATGAAGTCAGGCCGCAGATTGGCCGTGCCGCAGGCGGCAATGCAGCAGCCGCATTCAATACAGCGTTCCAGCTCATAGATTTCCTCCGCCACGGCGTTGTCCATTCTGGCTTCCTCCAGGGTCGGATCAACCTCTGCTCTGGTGTGTATCCACGATTCGGTTTTCCGATACATTTCCCGAAACCAGACGCCTGTATCCACAGACAGATCCCCTATGATTTTGAAGACCGGCAAGGGGTGCAGAGAAATATGGCCGGGCATGTTTTTGATCTGGGTCTGGCAGGCCAGTCCGGGGCGGCCGTTGATCACCATGGCGCACGAGCCGCAAATGCCGGCGCGGCAGCAGAAGTCGAACACAAGCGAAGGGTCCTGCTCCTCGCGCAGCCTGGTAAGGGCGATGAACAAAGTCATGTTGATTGTTTCCTCAAGGAAATATGTCTGCATACGCGGTATGGAAGCGGTATCCTGCGGATTGTACCGGAATATTTCAAAGTGAATATTTCTACCCATCGGAGACTCCTCCCGGCTGATGCCGTCGCCACAGGAGCGGTCGTACGCGCGGCCCGGCGGCAATCCTCCGCTTTCGTCCCGGCTTTTCTCCGGGCGTACGGGCGCGGCGTAGCGAATACGGCGCTATGATTTTCGTGAACGGCTCTATTTTATCGTCCGGGCGGCGACCCAGGCCGGGTCGGCGGGAATGATCCGGCCGCCGCCGTAGCCGCGTTCGCCAGGAGGCAGTTCAAACACAGGGCTGGCGTCTTCGTACAGAAGTTCCGGCATGTCTGCCCCTTCCCGCCAATAGGCGAGAGTGCGGTTCAGCCAGTCCTTATCGTCGCGCGCGGAGTAATCCTCCCGGTTATGGCTGCCGCGCGATTCTTTACGTTCCAGCGCGCCCTTGGCGATCATCAACGCCAGCTTGACCTGGCCTTCGATACGCAGGGCGGAATAGAGTTCATGGCAGACGCCCTTGCCGTCACTCACAAGACCGACGCGTCTGGCGCGATCCAGGGTTTTTTGCAGGCGCGCGACGCATTGTTGCAGATCGGCTTCGTTGCGGAAGACAAAACAGCCGTCCATGAGCGCCTGTTGCATCTCTTCGCGCACAGCGTAGACGTTTTCACGCCCGTTTGCGCATGTGGCAACGCTGTTGACGCGTTCTTCCGTTTTCCGGAGGGCGTCGCGCGCATGGGCGGTGCTGAAGGCAACTTCGTTTCCCTGAAGAAATTCGACAATTTTTGCGCCCACAATCCCGCCCGCGACGACAGTTTCCGCCAGTGAATTGCCGCCCAGACGGTTGAATCCGTGCATATCCCAGCAGGCGGCCTCGCCAACGGAGAACAGACCTTTGAGGCCGTATACCGCGCCGTCTTTATTGGTGCGTATTCCGGCCATGGCATAATGCTGCGTCGGCCGGACGGGAATAAGCTGCTTGCGAGGATCAACACCCAGAAAATGCCGACAAATTTCATCCACTTCGCGCAGCTTGGTGGAAATGTGCCTGTCGCCCAGGTGGCGTATATCAAGCCATAGGTGCTCCCCGTAAGGGGAGGGCACCCCTTTGCCGGCCAGCATATGCTCCGTCATACGTCGCGACACCACGTCACGCGAGGCGAGTTCGGCCTTTTCCGGCTCGTAGATATGCATGAACCGCTTTTGATCGACGTCCAGCAGTGTGCCGCCGTCGCCTCTGCATCCCTCGGTGACGAGTATGTCCGTGGGCACGATGCCGGTGGGGTGAAACTGGATGGCCTCAGGGTTGCCGATGGGCGCCACGCCGGTATCAAGAGCGATGATGTGCCCGCCGCCGTCACAGATTACCGCGTTGGTGGTGGCTTTGTACAGGCGGCCGAGTCCGCCGGTGGCTATGACGGTGGCTTTGGCCCGGAACTCCTCCAGAACGCCCGTGCGCATACAGCGGACAACGGCTCCGGTGCAGGCCATTCCGTCATGTATAAGCGCCACTGCGTCCTTGCGGTCAAGCACGGTGATGCCGAGTTCGGCGCAACGGTTGTCCATCGTGCACATAACCGCATGCCCCGTCCCGTCCGAGGTGTAACACGTACGCCATTTGGCCGTTCCGCCGAAAGCACGGGCCGTGATCAGCCCTTCTTTTTCCTTTTTTTCTTCTTTCTCAAATTTTTCGCCGCCTTTGAAGTAGACGCTCCTGCCGGCGACCACCCGGTTCCAGGGCACACCCCATGCCGCGAGGCGGCGCATTTCAATGGGCGCTCCGTTCGCGAACAGCCGGGCGCATTCCTGGTCGCATCCCCAGTCGGAACCTTTTACCGTATCGGCGAAATGCACGTCGGGACTATCCCCTTCGCCCATGACGCTGTTGCCGAGAGAAGCCTGCATTCCGCCCTGGGCGGCGGAAGAATGCGAACGCCGGGCGGGAACGATGGAAAGAACGATAACGGAAAATCCTTTCGCGGCGGCTTCGGCGGCCGCGCGTTCACCGGAAAGACCCGCTCCTATGACAAGCAGGTCGGAATAATGGGATTGCACTTGCATGGCTGCTCCTTATTCGAATTCCAAATCAAAACTGCCTCCATGCAGTAACCGGAATTATACGCCTCGGCCGGCGGATAAGACGGTTGCCATATGATTGAAGACCAGAAGCGTGCCCACGCCGATGACCATGAACACAACGAACATACAGAGTTCGATCCGTTTGGCTTTGGGCCGGTTTTGGCGGGAGATGAAACCCCATTTCACACCGATGCGGTATGCTCCCACGCTGACGTGCAGTTCGGCCAGGGGAAGCAGAATGAAATAAAACCAGAGCCACCCTCCGGAAGCCACCCTGGCGGCGGAGCGCTCGGCGGTGATGGGGAGATCGTTGAGCACAACCCACATATGTATGGCTCCCATAACCAGAATAAACATGGCCGTGACCATCTGCACCATCCATAGCCATGTGTCCCTGTGGCGGAGCATCCTGGCGTGAGTCCAGGCTATTTCCTGATCGCCGGCGGTGAAGGGGATTTTGCGAGCCGCAAGAATAAAATGGGCGAGGAAACAGACGAAAATGACCGGTCCTCCCGCCTGAACCAGATAGGTCGCCTCAAAAAACCAGGCGATGGCGTCCATGAGCGCGGGGCCCACAAGTACCGAAGAAACAAGCAGCATGTGACACCACATGAAAATAACCAGACAAGCGCCCGTTATCATTTGCAGCCAGTCAAGACAGGCGTCCCTCCGGGGATGCGCTTGAGGATGCGCATAAAGCATGGTTGCGGTACCAGCCATACTTCCTCCTGAAACTCGTTGATAGTGTTTCAATCCACACCCGGCGCCGTCCGCCGGAAAGGGTCAGCCGCATAACCTCAAAGTTAAAATGCTATAGCATACCCGGCAAGGAGCTGCCACGCAAATCTTTGCCGCGGGCAGGGCAATCGAATGAATCAACGGATTTCCATCGCCAAGGCAGAAGCCAAAAATTCGCCATCCCAACCGGCGCGTTTGCGCCTGACTCGCATACTTTTCTTGCCAGGGTGAAATTTCAGCATGTTATGTGTAATATGTTTTAAGGTAACGAAATTTGCCGGCTGCTGATACTTAAGGATAAATATATTTAATGTATAATATGAAAAATAGCAACAAAAAATTTGAAAATAGCAACAAAAAATTTAGGTGAAATTTCAGTATGTTATGTGAATATGCTTTGAGGTCGCGAGATGGCTGTGCTTTATTTCATCGCAAAGTCATCGCAAAATGCGACGCCTTGTCAAAGCAGAGAGCCGTAAACGACCTGTCGCAGACGGCGCAGAAGCCTACTCTATGCGGGCTTTGAATTAAAAGGCAAACTTTCGATGATTTCCTGCGCCTGGGCGCGGGCGCGGGCGTCCAGGGCGAAAATTTCATCCACAGCCGCGCGTTCCCCTGCGGCGTCAGCATACTGATCCGGCGCGTCTTGCCTCACGGCGCCAATCCGCCCGGCATCGGGGCCGCCGAAATCCGGGCCGTCTTTCCGCCCCGCCTCCCCCGCAATCCGCCTGCTATGCTCATCAAGGCAACGCTCCACGACCAGAGGGATGGAGGTGAAGGCCAGACGGCGGGCGAGAAAAGCCGCGACGGCCTCCTCGTTCGCGGCGTTCAGAACCACCGGGCAGCCCCGCCCGCGTTCCTGGGCGCGGCGGGCCAGGGCGAGACAGGGAAAATTCTCCGCATCCGGGCGGGCGAAAGTCAAAGCGCCCAGAGCCGGAAGATCCGGGCCGGGCAGACCGCTGCTCAGGCGATGCGGAAACCCCAGGCAATAGGCGATGGGAACGCGCATGTCCGGCCGGCCGAACTGGGCGAGCTGGGCGCCGTCGCAAAATTCCACCAGGGAATGAACCACGGATTCCCTGTGCACCACGACCTCCAGAGCCGACATGGGCAGACCGTAGAGATGGCTGGCCTCGATGAGTTCCAGCCCCTTGTTCATGAGAGTGGCGGAATCTATGGTCACCTTGGCCCCCATGCTCCAGGTGGGATGGTCAAGGGCCTGCTCGGGACTGGCGGTTCTCAAAAATTTTCGCGTCTTTCCCCAAAAAGGCCCCCCGGAGGCGGTAAGAATAAGCCGGGATACGCCGGCCTGGGCGTTCCCACCCCGCCGGGCGGCGATCCCTCCGGCCAGACATTGGAAAACCGCGTTGTGTTCGGAATCCACGGGCAATATGACCGCTCCGCTGCGGGCGCAGGCGGCGCGCAGAACGCCTCCGGCCAGCACCAGGGACTCCTTGTTGGCCAGAGCGATAATCTTTCCGGCCGCCGCCGCCGCATAGGTGGCCCGAAGCCCCGCCGCGCCAGTCTGGGCCGTGAGCGCCATTTCCACCTCCGCAAGTGAAGCGATCCGCTCATAGCCCTCCCGGCCTGAAAGGATGACCGGGGAAAATCCGGCAGGCAAAAGCCCGCGCAACCGGGGGATGTCCTCCTCCGCCATGACCCCCAGATACTCCGGTCTGAATTCCGCGGCCTGGGCGGCGAGAAGGGTTATGTTGCGCGCCCCTGCCAGAGCGCGCACGCGGAATTTTTCCGGATGCAGGCGCAGCACCTCAAGGGCCGAACGCCCTATGGAACCGGTGCTGCCCAGCAGGGCGAGGGAACGCGCCCCGCCTTCCGGCGCTTCCAGCGCGCGGTCAAGCCTTGAAATGTAATCGACCACGGCGCTAAGACCCTTGGGCCAGACGCACGATCAGGCGAAGCAGCATGTAGACGACGAGCGTTGCGAGAATGCTGTCCACGCGGTCCAGCATCCCCCCGTGCCCCGGCAGAATGGAGCCGGAATCCTTGTGTTGCAGGCTGCGTTTTAGGGCGGACTCGAAAAGGTCGCCGGCGACAGCCGCAAGATGCAGGACAAGGCCGACAATGAGCCAGACCCAGAGCGGCAGACGCAAAAAACGCCATTCCAGATGCCCGGACATAACGCCCATGCCGGCGCAGACCAGCAGACAGAGCGCCAGTCCGCCGAAAAAACCTTCCCAGGACTTCAGGGGGCTGATCGCGGGGCAAAGCCGGTGCCTGCCGAAGCGCGTGCCGATATAATAGCCGCCGGTATCCGAGGCCACCGCGGCCAGCACCACCAGCACCTGCTCCGCCGGGGCAAGATAGAGGCCAAGCTGCAAGACAAGCGGGATATAAAGAATGCCGGCAAAAAGCGGGGCATGATCCGCAAGCCTGGCCTCGCTGTTGCCGCGCAGGAAATCCAGAAGAAAGACCGTGCCGGCTGTCAAAATGACGAGAGAGACGGCGAGCAGGGTTACCACAGGACCGAGGAGCTGGGACATGATAATGAGAAAGCAGAAGACAAACCCCGCTATTTTGCGGCCCAGGCGCCACCGCCCGCCGTGCATGTCCAGAAATTCTCCCAGGCTCACGCAGGCGACGGCGGAAAGGGCCAGGTTCATGGGCAGCCCCCCGTGGGCGATGGCCGGAATAAAGACCAGAGCCAGGACCAGAGCGGTGCCGATGCGGGCGATGCCTGGGGAAAGTCCCCCACCCGGCCGGACAGTGAGGTTCGCGAACAGCGCCCGCGGGGAAAAACGCCGGAAAAATCCCCTGATCCTGTCAGCATATCCGCCGCCGATCATAAAGTCCTCCAAGTTTTTTTCCGGTTCCGGCAATCCGTCGGTTCGCGTTGTTGGGGCTTTGCCCGCCGTAAGGACTTCAAGCGCGCGCTACATAAATATCAACCGGGGGTGCGGGGGAATCATCCCCCTGCCGGGGGAGTGTGGGGAGGCAAATCCTCCTCACCGGAATCAATCAGTGTTTCGTTAAGCCGCCGAAGCGCCGTATCCTGCCGGCATAATCATGCAGGGCCTTGTGCAGATCGGCGGCTGAAAAATCTGGCCAGAGCGTATCACAGAAATACAGTTCGCTGTAGGCCGTCTGGAACAGCAGAAAATTGCTGATGCGCTTTTCGCCGCTGGTCCGGATGACCAGGTCCGGGTCAGGGCGGCCGGCTGTATATAAATATCCTGTCAGGCTCGCGCAATCGCACGCGGCGGCGGGGGCTCCGGATTCCATATACAGACGGCAAGCCCTGGCGATTTCTTCCCGGCCGGAATAATTCAGGGCCAAATTCAAAATCATGCGGGAATTGCCCACGGTGCGTTCGCGGGCCAGGGTCAGGGCCTTGCGCGCGTAACCCGGCAAGCCTTCCTCTTCGCCTATGACCATAAGGCGCACGCCCTGTGTTTCCAGGGCGGACAGCTCCTTGTTGATGAACTCCACAAGCAGTCTGAAGAGAAAGTTCACTTCCTCGGCCGGGCGGGACCAGTTTTCCCGGGAAAAGGCGTAAAGCGTCAATTCGGCGATGCCGAGGGCCAGACATTCCTCCACCGCCGCGCGCGCGGCCAGCGCGCCGCGCCGGTGCCCCTCCGCGCGGGGGAGGTTGCGGGACTTGGCCCAACGGCCGTTGCCGTCCATGATTATGGCCACATGACGGGGAAGCTGGTTTTTGTCCAAGATTGCTTCCAAGGACAGCCTCTTGTTTTACTGATATATGCGTTAAAAAGTAAACTTTTCAACGCGTCATTTTATACATGACGCAAGGGCGGCGAGCAGCCTGTCCACGTTTTCCGGGCGGGCGGTGTGCCCCATAAGCCCGATGCGCCAGATTTTCCCGGCCAGCGTTCCCAGACCGTTGCCGATTTCAATGCCGTATTCCTTGAGAAGGCGCGAGCGTACGCCCGCGTCGTCCACCCCCTGGGGAATGGTCACGGCGTTCAACATGGGCAGACGGCTGGCTTTGTCCACATACATGGAGATGCCGAGCTTCTCCAGACCGGCGACAAGGCGTTCGTGGGCATCCTGATGCCTGGCGTGGGCCTTGTCCTGGCCCTCCTCAAGAAAATGGCGCAGGGCCGCGTACAGCGCATAGATCATGTTGATGGGCGCGGTATGGTGGTAAGCGCGAGTATTGCCTTCCCAGTAGTGCATAATCATCGTCAGGTCCAGATACCAGTTGGGCACCTTGCTTTTACGCGCCTTCACCCTGTTTACGGCCCGATCGGAAAAGGACAGGGGAGCGAGGCCCGGAGGGCAGGAAAGACATTTTTGCGTGCCGCTGTAAAGGGCGTCAGCGCCCCATTCGTCCATGCGCACCGGGATGCCGCCCAGGCTGGTCACGCAGTCCACAAGGTAGAGAGCGCCGGAGGACCGGACAAGCCTGCCCACCTCGGCGACAGGATTGCGCACGCCCGTGGAGGTTTCGGCATGCACCACAGCCACGATGGCGTAGCTTTTGCCCTTGAGCTTCTTCTCCACTTCTTCCAAAAGCACGGGAGTGCCCCATTCAAAGTGGACGGAATCCACTTCCGCGCCCAGGCGCCCGGCCACGTCTTCCATGCGTTTGCCGAAAACGCCGTTGGTCAGGATAAGCACTTTGTCCCCAGGCTCGACCAGATTGACGAAACATGTTTCCATGCCCGAGGAGCCGGTGCCGGACATGGGCATGGTCAGGTGGTTGCCGGTGCCGATGGCGGCCATCAGATCCTCTTTCACCGCGTCCATGATCTTTATGAAATAGGGGTCCAGATGGCCGATGGTCGGTTTGCCGAGGGCGGCGTAGACTTCGTCGTAAACGCAGGAGGGGCCGGGCCCCATGAGCAGAGTGGGTTTGATGCCGTCAAGCAGGTTTGACATGTGATTCTCCTTTGTTGTTTGTTCCGCCGGTTGATCAGATTTTTGCGTTCAGCCTTCTGGTGTTTCCCAACAGGCGCACGCCCGTGAGGTCTGACATGTCTCTCAAATATTCCTCGTGTCTCGCCAGATAAAAGGCAAGCGGCCTTGCGAAGTTCGGTCCCATAAGTCCGTCCACGAGCATCTGGCTTATTTCGCGCACACGGGTGAGGATAAGCTGGGAATTGGCGAAAATGACGCGTTCGTCATCCGTCATGTCCGGGAGCAGGCGTTTGAGCGTACTGCGCGCCCGCGGCTGGAACATCCAGAAATACAGGAGGTCCAGGGCGCTGATGATGATGGTGGTTTCCAATTCCTCCGCCTCGCGTCCGGCCGCCTTGATCCGGTCGTTGGGTCTGCGCAGCAGATCCAGCATGTCCTCTTCAGGCATGAGCACTTCCAGGCGCGCGTAAGAGGCGAAAAGCTGCTTGAAACGGTCCAGGTAATCCCAGTGCCGCCGCCGCAGGTATTCCGTCTTGTCGGCCAGTCCTTCTATCATGGCGGCCACGGTGTCCGAAGCCAGCTTGGAAAGCACGGTCGCCATCTGCGTCAGATAAAACACGGGCAAGCCGAGGCTCGTGAAAACCTGCAGGGCCACACAGTTGTAAAGCACGGATACCGGAATGGCGGCCACGCTGCGGAAAATGTTGCCGATCACCGCCTCCTGCGGCAGACCGCGGAAAACATTGTGGCTTGATATATAGAGTCCGTTGATCAGACTCAAGATCGTATAGAAGATAAAGGTGTTGTCAATGGAGTTCATGCGCAGAACGCCCTCAAGCAGGACGAGGCGGACCCCCAGCTCGAGCAGGGGCACGGAAATGCCGGTGAACAGCAGGGAATCGCAAAGCCGCGTCCAGCTCAGGTAGTCGTTCCAGCGCAGCAGGGGAGTACGGCGCAGCCCCCCGCCGCCCATCACGGCCTGCAGGATATTGCGAAAGCCCGTGATGCCGAACCAGATTATCGGCCCTCCCCAGGCCAGCACCTGCCAGGATTGGGTGTACTGGAAGGTGAGCACGGTCAGGGTAAAGCCGACCAGCACCTTCAGCACATTGGTCAGGGTGCTGTTCAGGTAGGCCAGACCGGGAGAACGGTCCGCGCCGGCCGGTTCCGGGCAGGGAAGCGCTCTTTCGCGTGAAATTCCCCCGATGGCGGCGACGTCTCTGGCGTCTTTACGATAACGGGCGGTTTTTTCATCCACCTGCCAGGTAGCGCGTTTGAGTTTGCCGAAGTTGGAAAATCCGGGCAGCCTGCGCAAAGCGCGGGTCAGGGGCAGCCCGAGGGCCTGGTGCAGTTTGAGGCTGTATGTAACCTTGTAGTGCAGCGCCTGACTGAAAGGGATGAAACGGTAATTGGATTCTTTTTTCAGCAGGAGCCGTTGTGTGCGCGCGGGCAGGGTTTCGATAAAGGCGAAGCCCATGCCTTGCAGCATGGCCGAGCGGCTGGTGGAATCGCTGCCGATGCGCGTTCCCAGGGGGGCGCCAGCGTAATAGTCCTGCAGTTTTGATATATTGCGCAGGATATCCAGCAAAATCGGGCGGCGGGCGTCATCTTCCCCCTCCTGGCATTCCCGTCGGCAGATGATGTTGCGGATCAGGCGTTTTAAGGCCACGGCGCTGCCTTCGTTGATCGCCGCCTGCAGGGCGCTGATCTCCGCCAAATCGCCCATCCGGCCGTCCTCGTAGTTTTTGTGGTTGTACATCTCCAGATGGGTGATCCGGCCTTTGGCGCTGTATAGAAGCTCCAGCACGTCCTCGACGTTCAGATTGTTGAGGTTCAGTGTGATGTGCGAAAGGCTGCGGATGGAACTGAGAATTTCTATCAAGGCGGCGGGTTCGATGCGCATGATGTCCGGCAGGCGCGTCTCTTCTTCCGGATCGGTGGGCAGGGGGACATCGGGGTTTTTTTCTTTGCTGAACCAGTCGCGGATGATCTGGTCGGCGGTCAGTGCGCAGGCTTCCGCGTGCGGATGTTTGGCGACCCAGGCGTTGTGGATGTGCTTCAAGACCAGTTCGGCAAGGTGGATGCGCGAAGTCTGCCCGCTGCCCACGGCGGACAGCAGTTCTTCTTCGCTTATCTCGGCAAGCCCGACCGCATGCAGCTCTCCGAGTTCAAAGCGCAGGCGCTCGTTATAGCGGGCCAGCAGGGCCAGGACGTACTGGTGATGGTAGAGGGAAGCGGCGCGACCCATATTCATGAGTTCCCGCGCCGGCTTTTCCAGAAAAAATTGCTGTATTTCCGCAAGGCTGCGAAAACCGCGCGGCTGCCAGGAAAGCTGGAGCAGGCGATTGCGGAAGCGGATCTGGAATTCCAGTCCCACGCGCACCCTGATGCCCATGATCTCCGAGGCCTTCAAAACTTCGGCGATGGTGCCCGGCTCGACGAAATTGTAATAGACCACGTCGAGTTTGCGCAGACCCTTGATCCAGGCGTCCATGATCAGGTGGGTGGGAGATTTGCGGCCTTTGGTGTGGGCGTCGTGCACGTGGTTGTCAAAGGCCACCTGATTCCATTGCTCCGGCATCTCCAGCAGGTAATAGCGGCGCAACAGACGTCTGACTATGCGCCGCGTCCCCGTGGAAGCCCGCCGGAAATCGCGGGCCAGCTTGAGTTGCTCCTCGGTATTGCCGTGCGCCCGGATCAGGCTTTTCATGATCTGGATGAGCACCCGGCCGGTGTTGTAGCGAAAGGAGCTTCCGGGAACGGAAAGGACTTCCGTGTGCAGGGATTGGAGGGCGCGGATCCTTTCCTGGGCCTGACCTTCCTCTATGGTGTCGAGAAGGTTGACCAGAGCGTAGGCCACGCGGATTTCCTGGGATTGGGCGAGTTCTTTTATGCCGTGCGGATGCAGGACGGAATAGAACGCGCTCTGCTCGCCCTGCTCGCCGGAATCTTTGCCGCGCTCCAGAAAGTCATTGACCGTTTGCAGAAGCTCGTAGTCTTTGGCGTCGAAATACATCGCCCCTGCGCGGGTATGCGGTTTTTCCGTCCTGCTCATCGTCTGTGCGTCCTTGCAATCCCGCTTGGGATGAGAGTATTTTACACACAACGGCAGGACGGTCAACTGTAAAGGTCAGACCTGTAAAGGTCAGACAGGCGCAGGGTATAAGGCGTCGGCTTTGTGATGACTCCGCCGCAGCCGCCAGACCAAGACGGTAGCATGGGCCTTCAGGCCCGCGCGTCTTGCGCCTGGACGGGGTTTGGACCCCGCCCAAGCTTCCGCCCGTAAGGATACCCCGCCCTTCAGGGCGGGGGCGGGCTATCCGGCCTGAAGGCCGGGGTCTCAAACCGTAAAGGAAGCTCGGATCAACACCGTATGGATGCGGTTTTGATTTGGAATTCGGATTATTGACGTCGGAAAAGGTGAAGCGGGCCGCGTTTTTCAGGCGGTTCTGTGCAGGGGAGTTCCGTCCAGGGAGGTCATGTTGTAAGCGCAAAAGGGGATAAGCCTGTCCGGGTGGGCGTAGACGAAGACGCAGCAGCCGCGCAGGCGCTCCAGTTCGACGTTGCGGCAGTCCTGAAAGGCCATGCAGGTTATGCTGAAAATTTCCGAGCGCGCTTTGGCGATAAAGGCGTCAAACGCGTCGCTTACGCCTGTCGTCTCCCCTCTCTCCCAAGCGCGGCGGACTGCCTCCACAGCCCGGCGCGCGCCGTCGGCGCCGGCCGGATCCGCGTAAGACCCGCCTTCGGCGCGTCCGCCCTCTCCGGCCGAAGAACAGCAGGCATCCGGCGCAAAACGCGGGGAACAGCATTCGTCTTCCGTCCCGCGCAGGGGAAGCAGTCTGCCCGAAGGTGTTTTTCTGTAGCGGAAATGGAAGGAGCAGCGCTCATGCTCACAGCAGGGAGCAAAGGCGTGTTCCGGGCGCACAAGCCCTTCGCTTTGCGCGCAAATGGCCTGCAATGTTTCCGGCAGGGTGAGATATAAGTCCGGATTTTCCCGTCCCGGCAGGTTGCGCCCGGACAGGGTCATGGGCTGAAGATGCAGGCCGCGCACCGTCGGCGACAGGGCAAGGCCAAGGCGCAACAGGTTGCCCAGGTCCTTGTCGTTCACCCCGGCAGCCAGTGTCGGAACCAGAACCACGGGAAGCCCCGCTTCCCGGCAGCGGCGTATGGCCTCAAGCTTGACGTCCAGCAGGGGCCGCCCGCGCAGTTTCACATAGATATCGTCTTGCGTGCCGTCAAACTGCAAAAAAACCCAGGACAGACCGGAATCGACCAGAATGCGGGCCAAATCCGCGTCCTGCCCGAGGAGGACGCCGTTGGTGTTCAACTGCACGGCCGGAAAAAGAGCGCGCGCCCGCCTGATCAGTTCCGGCAGGTCAGGGTGCAGGGTCGGCTCCCCACCGGAAAATTGCAGCACAACCTCCCCGGCCAGGGACCGGATGCGATGCAGGCGTTGTCCGATGTCTTCCGCGTCCGGATCGTTTGCCCGCGCCCCGCCGGAGGAGGCGAAGCAGACCGGGCAGTTCAGGTTGCAGCGCCGGGTAATCTCAAAGAGCACGGTACAGGCCCTCTGCCTGTGTTCAGGGCAGGGACCGCAGTCGTTGGGACAGCCCCTGGCGGAGGTCGTCGCCGCGGGCAGGCGCGGCGGCGTGTCTCTTGGCCGCGTCCAGGCGTCGAAATCCGGTTCCCCTTTCCAGATCAAACCGGAGAATTCCCCATGCTCCGGACAGTTCCGGAGGAGAAAAACGCTGTCTTTGCGCCGCACGAGTTCGGCGGGCAAGGTTTTTAAACAGACCGGGCAGAGGCTTTGTCTTTCAGGGATTGGCCGCAGAACCCCCGGCGCGGTCGCCGCCGGCCGGGTTTTCATGACTGGGGCAGCCCAAGGCAAGGATCGATGCCGTAGTTCGACAAAAGCTCCAACGCCCTGGTCCAGGCGGAGGAGATAAGCCTGCCGCAGAGCTGTCCGCTCATAACGCGGTCCGGCGCGTCCAGGATGGCCTCGCAGGTAATCGCGCCGCCCGCGCGTATTTCCGCGCGGAACCATTCCACAAGCTCGTCCATGATCAGGGCGTGATCCGGGTGCGGGTATTCGTGGTCCAACCCTTTGCCGGTATGCAGAGAAAGCAGGCATACGGCCCCGGCCAAAGCGCCGCAGACCTCGCCGCTTCCGCCCACGCCCATGGCGAGTCCTCCCATGGCCCGCGTCAGGTCGGGGTTTTCCCTCCCCATAAGGCGCAAACCCCCGATCATCACAATCTGGGCGCAACTGTATCCTTTGCCGTACAATTCCAGCAACATGGCCTGCGTGTCGTCCATAATCCATTCCTGTCGGCGGCTGGCGCCATGTGTCGCTTACTGATAAAAAGTAAACTTTTCCCTGCGGAGGACCGTCAGCCGAAAACGCGGTTTTCGACTGACCTGCGCCGCTTCGCGGTATCATTTGTCTTCAAGCAGTTTCTCCACTTCCAGCATTTTCCCTTCGGCCAGTTCCTGGGGAATGAAGGTGACCCCGCATGCCGGGCAACGCGGCAGGTCCACCTGAAAGGAACTGCCCATGTAAATGGCGTCCGCGGGCAGAAGTTCCAAAGGTACGCCGCAGTTCGCGCAGATCCAGCCGCCGGGCTGTATCTCGCCGCTTTCGTTTTTCATCAAACCTTCCTTCGAAAGCAAACTGGTATCACACCCGGCCCCCTTGAGGGTCAAAGCCTTCCAGAATGACGGCCGTCGGCAGCCCCTCGCCCGGGGTTCCCGGTACGCGCATACGG
The DNA here is from genome assembly GCA_031269345.1 of Desulfovibrio sp. Taxonomy (GTDB): domain Bacteria; phylum Desulfobacterota; class Desulfovibrionia; order Desulfovibrionales; family Desulfovibrionaceae; genus Frigididesulfovibrio. The sequence continues at coordinate 9,514 of JAISZH010000044.1, read as the reverse complement.
TGGCAGTAGGCGTTGTGAATGGTAAAGGAGCCGTCCGCGTTTTCGCTGTACTCCACCCAGAAAGTAACCTGTTTGGGGCGTAGGCAGCTTAAGACGCGGCCGCTTTGCGGGTCGCGGAACTGCGCGCCTTTTCCCCTGGCGTGCAAAAGCACTTTTTCGACGTCCGAACGCAGAATGCGGCGCGCTTCCAGTTTTTCGGCCACCTCTCCGTCCATGTGGAAAACTATGGGTTCCATGTCGGCAGCCTCGTCTTCTTCGTTCCAGAAATTTTGCAACATTGCGCGGCGAAAGGCAAGAGCGCCATCCTGCCGGGCCGAGATGCCCGGCGCGGGGCGGGCGGCCGCATCTTCCTCCCCGGGAAAAAGCAGGTCAAGAAAATGCAGGGCGCGCATCCCGGCCGAGCGCAGACTTTCCCGGCACATGACGCACCAGCAGAGCAGGTCCTTGTCCGTATCGCCAAGGCGGCTGCGGGCGATTTCCGCGCCCACCTGCGGGCCGGCAAGGATGGAGAGTCCCCCGTATCCGCAGCAGCGGGTAAACCCGCGGCTTAAGGGCAACTCTTCCGTGTTCTGCCTGAGGCGCAGAGCCAGGGAACGCGCGGCTTCGGCGAGAGCCGGCCTGTCTCTGGCCGTGCAGGGGTCGTGCAGGGCCAGAACCCGGTCCAGGGCGCGGGCCGTATCCGGCAGGGGGAGAGCGGCGAGGGTTTCCCAAAGCGATTTGATCGGTATCTCCGCGAGCTCGGCCGAAAAGAAAAGGGAGCAGGCGGGACAGGCGAGGATCAGTTCCGGACGCCCGGCCTCTTCCCAGGCCTCACGCACTCCGGCCGCGCTGGAGGCTGTCAGGAGAGGGCGGCCCGACCATCTCGCGGGCATGGAACAGCACCGGAAAAAAAAGCCCACTCCTCCCTCCAGGTTCCGGCAGAGGAAGGCGTAGAGCTTCGCGGTCTGCTCCGGCAGGGAGGCAGGCAGGCGGCAACCGGGGAAAAAGGCTGCGCGGCAGCGTTCATGGCCCGGCTGGGGGCGGTAGAAGGCCACTTCCGGGCTGTTGCTGTACTCCATGTCTTCCAAAGCGAATTCATGGGCCGAGGCCGGCATGTGGCGGCTGCTCACCATCTCTTTTCGCGCTTCGGCGCAAAACCTGCCCATGTCCGCTCCGTTAGGACAGACGGCAGCGCAAAGACCGCACAGGGTGCAGGAGTTAATCTGGGCATTGGCGCGGCGATGCCCGATCTTCATGGCCAGGGTATTGTAGATTTCCCTGGCGTAACGCTTGGGATAGGCGCCGTAGTGGGCCATCCAGGCGCATTTTTCCACGCAGGCCAGACAGGAACACTGGATGCAACGCACGGCTTCCGCCGCCGCTTCCACAAGCGCGGGCGCTTTCGGGTCGGCCGCCTCTACCGGGGGAACCGGCAGGACCTTCGAGAGATCGGTAAAGAGTTTCGTGGGATAGACATCTTCCCCCGCGCGGGCCGAAGAGGGAGAGACCCCCTGCATAAAGCGCGTTATGGAACCAGCCGCCCGTTTGCCAGCCGCCGCGGCCCTGATGAAGGAAAGCCCGGCCCCGCCGACGAAGAGTCCGGGGATATCGGTTTCCAGGGTCAGTGTATCTCCGGGGTTCTCAACCCCGAAAGCCGACAGGTTAAGGGCCGGGTCGTCCAGCCCGAGGTAGATTGCCTTGTTTTCCCGGCGCAGGGCCGCGCAGAGACCGGGGGAAAAGTCGTCCACGCGCTCGAAGCTGACGCGCAGGGCCATGAGTCGCTCCAGCGCCTCGGCCAGAGCGCCTTGAGGCAGCAGATCCAAAGCGCCGGCGGCAAGGGCCAGTCCCGCTTCCCCGGTGTGGACGATTTTGACCTTGTAACCCTTTTTCCCAAGTTCAAAAGCCAGACAGAGGGAAGACAGACCTGACCCCGCGAGAAGCGCGCTTTTGCCCGAGGCGGGCAGGGGCATGACTTTGCCCGGACGGGAGTGCAGGGCGCAGGCGCGTTCCAGCATAGGCAGGTTGACGCCCGCGTCTACTTCCGCCCTGCGGCAATAGGGCATACACTCTCCCTGGCAGAGAAAGGCGCAAAGCCCGGCCAGGGGCATGGAACGCTCCAGCACGGCGCGGGCCTCGTCAAGCCGGCTCTCGCGCATGAGCCGGGCGAAATCCCGCCCGTCCACATGCAAAGGACACATGCTCCGGCAGGCTGGCGCTTCTTCCTGGGTGCATCTGGATTCGAGGTCGTGGAGTAATGCCTGTTCCATGCTTGACCGGCTTCGAGCGTTTCCCCTTATGGAAAGTCGCGCCCGGAACGGAATAATGCGGGATCGTCAGCCGGAAAGCAAGCTTTCCGGCTGACGAATTTCGGGTCTTATTCGGATTCCAAATAAGATGTGTCATTTTACAGATTTCCGCATGGAAATCTGAACAGCGGCACGGCGGCCGCTGTCGCCGCTTCGCGGCGTCACTTTCCGCCTATTTCCGGGGCATGGCTTCCAGAACCCTTTCCGGAAGGGCCGGGATGCGCTTTACGCGCGCCCCGCAGGCGTTGTAGATGGCGTTCAGCACGGCCGGGTGCATGCCGCACAGAGGCACCTCGCCCGTGCCCGCGGCCCCGAACACGCCGTATTCGCGCGGTTCCTCGAAATAAATGATTTCGATGTCGTCCGGAATCTGTTTGACGGTCGGGAATCCCGCCCCGAGCATGGTCGCGTCTTTCTTGATGTCTTCAAAGTCTTCAAAGACGGCGTAACCGATGCCCTGGGCGATGCCGCCCCAGTTCTGCCCGTCCACCACCAGACGGTTGTTGATTTTGCCGATGTCCAGCATGTTGATGACCCGATCCACGGCAACTTTGCCGGTGGCCGTTTCCACAGTCACCTCGGCCATATAGACCCCGTACATATATACCATGAAGGGTTTGCCCTGGCCCTTCTCATCGTTGGGCACTCCGGGCACGGAGAAGGTTCCCTCGTATTTTGTCGGTTTGCCGGCGGCTTTCAGCTCCGCGTAAGTCATGAAGGAGCCGTCGGTTTTTTTGACGGCGGCGAGCAGGTTTTCACAGGCCACGCGGATTGCGCCTCCGGTCATCACCTGGGAGCGGGAGCCGCCCGCCGGCCCGGATACCGGCTTGTCCGTATCCGGCCAGGTGAAGCGCAGTTTGTCCGGGCTTATGCCAAGGGGCCGCAGGGCTTCATGAGCCGTCCCGACCGCGCCCGCGTCAGCGCCCTGGCCGTGGTCTTCCCAAGCGGTGCCGACGGTGATGCAGCCGTCTTCATGCATCTCCACATAGGCCTGGGAGGAATCCGGGCCGTCAAGGCCGCAACCGTATACGCCGGTGGATATGCCCACGCCTTTCTTGAAGGCCGGAGTGGATTCCTTTTTGGCCTTTTCAAGGGCCGCTTTGTATTTGGGCCGCAAAGCTTCAAGCATCTTGGGCAGGGAGAAGGAATCCGGGGTCTGGCCGCTCGGATTCGTCGCCCCCGGGCGATACACGTTTTTAAAGCGGAATTCCAAGGGGTCCATGCCGAGTTTTTCCGCCAGCTGGTCCAGGGCGGTTTCCGTCGCCAGGAAGGCCTGCGGCCCGCCGTAGCCCCGGAAGGCCGACCCCCAGGCGTGGTTGGTGCAGATGGTGCGCCCTTCGCCGCGCATGTTGGGGATGTCGTAGCCCGCGCCCATGAACTGGACGCCGCGCATGGTCAGAAGGTCTCCAAATTCCGAATAGGGACCGTGATCCACGTCAAAATCGGTTTCCATGGCCGCAAGCTTCCCCTGTTTGTCCGCCGCGAAGCGGATGGTGGTGTAGAAGGGCGAGCGCTTGCCGGTGTATTGCTGCTGCTGTTTGTAATTGAAGACCAGGGAGCAGGGCCGGCCGGTGGCCATAACGGCTACGCCCACCAGGGCTTCAATGGTCGGGCTGAATTTATACCCGAAGGTGCCTCCCATGGGGTTGGCGGCCAGAACCAGCTTGTCCTCGGCCAGTCCCAGGCCTTCAAGAATCATGGCCTTATGCAGATGCACACCGATGGATTTGGAATGCACATGCAGCCTGCCCTCCTCGTCCCACCAGCCGAAAGCCACGTCAGGCTCCAGAGGCAGGTGCGGCTGGCGGCTGGAGATGGTGAAGTCCTCAATTGTAACGTAGTCCTGGCTATTGAAAAACTTCGCGGTGTCTTCGCCTTTTTCCAGCTTCTGGGTAAAATAGTGGTTGGGCATGCCGGGGTGGATTTCAATGGCGTCCGGGGCTTTGGCCTCCGGCACGGACAGATAGGCGGGCAGCACTTCCAGCTCAACCTTGACCTTTGCCGCCGCGGCCTCGGCCTGGCATTTGGTCGCGGCGCAGACCATGGCTATGGCGTCACCGTACTGGAAAACTTTCTGATCGCAGAGAATGGGGCGGTCCCAACCGTCGCATTTGTTGCCGGGGAAGAAGGGAACGCCGTTGATACGGTTTTTCCCCTTTACGTCCTTATAGGTGATCACCTTGAACACCCCCGGCATTTTTTCCGCTTCAGAGGTGTCTATGCCGTTGATGTTGGCGTGGGAAACCTCGGCCTGCACCAGGGCGATCTGCAGAGCTTCCGCCGGAAGTTGCAAAGCCAGGTCCGCTCCGTACTCCAGGGTTCCGGTGACCTTGCCCACGGCCGTGGGACGGGGGTATTTGGCGCCCCAGATGCGTCCGTCCGCCGGAAGCTTGAAATCAAGATCGGATTCCTTCATCTCTCCGCGCAATACTTTGGCCGCGTCCATAACCGCGTCCACCAGCGGGATGTAGCCCGTACAGCGGCAGAGGTTGTGGTTTTTATGGAACCATTCGCGCACCTCCTCGCGCGAAGGGACCTTGTTTTCGTCCAGCAGTTTCTTGGCGGACACGATGAAGCCGGGCGTACAGAAGCCGCACTGCGCGCCCCCGTGTTTGATCCAGGCCTTCTGAATCACATGGAGGTGATCCGGGGTGCCCACGCCTTCAATGGTCGTGATACTGGCGAACTCCGGCACGCGTTTCATCCTGGTGAGACAGGAGCGGACCAACTTTCCGTCCAGAATAACGGAGCAGGCCCCGCATTGCCCCTGCCCGCAACCGACTTTGGTGCCGGTCAGGCCGAGCTGTTCGCGCAGCACTGCGGCAAGGCTCGCTTCGGCCTCGCAGAAAATGTTGCGCTCAATTCCGTTGATGAAGATACGCTTTTGAATCATGGACTTCTCTCCTTTTCCCGCTTTAAGGAACAAATTTTCAGAACCTTATTTATACCAGCATTGAAAAGTAAACTTTTCCCTGCGGAGGATCGTCGGCCGAAAACGCGTTTCAGCCTTTGCCGAAGGAGCAGTCCGGGTATACGCAACGCGTACAGTTCATGCACAGGCCACCGTGCGCCAGATCCAAGAGGTCGCGCAGCACAATGCGCTGGCCGGCCAGGATGCGGGGCACGATCAGATCGAAGACGCTGGCCCGTTGATACATGACGCACCCCGGCACTCCCAGCACGGGCACACGTTCTTTGTAGCCGAGCATGAACATGGCCCCGGGAAAGACCGGCACCCCCCGGACGACAATGTCGCAACCCACGTCGCGGATGGCCGCGGGGGTCCGATCGTCCGGATCCACGCTCATGCCGCCGGTGACGCAGACCACGTCCGCGCCCTGGGCGAGCGCCTCCAGAATGGCCGCGGCCGTGGCCGAGGTCTCGTCCGGCACGGTCTGTTCCCTGAAGATCGTTGATCCCCAGGCCTTGAATTTCTTGCGCAAAACCGGGACAAAGCCATCCTTGATCCTGCCCTCGAAGACCTCCCGGCCGGTGACGACGACGGCTACACGGTGTTTTTTGAAGGGCAGGATGGAAAGCAGGGGGGAAAAGGCCCGGCGACAGCAGTCTTCAGCGGCCATAAGCGAACTTTGCGCGACAGCCAGGGGGATAACCCTGGTCCCGGCCAGAAGACGGCCTTTTTCCACGGCCTGCATGCCGTGGGCCGTGGCCGCGGTCACGTCCGGTATGGCGTTCACGCGGTCCAGAAGCTCACGGTTGACGACAAAAAGACCGCGACGCGCGGCCCTGAAATTGACGCGGCCTTCCGACGGCTCGTAGAAAACCACTCCCGGCCCGGCAAAGGCGGCCGCAAGGCGGCTGGCCGCTTCGTCCTCGTGCACCATGCCCTGCCCCGTTTCCCAGATATAGAGATTTTCCTTGCCAAGACGCAGAAGGTGCTCCACGTCCTCCGCGCGCACCCTGTGGCCGCGTTTGAAGGCGGCATGCTTGAGTTTTCCGGGTACAATTTCCGTGATGTCGTGGCAGAGGGTCAGGCCGATCGCCTCGCGTGTGGGGACACTTTTCATGTTTTCCGGCCCGTTTCGGTAGGCGTAAAAAATCTGGTCACGCTTTACCATAAAAATATGTCATTTACAGCATAATGTCAACAGAAAATTTACTTTTTAGCGCGTCTATCAGTAATGGGCGCCTCCGGAGCAATTTCACTTTGAAATTGCCCCGGAGGCCGCGAGAGCGGCCGCCCGCCGCGAAGGAGCAAAGGAAGCTCAGATAAAAGAGGCTTCGGCTATGCGCGTTTGGAATTACAGCCGGTGATGCAGGGCAAAAGAAACGTCCTCCGGGGTATTGATATTGAAAAAAGCCCTGTCGTTTTCCGGCTTGCAGGCAATATGCCGCTGCAAGTTCTCCGGGAGCATAAGGCCTGTTTTCAGAAGTCCGAGCATGATGCCCGCCTGAAAATACGGCAACGCTCCCTGTTCATAGACGGCGACAAGAAATTCGACGCGCCCGGTTCGGAAATTTTTATACGCTGTAAGCAAGATATCCGGTGCGCCCCGCTCTCTCTCCTCAAGCAGGGTTTCCAGTACATGGCGGGTCATGAACGGCAGATCGCAGGAGAGTACAAGGCATGCCTTTCCGGTAAACTCAAGGGCGGCGGCTATGCCGCCCGCCGGGCCGAGCCCGGGCGCGGGGTCCGGAATATGCCTCCATCCGGAAACTTTCCGGCCTGCAATCACGACTTCTCCGCATACCTCGCGCAACAATCCCGCGGTACGCAACAAAAGGCAGGGTTCGTCCTCTCCGTGCAGTTTCAATGAGGCCTTATCCCGACCCAGGCGGAGGCTTTTTCCTCCTCCAAGCACCACTCCGACAACGTCTCTCCGGCTATGCGCCGATCCCGACCGATCCGCCTTCATGTTTCAACCCGCACACTGCTCCGTCCGCCGGATGACTCCGTCCCGGCGGATTGGAGCCGGGCAGATCACCCTCCTCCCTGAAGGGAGGCGGGAAGCTGTTCCCGGCTTTGCCGGGAGTTAAGCCAGTATCTCCCTGAAGGGAGAAGTCTCGGACCATAAAGGAAACTTTGGTGAATCAGACATCCTTTCCGAAGGAAAAGCGGAGCGCACGGCCTTTTTTTCGGCAGGCGTCCACGCAGTCCCCGCAATTACTGCATTGCAGACGCTGCTTGATACCCGCCAAGCGCGGATCCAGACCCAGAGAACAGTGTTCGCGGCATGACCGCTCCAGATTCGCGCAGGTACAGGATTTTCCACTGAACCGCACCCGCAGGCGACCGGGCAGCATGGCCCCGGCCACGCTGACGAGCACGGACTGGGGGCAGAGATACAGGCACCAGAAGCGCCGGCCGGACAAGAACTCGGCGACAAGCAGCGCGGGGATGACCAGCGCCGGAGCGAGAGCTTCCCTGTAAAACACAGCATGCTGCAGGGCACGCGAATACCATCCGGGCATGGACAACTGGTTGAGCAGCGGCGCAGGGGCGCAAAGGAACAGGGCCAGCAAGCCGGCGCAGACGATAAGCAGCTTAGGGGCAAAGGACGCGCGCCGGGGAAAAGGCGCTACGCTCGCGCGCTTAGCGCCGAGGGCGCGCGCAAGTTCTGAAAAAAGGCCGTAGGGGCAGACCCAGGAACAAAAGACAGGCCCCATGGCCAGGGCAAGGAGCAACGCGAACCCCGCGCCCACGCACATCGCCTGGGTCACGGAAAATGCGCCTGCCGCGGCCTGAAGGACGGACAGAGGATCAGCCAGGGGTATGCCCGCAACATTGAAGAAAAGAAAATTTCCTGACAGGGCTGTTATATCCATGCGGTTCAGCACCGGAACAAGAACGAAGAGCAACGCCACACCGGCCTGCGTCGTCCGTCGGAATGGGCGAATGGACAAAGGCAGGCATTTCATACGCGCCCGCCGCGCCCGTTACCCGGCAGATTGCGCGATGGAGTCACCGTGATGACATTCACGGGACAAACGAATTCGCACACGCCGCAACCCACGCACTGCTCCGTAACTTCCGGCAAATAGCCTTTTTTCAGAACAATGGCCTTTCCTTTCAGCGGACAGCGTTCATAGCAGGTCCAACACATGATGCCGGTGTTCTTGCGATAATCCACGCACCGTGCCCTGTCCAGGCGGGCCACGCCCATGCCCGATTCTTCCATGGATACGTTCCTGAGGGCGCCGGTCGGGCAGATGGCGGAACATTTCATGCAAAGAAAACAGGGACTTTTACGCTGGAATATTTTCGGTGTCCAGCCGCCGAAAAAAATATGGTCCGGGGTCATCTCAATACAGGCATAATTACAAACCGCCGCGCAGCAACCACAGGAAACGCAACGCGCCTTCAAGTCCTTTTCCGAACGGACGCCGGGCGGACGCAGAAACGGCGGCACGGCTACCCCTCAAGCTCATCTTCAACAGTCATGGAAGTCACGTAAACCGTCAGCACACCGTCCATGTCGTGCACACTGCGGAGCAGATTTTCCATGGAATTGCCCGGCGCCTCGGCAACAGCCACGATGTAACGCTCCCGATGAATGCCGAACGTGGATATACCCGAAATTTCAGCCAATACCTTCTCGAGTCGTTCACTTTCCCCTGCTTCGGCATGTACTAAAAAGCCCGCAATCGCCATCGTGAATATCCTCTGTTAGAACAATTAGCGCTTGAAACAGTCCGCTTACTGCGGGCAAAGCCCGCCTGCTCCTGTTTCGCGGCAAGGATTTGCCCGCAAATTCTTGCAGAGCGGTTCACTCGTTTCATTCGTGAACCGCTCTGGTGCCATGTATCGCTTAAAACTACGCCATCGCTGCGTTTTAAGCGATAAGATCGCACGGCAAAAAACGCGGTTTTTTGCCGTGCTCACTCCGCCTGCGGCAACGCGCCGGGCTTGTCCGCCCGGCGGCTGGTACGCTGTTTGATACACAGTTTTAAATGTTACAGCGTACTAGATGGTGTCGTCACTACATCTATGACACGCTGAAAATATTTGAATATTGTCTAGTTTTGCGAGACAAAGATCTTCAAATAATTTCACAGCATTATCAATCATATGACGACACCCTCTAGGCCTGTTTGTATACCTTGGTGGCGCAGATTTTATATTCCGGCTCCTTGGACGCGTTATCCACCGCATGGTGGAAAAGGCGGTTGACCAGTTTATTTTTGTCAAAAAACGGGCAGAAAACCAAACCCGGCATGCAGGTGTCCGTGATGCGCGCGGGAAAGGTCATCTTGTCGCGCCGCGTTTC
>JAISZH010000086.1 GCA_031269345.1 Desulfovibrio sp. | reverse complement strand
TTCTTCAGGATGTATGCTCTTGTCACATGCTCTTGGGAATACGATTTTTGAGAGTGGGAGGCGGAATGCGGAACTCGCCTGTAGTAATAAAGCGGCAGCCGCGCGGCATCGATTTTTATCCCCTGCTGAATAGCCGCTATCCAAAATTCCCAGTCTTCGTTTCCCTGCCGCAGCACGTCGGATGTATCATAGCCGCCCACCCGCTCCCACACCTCGCGGCGGAACAGGCTGCCAGGCCCCGGGATGCTCTGCGTCCTGGTTAGCTTTTCCGGAGAAGAAGGCACCGGGAAAGTCCAGATGCCGGACTCTCCGCCGAACAGGCAAAATGACGAAAAAACGACATCGTTACAGCCCTGTTGCAACAAATTGACGAGAACCCGCATATACATGGGGTGCAATTTATCGTCCGCATCCAGCGTCAGCAGAAGAGGAGCATCGGTTGCCGCAGCGGCCGTGTTCCTCCCGGCCGCTTGCCCGCTGTTTCGCTCATGCCGGGTCAAACGGATGCGGGGGTCAGCGAACGCCTTGACAACAGCGGCCGGATCATCACGATTTGAGCAATCGTCTACGACAATAGCCTCCCAGTTTTCATACGTTTGCGCTTGCAAGCTATTGAGGGCGTCGGGAAGAAAGTGGGCGGCGTTATAGCAAGGAATCAACACCCCTATTTTCGGCTCACTGGCGAGCGGCGCATGGACAGCCGGCATTCCGGATGCGCCACCGTCCGCACATTCACGGTTCACGTCCTCTATTTTTCCCCCATACGCGGCGTGGCTGAACTCTGCCAGAACGGCTTCACGCGCGCGGTCAAGACCACCCTCCGTAACCACTCCGCCGTCAACAGCCAGACGCATGGCCGCCGCAAGTTTTGGAATATCCCCAAAAGGGACAGCCAAAGAGCATCCTTCGGCAAAGGTGCTGGCATATGCCTCGTGCGGAACCGTAATTATAGGCACGCGCATGGCGCCGGCTTCGGCAAGGGTAACCGGAAAGGCGTCCCGGACCGGCATGTTGATGATCGCGTCGGAAGCGGCGTACACGCCGGGCAGGAGGTCTGGAGCCAGTTCGTCGACAAAAAGGACGCGTTCCTGAAGACCAAGGGCGGCAACACGGCAATGGAGTTTTTCGCGCCATTGCGCAATGGCGGCGGAAGGCGCTTGCTTCGGGAAACGCTTGAAAAGAAGGACGGCCGGCGAATCTCCGAGCGCTGCAAACGCCTCCAGAATCTCGTCATGACCGTAGTCTGGAGCCAAAGCCCGAGGGGAAAACAGCACCGGAGTTTCCCCGGTAAGGCCGAGAGCGCGCTTAGCCGCGACCCGGGATGCAGCGTCGGCCGGCACGAACAGAGAAGTGTCGACCCCAAGATGAATGAGGCTCATCGGCACGTCGCGTCCGGCAACAAACCGGCACTTGGCGAACATGGATGCGGCATCAACCACGACATGCGCGGCCCTTCGCAATAATTCCGGCAAAAACAGACGCTTGGCGCCGCTCTTAGCCCGCCAGCGGTATCCACCTGCGTGTTTTTCCACGTACCCGTTAATGTCCGATCCCCAAACCGAAAGCACCAACGGCCCAGCGTCTGCCTGCGCGGCGTGCCAGGCAAGCTCGTCCGCAAAGTGGGCATGGACCACATGCGGCGAAAACCACCGCCCCACATCGCGTAGCAGTGGAGTCACCGTTTCCGGGGAATACGCGTGCGCAAAAAAATGATACCTTTCGGTCCCTTCCGGCAAAGGGTTTTCGGGAGCGCAGAGCACAACCTCGTGCCCGGCGGCGAGAAACCCCTGTAACGGGCGCAAAGAGTGCGGACTGAACGGAACCGGCGTGACCAAGGCTATGCGCATGCTATTTTCGGCACTCCGGCAACAGTCGGGAAAGTGTTTCCACAACGCGCTCTACATCTTCGTCACACAGGCCGGGGTGCAGTGGCAATGTCAGTTCATGGCCGCACCACCATTCCGTGTTGGGCAAGATAAGGTTCGGGAATAAACGGCTGTGCCAGATAAACTTGTGCCACGGCGGATAATGGATGCTGCTCTGAACGCCCTCTTCGCGCAGGCGTTTCATGAGGCTTGCACGGTCCGTATATTCAGGAAGGCAAACCGGGAACAAATGGTGGACGGACGGATGAGCCGCGTCGAAAGGCACCTGAACTTCCTGCACCCGTTCCGCCAGCAAAGACCGGTAGAGCGCGGCCAGTTCTCCTCTGCGGGCGTTCCAGGCGGGCAGTTTCTTCATTTGGGCAAGGCCCAGCGCGGAACGCAATTCGTCTATCCTGTAGTTCCAGCCAAGCTCCGTCACATCATAGCTATATGCATGGCCTCTGGCCCGGTTCAGCGTTTGCGACGTCATGGCATGTCCGCGCAGGCGGCGTAATCTCTCCGCCAGTTCCCGGTCACTGGTCAGAATCATGCCCCCTTCGGCGCAGGTCATATTTTTATTGGCGAAAAAGCTGAATACCGCGGCATTTGAATAGCCGCCGACTTCGGGCAGCCCCGGAGTATGTGCCGCATCTTCAATGAGCAAAAGTCCGTGAATGTCGGCAAACCTTGTCCACGCCTTTATATCCATGCGGTAGCCGCCGTAATGCATGAGCATGACGGCGCGGGTTCTGGGAGTAAGCTTGGCCTTGGCGTCATCCAAAGACATATGGGGGACGCGGGGAGCCTCAATATCGACGGGAACCGGTTTCGCTCCCGCGTACAAAACGGAATTCGCGCCGGCCACAAAGGTCACGCCGGGAACGAGCACTTCATCCCCCTCGCCAATACCGAGAGCGGCAACAGCCAGATGGAGACCCTGCGTGGCATTGCCCACGGCCACGCCTTCCGGTACGTTCTGCATGGCGGCAAAGGCTTTTTCAAACGCCGTTGTCACGTCTCCCTGGCTGAGCCAGCCGCTACGGAGCACCGCGACAAGCGCTTCCTCCTCTTCCTTGCCGAGAGTCGCCTCGGATAAGCCGATCATCGTGCGCATAACTTCTTTATCGTAAATTCGTTATTGTATTTTTGTCCAGGCTCAGACGCCAAGTATACTCATCCGATTTTCTTCAAAAACTTCCTGTGCCGCGTGGTAATCCTCCGGCCTGCCGATATCCATCCAAAGCCCGTCATGGGGATAGACGTATACGGGCAGTTCTTTGTCCAGCATGGTGTACATCAGGTCATCGAACCCGAACGCGACCTTGGTCGGAACAATATCCAGAATCGCCGGATCCATGCAATAGACCCCCATGCTGACGGAGAAACCCAGCGTGGGCTTTTCGCGAAATCCCGTAACGCGTCCATCAAGCACATCCATCACGCCGAGATCGACGTGAATGCTTTTCCGGGCCATGGCCACGGTCAAAGGCCCCCCGTGCGCTCCATGAAACTTCACCATGGCTCTCAGGTTAACATCTGTGAGAACATCACCGTTCAAGCAAAAAAACGGGCCGTCAAGCCATTCTCTGTCAACGAGCCGCAAGGCGCCAATGGTGCCAAGGGGTTCCTGTTCCTGCACATACTGTATCGGCAGCTCCCATTGCGAGCCGTCGCGGCAGACGGCGCGTATAAGCTCGCCGAGGTATCCCAGCGTCACGCAGCTCTCCGTCACCCCGTTACGCTTGAGCCAGCGGAACAACACTTCAATGATGGGCATCTCCCCGACCGGGACGAGAGGCTTGGGAAGCACCAACGTATAAGGCCGCAGGCGCGTGCCCTTGCCGCCGGCCTGGATGACGGCTTTCATGAAAGCTCTCCCTGTTACATAGTGTAGAGATGCGGTTTATAGGAAGACCTGTTTTCCGGCCTGAGGAACCAGGAAACTGTTTCCTTGATGCCGCGTTTGAAGCCCTCCGGACCGCCGTATGCGGGACGCCACCCGGTCATGCGCGTCAGTCGCGAGGCATCGGCGAACAGGCGCTCCACTTCGCTTTTTTCAGGGCGCACCCTCGCCTGCTCGCAGGTGATGGACAGGTCCGCGCCCATGGCCTCCGCTATGACGCGCGCGGTATCCCCGATGGAAATTTCAAAGCCGGAGCCGGCGTTGAGCACCTGCCCCACGGCGGCGTCGGCAAGCATAACGGCTTCAAAGGCGGTCGCCGTATCGGCGACAAAGCTGAAATCGCGCGTGGGATGCAGACTCCCGAGCTTGATATGGTCGGCGCCGCCAGCAATTTGGGTGATGACGGTCGGGATGACGGCCCGGGCCGACTGCCTCGGCCCGTAGGTATTGAAAGGCCGTATAACCGCGACCGGAGTTTCAAAGGAGCGGTAAAACGATAACGCCAGTTGATCGGCGGCTATCTTGGTCGCGGAATAAGGGGACTGCCCCTGAAGCGGGTGGTCTTCGGTAATGGGCACGAATTGCGCCGTACCATAGACCTCGCTCGTGGAGGTATGGACAACGCGTTCAACCCCCAGATCCCTCGCTGCCTGAAGGACGTTCAATGTGCCTTTGATGTTGGTGTCGACGTAGGCGTCCGGGGAATGGTAGGAGAAGGGGATGGCTATCAAGGCCGCAAGGTGCAACACCCTGTTACATCCGCGCATTGCCGTGCGAACACCGTTAGGATCACGCACGTCGCCGGTGAAAACGTCTATTTCCGACAGGATTTCCTTGTCCAGCGTGTCAAGCCAGCCCCAGGAGTTGAACGAGTTGTACTGGACAAACGCCTTGACAGTGTGGCCTTTTCTTACAAGAAGCTCCGTGAGATGCGAGCCGATAAAGCCATCCGCGCCGCTGAGGAGAATTTTCATGGAGAATAAGCCTGTTTTCAGAATGATAGAGAAAGAATTATCTATCAGCGTCCTTCTTCCCTGTCAATTTGCGATATGCCGGACGTATCGCGGAATAAAGGCCGGGGCATACAGATTTAGCCCACAAGCGCAGGGAGAATACGGTATTGGCCAGGAATTCGCGGCAAGGCCGGAGCAGGCGGTTGACAGCATTGCGGCGTTGCAGGCGGCGCATGGCGGCATAGTACGGGGTCAGGCGGGAATATTTCCAGAATTCTTCCGCATACGGAACATCCTTCGCCGTCCACGGCTTGGGCCCGGCAAAATGGATGACGGCGGGATTTTGGGCGGCCTCGAGGTATTCGGCGTGGCGCTCCCAGGCGCGAAAGTCGGCGGTATCCTCCGTGTAAGCCAAAAAATTCCAGCGTTGGGGCAAAATGCGGGTTTTCCCCGCAAAGGCGGCATTCATGACGTCCTGGTCGGCCATGTAGAACGGTTTGCTGAAAAGAAGCCCGCGCATGTATTCGGCCAGACCGTCCTCACGCGTTTTCTCCAGATTCCAGACCATCACCCCGTTGTTGAAATAATTGCGGGCGGCTTGTTCGGGCAATTCCATGTATTGAAGCCAATATTCCCAGTTATCTGCGCCGGAATAGCGGCCACCCTCGCCCCACGCGTCATGGAGCGTGGCAAAGGCATTGCTGTCCGGGCAGGTGGCGGCGTACACGCCATCAAGGTCAAGAGCGAAAATTTCGGCTACATCCGCCCGGACGATGGTATCCGAATCCATATAGATAATCTTGTCGTATTCCGGGAAAAGATTGGGGATATCCAGGTTGAAATACGAAGCGCGGGGGAAATCCGTCCGGTTTTCCAGAAAGGGAATTTCAACGCCGCTCATGTCCTTGAAGGAAACACCGCACCAGGGATAGGGCCTGAGTAAAGCCGCGAGAGACTCTTCCTGCTCGCGGGTCAGGTTTTCCACAATGCCGATAAGCCGGTATTCATGTACGGGCGAGGCGTGCGCGGCAAAGGACGCGAAAAAAGCCGCGCATACGGGTACGTAGTTATTGTCGGTGGGGAAAATGACGGGGATCAACATGGACGCCTACCGCTCCGGCATGGAGCATTTTTCAGCGATGACAAGGTTATCCAGGTACCATTCTTCCGTATACTCATTTCCCCTTGCCAGCCGTTCAAGCAAAAGCGCCAGGCCATGAATGGGCGCGATCACAACGGCCATTGCGAGAACGCCAAGGTACGGGCGGGGAAAAACCGGACGCAGTATCGTATTCAGCAACCAGGCAGTAAACAATTGCGCGGAGGCGATGGGACCCTTGCCGAGTTTTTCCTGGATACGCACAGCGTAACCGCATTCCTCGAATAAACGCCGCAAGCCCAAGGATGTGAAACGTTGAAAATCGTACGGCTGCTCATGCTCGGACCACATAAAAGGAGTCGTCAAAAAAATGCGA
>JAISZH010000007.1 GCA_031269345.1 Desulfovibrio sp. | reverse complement strand
TCCGACAGACTGGACTTGATCGCCCGGTATATCTCCTCCTGTAGCTCCTGTATCTGCATTTCCAGGCGGTCCAGGGCGTCTTTTTCCAGGACATCCGGAGAAAAGGCCCCGGCGTAAATCAAGTCCACAATCTGAGTCAAAGGGGTTTGCCGGTACAGCGTAAGGCGCGCGCCCGGAGGCAGAGGAGCGCCTTCCACGGGATAGACTACGCTGGTGTCTCCGCTGCTGTTCATCTGCACGAGGAAGTTTTCCGTAATCTGGCTGTCGCCCGTCGCGTCCGTCAGGAGCAGTTTGATATGCTCCGGCTTGCTGTATGGAAACGGCACCGGAAAGACGGTAGCTGCCCCGTCGCCTTCGTAAAATTGCTTGGTAATCGTTGTTTCAACGGTCATGTGTTACCTCCTGCTGTGTTGCTAAAAGCCCGGCAATCGGATAGGGGGGGGGAAGGAGAGGAAAGTTTGAGGTAGACGCAAGGAGGAAATATGAAAAAGTTGCTTTTTGTTCTTGTTGTCTTGACTTGCCTTACGGGGTGCACAACACGCTACACCATGTCAGATGCCGCGCCGCCTGTTTCCGCTAAACTTGAGCGAGGGCAGCCAGTTTACATTGCGCTACCCCAAGATGGCTCCTTTGGCGACAGAGTCTATACGGGGTCAGGTTTGATTACGGCTTCCGCACTCCAAACCGCCCTTACGCCGTATTCCTCAACTGCTATCGTGGGTTCCGCCTATGAAGATCAGGTTACGGCCATTGGGAGCGGCAAAGCCAAAAATGCGCGGTATGTCTTTGTCCCGGATATTACAAATTGGGTTCACCGCAAGGCCGCATGGTCCGGCAGGGCCAGTGGAGTCAGCGTGACGATGGCGGTATTTGACCTGACGCGCCCAGAAAACGAAATGCGCGTCATTCTCAAAGACCTTCGGGTCCAAGGCAGAAATATGACTTTTGTCAGTCAGCATCCGGGAGAAATTCTGAAACCGCTGTTGCAACAGTTTGTAAAGGAGGTTTATTGACGGCAGGGGAGGTATGCCGAAAAAATGTAATTGCTTTCTTGACGTCCTCCCCGCCCTGTGCTTTCCTCTCTTCACGGCTCTGAAAAAGCCCAAAAGGGGCTGGGCCATGCCGGAAAACCGGATGCCCGGCCCCCTTCTTTCCTTTCCTTTCCTACACTATTCGATTGTCAAAGAGCAGAAATTTCTTACCGCCTGTCCTTCGGTTTTTTGAAGAACAGGTCACGTAGCTCGAAGTCCGGATCGTCACCGGACATGTAATCCCATACGTTGCCGATGGTGATAATCTGCTGCGAGGTTATCAGCCCGCCGCTCGCCTGCCCGGCGAATTCAGCCGTTTTCCCGCCGAGTTTTTCCGTGTCGTCTTCCTTGATGGCCTTGTACACGGCCTCGCCGAAATTGATTGCCGCCTCGAAGGGCTTTGTGGCCGGGGTAAAGGCGAAGCTGAACGGCTTGCCCACGGCGTTGGCGATGTCCCGGCCCACAGGCAGCACGCTGAACGGCTCGCGCAGGGCGATGTTCCACAACCAGGAATCCCATTCCTCGTCGGGGCCTTGCCCGGTCACCAATTTCCCAAGCGCGGGAGCGACTACCCATAGAATAAAAGCGTAGGCGGCCAAGCCGGGAACGTCTTTCCATCCGGCCTTTCTCGCCTGTCCCGCGCGCCGCGCCAAAAGATTGTAGTGCGCGGAAAAGGCTGTGTAGAACATGGTGATGAGCTTCCACAATTCCGGGCCGCGTTGTATGAAGGCCAGGTCTTTGGCCGATCCGGAACCGAAGGTCTGGCGCGCGGTGGAATCCGCCACGGCCACGGCCCGCTTTTCGTCGCCCGTCTTTTTCAGTTCCGCCTCGTACGCGCCCAGCCAGGCGGGCATGTCAAGCCCGAACTGCATCCATTCAATGCCCTTCATGGAGAACTTTTTGATTCTGGAAGACGTTCCTTCCACAAGGCGCAGGCCGTGTACGGAAGAACGGAGCTCCCGGTCGAAGTTTTCCATGCGGCTGTCCATGAAGGCCGATTTCTCGCGGATGAAACGAACTGTTTCAGGCAGCTTCAGGGGATTTCCGTACAGCAGGGCCAGCCCGCGCGCCGTGTTCCCGCCTTCGCCCTTCTGAACCAGGGCAAGGGGCAGGTCCACAAGCTGCATGAGCATGGTCGTGATTTTCCATCCCAGATAAAAAAGGGTCGTGGCGTTGCGGGCCTTGCGCAGAAGGGAGGTTGCCCAGATATATTGCTCGTTGGTTTCGCGGGCGATGTTTTGCAGCCAGGGCTTGAACTGCCTCCGCAGTTCAGGGCCGAGGTACTTTTGGATGGTTTCGCCGATGGCCTTGTCGTTCAGCAGCTTTGCTATGTCCATAACGGCCCTGCGGTGCGTCACGTCATGGGCAACGTCAAAGACGTGCTTCACGATGACGTTCAGGTCGTCGGACAGGCGCTCGCCCGTGCCGCCCTTCGCTCGTTCCTTCAAGTGCCCCTGTCGCGTCTGCATGACGCCGTAACTGGTGCCGCCGAAGATGGAATCCGCCATGCTCTTCATCTCACGTTCCCACGCCTTGAAGCCGGTGTCCTTGTCGTACACGATGGGATAATACCATCCGGGGTACTGGCCGAACTTCGTGTTCACGACTTCGGCTTTCACGGCCACGGCTTCCGTGCCGGTCAATTCCTTGTGCAGGGCGAAGGAAGGTTCCCTGTAGGTGCCGATGTAATCCCCCACGGCCTGGGCAAAGTCCCAGTGTTTTTTCTCCAGGTGGTCCATTACGGCGTCAAGCTGCGCCCGCGTCCATCCGTGGCCGGTGAGCAGGCGTTCACGGTTCACGCTGTTGCCGGTATTGAGGGCCATGCTCACCATCTGGGACATGGTAAGAGAGGCCTTTATTTCCGGGATGAAGACGCGCTTGCTGAAAAAGTCGCGCCGTTCCTTCATGACTGCCAGAAAATTTTGCCGCTGAACGTTGTCGGTTTTCGCGTTGCCCGCGAAAAGCCCGTCCGTCAGTTCCCTGAATTTCTTCCGCGCGTCCTTCAGCATGACGTTTCTGGCGTTCTCCGCATCGGCTATGGGCCGGAACATGGCGTTCCTCCACGCGCCGCGCTCGTAACCGTCCAGCTTCATCAGGGCCATTTCCAGCTTGGTCAGCGTGGCGTGCGCTCCCTCTATGGCGCTTTTCATCATGTTCCAGGGCGTATTCCGCTCGTGATGCGCCCGCTTCACTTCCGTGCCGTTGGCTTCGGCGGCGGCCACAAGCTCGTTTCGCACCGCCTCAAGTTCCCGGCGTTTGCCGTCCTGAATGACCGTGCGTTCTTCCCGATCAACGTGCCGTATCTG
>JAISZH010000062.1 GCA_031269345.1 Desulfovibrio sp. | reverse complement strand
GATGTCCGTCATACGTTCCGCGCCGGAAGGCGCGATAGTGGAAGGCGGAAGTCAGCCGAGGGCATAGTAGGTTCATAGGCCGGACCGAAGGCCCGAAATGAGTATGCGGCGGGAGCCGGAGTTTCACGATGGAAGGAGAAGCAGAAGAACGGGTTGTGATGCCCGTCGCCCGTCAGGGTGCGTCAAGCCAGGTGACAATTCAGGAGTACTTTCGCCAGGAACGGGATTTGATGGAAGCGGTGGTCGAACGCCAAAACATGGAAAAGGCCTTGCGCCGCGTGATGAGCAACAAAGGTGTTCTGGGCGTGAATGGTCTACGCGTGGAGGACCTGCGGGGCCATCTGGTACGGCACTGGCCGCAGGTGAAAGAGGCTCTGCTATCAGGTGAGTACATGGCGCGTGTGGCCCGCAAGGTAAAGGACAAACGGGTTCTGCGCCTCATCCGCTGCTACCTGCAAGCGGGTATGCTGCAAGGAGGGGTGGAAACGCAACGGGTAGAGGGAACACCGCAAGGCGGCCCGCTTTCCCCGCTGCTCTCCAACATCCTGCTGGACGACTTGGACATGGAACTGGAGAAACGGGGACATGCTTTCTGTCGGTATGCCGACGACTGCAATATCTATGTGAAAACCAGACGGTCCGGGGAACGGGTGCTGACAAGTGTCCGCAGGTTCCTTGAAGAACGGTTAAAGTTGAGGGTCAACGAATCGAAAAGCGGCGTGCATCGTCCGTGGAACAGGAAGTTCCTGGGTTACAGCATGACCATGCAGAAAAGTCCTCGGCTCAGAGTGGCTCCGGAAGTGCTCAAGCGATTGCAGTACGCCATCCGGGACATCTGCCGCCGTGGACGTGGCCGTTGGCTCCGGGCCACGATTCTCGCCCTTGCGCCGGAGCTACGAGGATTTGCCGCGTACTTCCGCTCGGATCCGGTCCGGCATGCGGGTTTGGCGGCCGTTCTGGAAACGGGCCTGCGGCGGTATATGGCTTCCGCCACGGGAGATAACCGGATACGCGCGATTGCCGTCTGCCGCAGCAATGCTACGGATAATTTCACGCTTCTGCGCCGGATAGAACTGACGGGCGCCGGGCAATTCCGGTAAATATCCGCAATCCCGCTGCCTTACCATTTTTTGTTTTGCAGCCTGTCGCGGATCAGGATGGCCAGAAGGTTCATTCCCAGGACCAGGGCGATCAGCACCAGCGCGGTGCCGTACTGCAGAGGCATGGTTTTTACTATTTCCGTGCCCGAGGTGGCGAGTACGTACATGTGGTTGGAGAGGGCCATGACCGGGCTGAACAGGGAATCCACGTCCTTTTTGGTGAAAAATACCGCGGCGGTGAACATGATGGCCGCCGTTTCGCCGGCGGCCCGCGCAAGCCCGAGAATGGCCCCGGTCAGCATGCCGGGCAGGGCCGCTGGCAGAACCACCCTTGCTATGGTCTGGATTTGGGTGGCGCCGAGGGCCAGGGATGCCTCCCTGTAAGTCGTGGGAACCTGGCGCAGGGCTTCTTCGGCCGTGCCGATGATCACCGGGAGAGTGAGCACCGCCAGGGTCAGAATGCCAGAGAGAAGGGAGATGCCGAGGCCGCAGTGGATGACGAAGAAACTCATGCCGAACAGGCCGAACACGATGGAGGGCACCCCGGCAAGATTATTGACCCCCAGCCTGATGTATTGCGCGAATCGCGATCGCCCCGCATATTCGTGCAGATACACGGCGGAAGCCACGCTGAGCGGAAACGAGACGGCAAGCGCGCCAAGGGACAACAGCGCCGTGCCCACGATGCAGGGCCATATGCCGCCCTCGGTCATGGCTTTGGCCGGAGGCTGGGTAAGGAACTCCCAGGATATGGCGGGCAGGCCGTTCCACAGCAGAAAGGTGCAGACGCTGAACAAGGCGAACATATTGATGCATGCCGCCAGGCTGAGAAAGGAAAACATGACGGACTGCCTGGTCAGGCGGCCCGGTACGGTACTTTTAAAAAACATGGGCGAAAACCTCTGTTTCCTGCGCTATAGCATTTACGCTTGAAATGCTTGCTTGACGGCGGGCGTCCGCTCTCGCGGCCGCCGGAGCGATTTCACTTTGAAATTGCTCTAAGGAAAAATTGCTTTATGGTTACAACTGAGGGGGTCCGGGGGAAATCATTTCCCCCGGCGGGGTTTGGGGCGGAGCCCCAATTAATCAGCGTTTCCCTAATCCAGCGCCTGCCGGTTTTTTTCCGCTATCTGCCCGGCGACGATGTTGAAGGCCAGGGTAAAGAGGAAAAGAACCATGCCGATGGCGAACAACGCATGATAGTGTTCGCCCCTGAACGAGGCTTCGGCCATTTCCGCCGCGATTGCGGCGGGCATGGGCCTGACCGGGTCGAACAGGGAATGCGGGACTATGCCGGCCCCGCCGGCCACCATGAGCACGACCATGGTCTCGCCTATGCTTCGGGACATGCCGAGCATGCAGGCCGTGCCTATGCCGGAAAACGCCGCCGGAACCACGACCCGGACGGTTGTCTCCCAGCGCGTCGCGCCAAGAGCGAGCGACGCTTCCCTGAGCGATACCGGCACGGCGTGCAAAGCGTCCTCGGCTATGGAGCAGATGGTGGGAACGCTCATGAACGCCAGCATCAAACCGGCGTTGAAGAGGTTCAGCCCGGTATCGGCGTGAAGCCAGTTCTGCAGGGCAGGCGCCATGATCACCATCCCGAAGAAGCCGACCACCACGGACGGGAGCGCCGCCAAAAGTTCGATCACCGGCTTGACGATCCTGCGTACTGTCTTTGGGGCGATTTCCGTAAGCCAGGCGGCGGTCATCACCCCAAGCGGTATGGCGATGGCGGAGGAAACGGCCGTGACCGCCACAGAGCCGACAATCAGGGGAAAAATGCCGAATTCCGGCGGGTCGGACGTCGGATACCAGGCAAAGCCCAGGAAAAAATCTTTCACCCCAACGATTGAGAAGACAGGAAGTCCTTCCATGAACAGGAAGACCATGATCAGGGCCAGGAACAGGAGAGAACACCCGGCCGCGCCCGCCAGGATCCGGCGGATGAGTACCTCCTTGCGGGCGTGGCTCAGGACTGTCATGATATGCGCCCGGTTACTTTTGCAGAGGGATGAAGCCGACTTCGGAAACCGCTTTCTGCCCCTTTCCGGGGTCGAGCAGGAAATCCACCAGTTTCTTTGAGATTCCGGAAGGTTGCCCGTTAGTGAAGATGTACAGTTCGCGGGCGATAGGCCATTTTCTGGAAAGTGCCGTCGCCGGAGTGGCTTCCACGCCGTTGACGTCCAGCTTTTTCAGGGAACTGTTGAGATAGCCGAAACCGATGTAACCGAGAGCTTTTTCGTTCTTGGACACAGCCTGGACAACAGCGCCGTTGGAGGCTTGCAACAGGGCCTGGGGAGCCACCTTTTCCCCCTTCATAATCATCTCCATCCAGGTTTCGTATGTGCCGGAAGATGTGTCGCGGGAAATGACGACGATGGACGAGTCTTTGCCTCCCACGTCTTTCCAGTTGGTGATCTTGCCGGCGTAAATATCGCGCAGTTGAGCGGCCGAGAGATCTTTGACCGGGTTTTTCGGGTGCGCCACCGGGACCAGGGCGTCAACGGCTATCGCCGTCCTGACAGGAGTTACTCCCTTGGCTTTGCCTTGTTCCACTTCGGTATTCTTGATATCCCGTGAAGACATGGCGATATCGCACAAACCTTCGTTCAGCGCCTTGATGCCGTTGCCGGAACCTCCGCCGGAAATGGCCAGACTTATGCCAGGATTGGCGGACATGAAGGCTTCGCCCGCCTTCTGCATGACCGGCAGTACGGTGGTGGAACCGTTGATGATAATCTCCTGTTGCGCGGCCGGAACAGGCGAGGCAGCGAACATGCAGGCAACAAACAGTGAAAGAGCCATTACTATGCGTTTCATAACCTGAGAACTCCTTATCAAAAGAGATGTTGGTGGGTTGCGATCCGGAAACCACACGCGGCGGCGCCGCGTTGAAGCCAACATGGCCCTCTTATGTTACGCGGATGTTACAGAAATATGGTTTCCTCGTGACGTTTTTTGTCACACAATCGTCACGCAACCTCCGTCAATTTGTCGCAAGTAAGGCGCATTGTGCGTCCATGCGAGTCAAACGAACGGATGCCGGCCGGAGTGGATATGTCTGAAGCAACAATTCTCATAGTCGAAGACGAAAAGGATATCCGGGAGCTTCTCGCCTACAGCCTGGGCAAAGAAGGTTTTACGGTCGTTGAGGCGGATAGCGGCGCGGCGGCCATCAGGCTGATCGACATGAAACGCCCGGATTTGGTGATTCTGGACCTGATGCTGCCGGGCATGGACGGGTTAAGCGTCTGCAAACGGATGCAGCGCGACGCGTCAATGGCCGAGATTCCCGTAATTATGCTGACGGCCAAAGGCGAGGAAGTGGACAGGATCGTCGGTCTGGAACTTGGGGCGGCCGACTATATTGTCAAACCGTTCAGCCTGCGGGAGGTCGCCCTCAGGGTCCGCGCGGTGCTCAGGCGCGGCGGAGCCCGTGCGCAACCATCCGTGATGCGGTGCGGCCCCATAACGGTCGATTCGTTACGCCACACGGTCATGGTGGACGGCAGCGAGGTGGTTCTGACCGTCACGGAATTTCGTCTTCTTGAGGACTTGCTCCAGAACCAGGGTAAGGTCAGGGACAGAGAGCAAATCCTGACCGCCGTCTGGGGTCACAGTTTCGAGGGCTACTCGCGCACCGTGGATACCCACGTCCGGCGGTTGCGCGCCAAGCTCGGCAAAGGGGCGGAGATGATTGAGACGGTTCGCGGTATCGGCTACCGCGCCAGTGGAAACAAATCATGATAAGCACGCACGGCACGTTGCAGGCGAAGCTGTTCTGGGCGTTTACCCTTGTAACGGTCATTGCCGTCGCGGTCCCCGCGATTTTGTCGCGCGGCGTCCTGTATCGCGACCGGCTGGATAGGGCGAGCCGCCAGGCGCTGGAGCAGGTTTCGGTCATTAAGGGCATTCTTGATTCCGGCGCGGACGAACGGCAGATCCGGGCGTTGCTGGCGTCGGTTAAAGAGATCGGGGCGCGTATGACGATCACCGCGAAAGAAGGCGGGGTCATGTATGATTCCCATGTCGGCGGCGAAGCGCTCCTGGAAATGGACAACCATAACGACCGGCCGGAAATCGAAGCCGCGCGCGCGCATGGAAAGGGCGTTTCCCTCCGCCACAGCAACACGCTTGGTATGGACGCCGTGTATGCGGCGGTATTGCTGGAGGACGGGGGCATTGTCCGCCTTGCCGTGCCGATGGCCGACATAAGGGGGAGCCTGGAAAAACAACTGGCCACTCTCAGTGCGACAGTGGCCGGCGTTGCCGCTTTGTGTCTTATGCTTTCAGTTTTTATAACCCGCAGGTTCCGCGACGGCATAGATACGATGGCTGAAATCGTCGCGGCCATCGCCAAAAACAAGGGTGGACGAAGACTGCTCGACGTGCCCGGCAGGGAATTTTTGCCGCTCGCCTATGCGGTCAACAGGATGGCCGATAATATTGAGGACTACGTTGCCACCACCACGGACCAGCACACGCAACTCGAAACCATACTTGACAGCATGCATGAAGGCATTCTGGTCCTTGGGCCGACGGGAAACATCAGGCGGTACAACCGCGCTTTCCTTACGCTGTTTCCCTCCGCCGAAGGATCAATGGGCAAACAGCTCATTGAGGGGTTGCCGGTTCCGGCCATGCAGCGCCGCGTGGAGGACATGCTTCAAGGAAAAGAGGCAGGCCGCGGCGGCGGTTCCTATGAGGAAGAGGCAGTCCATTTCGAGAGCGGCGGCCGTTTTCTTGTCGCGCACATCTCGTTGCCGGTGGAAACAAAACAGATGTTGGGAGCGGTGATAGTCATATACGACGCCACGCACATCATGCGGCTTGAACGCGTGCGCAGGGATTTTGTGGCCAATGTTTCACACGAGTTGCGCACTCCCCTGACGGCCATTTCCGGATACGCGGAAACGCTGATGGAGCTTGAGGAACTGGCGCCGGCGCACAAGAATTTCGCCGCCATCATCCACAAGCACGCCCAGGCGCTCGGACGTGTCATCAGTGAACTGCTGGCCCTTGCGCGTATTGAGGACACAAAGGAAAAAATAAGCCTCACGCCGGTTAACCCTTTGCCGTCGCTGCATGAAGCCATGCGGTTGTGCGCTGAACAGGCGCAGGGGAAACATTTGCTGTTCACCATCGATTTGGGAGAAGACGTCTCCGTCATGGGGAACGCTTCGCTCCTGACCCAGGTTTTCCGCAACCTGTTCGAAAACGCGTGCCGATATTCCCCCGAAGGCGGCGAAATAGCCGTTTGCGGAGAAACATGCGGAAAAGAAATGCTGTTCTCCGTAAAAGACCATGGACCGGGCATTCCCAAGGAAGAGCTCACCCGGATTTTCGAGCGTCTCTATCAGGTGAAGAAACAACGCAACAGCGGCTCTTCCGGCATAGGGCTCGCCATAAGTAAACACATCGTGGAGCGGCACGGCGGCACGATATGGGCTGAGAGCCCGTACCAGGGATTTGCCACGGCCATGCTTTTCACCATTCCGTTGGCGGAACATCGCTGACATTACCCGACCGGCGAGGTTTTTATACCATGAAGGCACCCGATACGGCCTCCGGCACGAAACTCCGTGCGAAGAACATAGATTTTTTTTACGGCCGGAGCCAGGCGCTTCAGGACATCAACCTGGATTTCCCGGAAAATATGGTAACCGCGCTGATCGGCCCTTCCGGCTGCGGTAAAAGCACTTTTCTGCGGTGTCTGAACAGGATGAACGATCTGATCCCGGGCGCGCAGGCAAAAGGAGACATTTTGCTTGACGGCCAAAATATCAATACGCCGCAAACGGATGTCGTATCGTTGCGGCGTAAGGTCGGGATGGTTTTCCAGAAACCGAACCCCTTTCCCAAGACGGTTTTTGAAAACGTGGCCTATGGTCTGCGCGTGAACGGCGAGACCAGGTCTTCGGTCATCGGGGACAAGGTGGAAGCCTCGCTCCGGCGCGCGGCCATCTTTGACGAAATCAAGGACAGGCTGCATACCTCGGCTCTCGGCCTTTCCGGGGGACAGCAGCAGCGGCTGTGCATCGCCCGGGCGCTCGCGGTCGAGCCGGAGGTTTTGCTCATGGATGAGCCGGCCAGCGCCCTTGACCCCATCGCCACGCAGAAGATCGAGGAGAGCGTGCGCGAACTGAAAAGCCAGCTCACAATCATTATCGTAACCCACAATATGCAGCAGGCTGCCAGGATTTCAGACAGGACGGCGTTTTTTTACATGGGCAGACTGATCGAGGAAGGCGTTACGGATATAATGTTCACGCGACCCTCGCTCAGGCAAACGGAAGAGTACATCACGGGGAGGTTCGGCTGATGCAAGAGAAGGAAACCCAACTCCAACAGATGCTGACGCAACTGCGGACGAGACTTCTGATGATGGGCGCGGCCGTGGGCATCGCCCTGGACGAAGCGTTCGAGGCCCTGGAGGAGAACAATGCCGTCAGGGCGGCGGAGGTCGTGGACGGTGACGCCGCCATCAACGCCCTGGAAAACGAGATCGACGAACTGGCGCTCTCCCTGCTCGTGCGCAACCAGCCCGTGGCCCGTGATTTACGTTTCGTGGTCGGGGCGTTGCGCATGGTGTTCGACCTTGAGCGCATAGGCGACGAGGCGGCGAGCGTCGCCGAGCTGACCGTGACGCTGGAAACGCCTTTGCCGGAAGAAGTGATGGAAGCCGTCAGGCTTCTCATGAAATCCGCGGCCTCTTTGTACAAGGAGTCCATGGAGGCGTTCCGAACCGCGGATGACAGCGCGGCTTTGCGGCTTTGCCGCGAGAATGACGAGATCACAAGGCAGGAAATGGGCGCGTTGCGGCGAGTTATGGAGTTTTTTTGCGGCAACCGGGACGGGCAGGACAAACACTTCGGCTACGAAGGGATGAACGGCATTCTCATCTGCCGGTCCCTGAACCGCATATGCCGCCGGTGCGCCAATATCGCGGAACATGCCTACTTCATCGAGGAAGGGATCGATATCAAGCACAAACCGCCTGAAAGTTGAACTGCAGCTTACCTGCGCCGCAGAATACGCAGGGCGATCAGCCCGGCCCCGGCGCAGATGCCTATGTCGGCTACGTTGAAAGCCGGCCAGTGCAGATCCCCGTAGTGGAAGTCGAGAAAGTCCAGCACCGGGCCGAAACGCGTCCGGTCCGCCAGATTCCCCAGCGCTCCCCCCAGAACAAGCCCCAAGGCGAGAAGAAAAAAATTGTCCTTGCCGTCGCTTGAGCGGGCCAGAAAAAAGACGGCCACGCAGGCGACAAGGGTTGCCAGGTAAAAAATCCAGGTCTGCCAGGTGGTTGACGGGTCGTTGAGAAAGCCGAAAGCGGCTCCGTAATTGTGTACCAGGACCAGATTAAAGAAATCCGTGACTTTTATGACCCCGCGCGGCGCTATGTGCTGAAGCGCGAGGTATTTGCCGCCCTGATCCAGACAGACGAGTATGAGCGCCGGGACAAGCACTAGCGGGGCGCGCAATTTTCAATCCGCCGCCCGCGCGGAGAGCAGGGCGCGCTTGGACTTCAAGCCTGCCGCCGGCCCGGACTTCTTCGCCTGTTTTTCTCCCTCGGGTTTCTTCTTTTTTTTCTTCACCTCCTGCTTTCCGGGGGCGGCGGACGACGGCCGTCCGGGTTCCCCGATCCCGTCCGTGAGTTCAGCCGGGGCAGGAACTTTTTCCCCTGTCCCGAGCAGGAGGGCCCGCCCCTGCCAGGGGCCGAGGGAGAAGCTGATCTTTGTTCCCGAAACGGAATGACTGCCGCCGAGCGCAATGGGGGTTACGCGCGCGGCCGCCTGTCTGATGCCGGGGATATCCTGAAGATTGACGCTTTCATTGACGCTTTTGCGCGAGAAATTGCACAAGGAAAGCAGGTAGTTGCCGTTAGCCAGACGCGAAAGCAGGGCGATGCTGCCGGGCTCCTTTGTCTGCGGACGGGCGATCAGCTGTCCCCGGCTGACCGCGTATTGATCGCGGGCGCGCAGGAAAGTTCCGATTTTGCGCAGAAAGGAATCCCTGGAGTGCGCCTGGACAGACGGGGGTTGGTAGAGTTGGGGGGCTCGCGGCACGCCTGTGGAGGATACGGTGGAAAGCCCGGCGCTGCCCAGCGCGTAGCCGCCTCTGACGGCGGATTTGGCTTGCAGGGTTTCTTCCGTCACTCCGATAACGCCTTTGGAAAGCGGCAGAACCCCGCACAGGTCCTGTCCGGTCAGCATGAGCACGCCCGGCTGCATGGCCTTGAAGAAAACAAGCAGGGCATGGCCCTGTTCTATGTCGCCCTTTGCGGCGTTGGCCGCTTCCGGGGTGGGCGCTTTCAGGGCCAGAGCCGCCAGTCCGGGGGCGGTGTTGTAGAGGTGGTTGTCCTGTATCGGGGAGATGTCCATGGCCGAAACGGAGGCGCGCATGGCGGAGCGGACCTGGTCGCGCAGGGCTTTGGCCTTTTCCCCCGCCGGATCGGAAGCCGCGTGCGCGAGATAAGTTAAGGCATAATTGATGCCGTCCTGGGCGGGCATGACGTGCACGAGCCGGGAAGCGTCGACGCCAAGGCGCAGAGCTTCGTCGGCCATGAAGCGGGCCAGGGCGGCGTCTCCGGTCAGCAGGGCGTGTTCCGAAGCTGGAGAAAAAACGCTGTCGAAGACGAAGTCCACGCCGGAGGAGAGGAACCCGCCGATCAGGTGCAAAGGCAGATTGTCGTCGCGCAGCCAGCTCCAGCCTCCGTAGCGGTGTATCTCCCGGCCCATGGACTGGGCGGCGGTACGCGCCGGCTCAACGCTGAAGGATTCGGCTGTCCGTCCTTCAGAAGCCGGCTCGAGTCCCTGGAAGGCATCAAAGCGCATGCCGATCAGGGCCTGGCCTTGCAGTCCCACCTGCTGCACGGCGCTGCCGGACAAAATGCGATGCGCGCTTTGCGATGGGTCTTCCCAGTTCAGAACCGCATACTCCGGGCTTTGATAATAGCGGTAGACCCAGCGGTGGTTGTTGCCGTCCACTCCGCGGATTACGCCCGTGGCAGCCCATCCTCCGCCCCTGGCCAGGAGGGAGACCTCGTCGCGCATGGCTTTTGGAAGCAGCCCCTTCTTGTTCAGGGACTCAACCTGTTCCTGACCCAGAGATGCGCCGTTCCATTCCGCGGTGACCTCCGGCAGCAAGGTCCAGGAATCTTCCGGTATTTCCACCATGCAGTAGATGCCGGGGTATTCGCGCACCCCGCGCGCGGCCAGGAAGAAGTCCGGGCCAAGTCCGGTGGCGGCGGGGACAAGGTCCGAGCCGACCAGGGACTGATTGGAGATTACCCCCTGCATCATGCGTCTGTATTGGTCCTCGTTGCCGGCAACACGGGAAAAGTCGTACTGGACGACGTCGTCGCCAGTGTCCGTGCCCTTGCGGCCGGTGGCCCAAAGGTAACCGCTCCCCTGCAACGGGGCGACGTAAATGCCCTTTGCCCCTATCTCGCGCAGCACCGCCCAGGTGGAGGCGTCGGCAAGCTGGTTGAACACCGTGCTGCGCGAAGAAGTGAGCAGGGTCATGGGATGCATCAGCACCCAGGTGTCCGCGTATCCCAGCATGCCCGCCGGACCGCCGGCCACCGAGGAGCGCCAGGCGAGCTCGCTTCCCGATACCACCTTCGCCATGTCCCTGGCCTTGAAGAGCATCGACTGCCGTTCCAGATACTGCAAGTGTCCGGGGTCGGCACGCGGCATGGGCATGTGTTTTTCCTTGCTCTGCGCCGGGGGCGGAGTTTCCGGTCTGGCCGGTGATTTTCCCTTTCCGCATGCCGTGCAGAACAATACGCACAACAGGACAACAATCAGATAAGCCGGTCGCAGTTTTGGCATTCACATCCTCACGCTAAGTGTCTTTTGCACCGCTTCGGCAATAAGTTCGCGCTGTTTGTCGGCTTCAGCGTCTTTCAAGGTCCGGTCCGCGCGCCGGAAAGTCAGGCGGAAGGTCAGATTGCGCTCGTCTTTGCCCTGAGGCTCGAAACAGTCGATGAGCCTGGCCTCAATTTCCATCGGGCCTTTAATCTCCTCAATGGTTTTACGGATGGAGTCGGCGCGCAGCCCCGGAGGGGCGATAAAGGTGATGTCGCGGCGCGCTGGCGGAAAAATCGGCAGAGATTTGAAAAGGATGCCGGATTTTTTGTGCAGGGTTTGCAGGAGATCGAGATCGATCTCCGCGCTCCAGACTTCCTTTCTGGCCAGATAACGATCCGCGATTTCTCTTTTGACCCTGCCGACATAACCGATTTTTTCAGCGCCGAGCAGGATGTCCACGGCGGGCGAAAGCCAGGGGAGGGATTCGGCGCGGACGAAGTCCGCTTCGGGCAGGGAGAGGAAATGCATCAGGTGTTCGATCAACCCTTTGATATCCGAATAATCAAGGTCTCCCGCGGCGTCCGGCCAGGGGCGGAAACGTCGTTCTCCGTGCAGGATGAGGCCAAGGCGGGTTTGTTCGCTCGCGCCGGTTTCAGAGGAAGGGTCCGCGGCAAAAGCGGCCGCAGTCTCGAAAAGTCGCGCGAAGGGCGCGCCCTGGGCAAGATTGTTGCGCAGCGCGCCCAAAAGCCCGGGGGCAAGGTGCGGCCTGAGAACATTGAGGTCATCGCTGAGCGGGTTTTGCAGGCTGATGGCATCGGACGCGTCAAGGCCGAGAAATTCCAGATCCTTGCTTCCGGTGAAGCTGTAAGTAATTATCTCGTTGAGGGACGCGCCGCGCGCCCAATGTTTGACGCGGCTTATAAAGGCGGTTTTTGTTTCCGGAAGCCCCGCGCTTTCGAGATTGCGGGCGATGCCGGGCAGCGCGGCCGGGATGCGGTCCACCCCATAGAGGCGGACGACTTCTTCCACCAGATCCACTTCCCTGGTCAGGTCATAGCGCCAGGAGGGCGGAGTCACAATCCAGCACTCGGCCGGGTTTTTTTCTCCCTCGCGCAGTCCGCCGGAAATGTCCTCCACTTCGCAGCCGAGGCTTTTCAGCGTTTCCTCGTAGAAGGAATCGTCCATGCCCACGCTTGTGCCGATGCGCGCCTGAGCGAAGCCCCGGCGCAGTGTGATGCGTTTTTTCCGCCGGGGTCTGCCGTGATCCTTTATAAGACCGGGGCGCACGTGTCCTCCGGACAACCCGGCGAGCAGATGGGCCGCGCGTTCAAGAGCGTAGGTTGCGCCGCCCTGGTCCACTCCGCGTTCAAATCGGAAGGTAGCTTCGGAATGCAGGTTGAGACGTCTTGCTGTCTTGCGGATGTTGAACGGGTTGAAGACCGCGCTCTCCAGAAATACCCGCCGGGTTTCGGGCAAAATTTCCGAATTGAGTCCGCCCATCATCCCGCCCAGGCCGACGGCTCCGCGCCCGTCCCGGATGGTGATGTCCGACGCTTCAAGCAGCCGTTTTTTTCCGTCCAGGGTGACCAGGGTTTCGCCCGGATCCGCGGCGCGCACCCGGATCGTCCTGTCTGTAATCCTGTCCAAATCAAAGGCGTGCAGGGGCTGGCCGAGTTCCAGCATCACATAGTTTGTCGCGTCCACCACGTTGGAGATCGGGCGCATGCCCACCGCGTTCAGGCGGTAGCGCAGGCGGCCGGGGCTTGGGGCGTTTTTCACGTTTTCGATCACAAGCCCGTGGTAGAGGGGGGCGAGGCCGTGGTCGGTCTCAAGGGAAAGTTCGGCGCGCGCGTCCGCTCCGTGCGTGTGGCGCTCGAAATCGGGCAGGCGCAGGGGCAGGCGCAGCAGGGCTGCCGCCTCCCTGGCGATGCCGAGCACCGAGAGGCAATCCCCCCGGTTCGGGGTGATGGAGATGTCCAAAATTTCATCGTCCAGGCCGAGGGCGTCGAAAACGGAGGATCCGGCCACAGCGCTGTCCGGAAGAACCAGGATGCCTTCATGCTCGTCGGAGAGCCCCAGTTCGAATTCCGAACAGATCATGCCGTTGGAAGGGGCGCCGCGCAGTTTGGCCTTTTTTACGGCAAGACCCGTGGGCAGCGTGGAGCCGGCCCTGACTACGGCGACTTTCTGCCCGGCGGCCACGTTGGGCGCGCCGCAGACTATGTCCAGAACCTCGTCGCCCACGTCCACCCTGCAGACGGAGAGCTTGTCGGCTTGCGGATGTTTCGCGCAGGTGACGACAAGGCCCGTTACAATCGGACGCAAGGCTGCGTAAGGCCTGGATATGTCTTCGACTTCAAGGCCGGCCATGGTCAGTTTGCCGCCGAGTTCGGCGGCGTCGCCGCTGAAGGGGATGAATTCGCGCAGCCAGTTCAGACTAATCAGCATGGCTCTACTCTACAGCATTTTACTTTTGAGATGATGCGTCCGGCCCTCTCCGGCTTACGCCCGCTTCGGCGTTTAACAGCGCAAATGAATTGCGCTTGCGCCTTCGCGGCGGGCGCCCGCTCTCGCGGCCGCCAGAGCAATTTCAAAGTGAAATTGCTCTATATGAATTACTCTATATGAATTGTTTAAGAAAGCGCAGATCGCTTTCAAAAAAATTTCGCAAATCGTCAATGCCGTATTTGAGCATGGCCACGCGCTCCACGCCCAGTCCGAAAGCAAATCCCGAGCATTCCGGGTCAAAGCCGACGGCGGTAAAAACGGCCGGGTCCACCATGCCCGCCCCGAGAATTTCCAGCCAGCCGGAGCTTTTGCAAACGCGGCACGGTTCTTTGCCCCCCCTGCCGATGACCCTCTGGCCGGTGCCTTTGCAGAGTATGCAGGACATGTCCACTTCCAGGGAGGGTTCGGTAAAGGGGAAAAAGCTGGGACGAAAGCGCACCTTGACCTGGGGGCCGAAAAGTTCGCGCAGGAAAAAGGTCAAAGTGCCGCGCAGGTGGGCCAGGGATACGTTTTCGTCCACGAGCAGCCCTTCTATCTGGTGGAACATGGGGCTGTGGGTCATATCGGAATCCCGGCGGTAGACCTTGCCCGGCGCGATCACTGCGACCGGGGGTTTTCCTTTCTCCAGCATGGCCCGCACCTGCATGGGCGAGGTGTGGGTGCGCATGACCACGCCCTCGCGCACAAAGAAGGTGTCCTGCATATCCCGCGCGGGGTGGTCCGGTGGAAAGTTCAGGGCCTGGAAATTGTTGAAGTCGGTTTCCACTTCCGGGCCGTTTACGGTTTCAAAACCCAGGTTGACGAGAATCCGGCAGATTTCCTCCATGACCAGCGTTACGGGATGGAGGGTTCCCTGTCCGGGCAGGCGGCCGGGCAGACTGGGATCAAAACGGGCCAGTCCCGCGTCTTCTGCCTGGGTCTGGTAAACTTTGCGGCGCTGCGCAAAGAGCGAGACCATTTCTTCTTTGACCGCGTTCGCCGCTTTGCCGAAAGCGGGGCGGTCTGCGGGGGAAAGTTCCGGCAGCCTGCCCATCAGTCTGGCGAGAGCGCCTTTACGTCCCAGGTAGACTGTCTGCAATTCGTCAAGTCCCGCCAGGGAAGAAACTCCAGGCAGGTCCGCGTGCAGGCCGCTCAGCAATTTTTCAAGTTCGGCTATCAGATTCATGGAATACCGGGTCGCTTTATTTTAGAGCATTTACCTTTGAGATGACGCACCCGGCCCTTTCAGCCCACGCCCGCTTCGGCGTTTAACAGCGCAAATAAATTGCGCTTACGCCTTCGCGGCGGGCGTCCGCTCTCGCGGCCGCCAGAGCAATTTCAAAGTGAAATTGCTCTGGAGCATTTTATTGATACCCGCATCGAAAAGTTTACTTTTCAATGCGGGTATCAATACTTGGAATCCGGATAAGCGGTTCAGACGGCTTTTGCCTTTTCCACCAGGGCAGCAAAATCCTCTTTAGCATATACGGCCATATCCGCTAAAACTTTACGGTCCAGATTGATGCCGGCTTTTTTCAATCCGGCCATGAAACGGCTGTAAGACAGTCCCGCGGCCCGCGCGCCCGCGTTTATGCGCAGGATCCAAAGCTTGCGGAATTCGCGCTTGCGGACTTTGCGGTCGCGGAAAGAATACGCCAGGGCGCGTTCAACGGCCTCGCGCGCGGTGCGGTAGAGTTTGCTGCGGCCTCCGCGGTAGCCTTTGGCCAGATCCAGATATTTTTTGTGGCGGCGGTGCGCCGCCATCCCACGCTTGACCCGCATGGACACAACCTCCGTTGGCGCTTCGTGCCCAAGGCGGCGAAGCGGCTTAAAAATGATTTCAGGCGTAAGGCAGCATGCGGCGCACGGATTTGGCGTTCGCGCTGCTGACTTCCGCGGACTGGCCCAGGTGCATTTTGCGCTTGGCGTTCTTTTTGCTGAGGATATGGCGCAGGTTCTGCCTGCGCCGGCGGAATTTCCCGGCGCCGGTGACGCTGAAGCGTTTGGCGGCCGAGCGTTTGGTCTTTATTTTGGGCATGATTTTCTCCTTATTTTTTCGGCACGGGGGCGAGCATCATGAACAGTGTGCGTCCCTCGGCGCGGGCTTCCTGGTCTACTTTGGCCAAGTCTTTAAGGTCTTCGACAACCCGATCCAGCATCAGCTGCCCCCGGTCCTTGTGCACTATTTCCCTGCCCCGGAAAAAAATTGTCACCTTGCAGCGGTCGCCGCCTTCGATAAACCGGCGGATATGGGCGATTTTCGTCAGGTAATCGTGCTCGTCCGTTTTCGGACGAAGTTTGATTTCCTTGATTTGGATGACGGTCTGGCGCTTTTTGGCTTCCTGCTTTTTTTTCTGGGCTTCGTACTTGAAGCGTCCGTAGTCCATTATGCGGCAGACCGGGGGATCGGCGGCGGCCGCCACTTCCACCAGATCGTATCCGGCTTCCTGCGCCATAAGCAGGGCCTGATTGCGTTCCACTATGCCCAGTTGTTCGCCGTCTGCCCCGATGAGCCGCACTTCGCGCACGCGGATCTGGTCGTTGCGCCGCACGGAGTCCTGGGCTTCGGCGCGGCGCGGACGGAGATTAGGAGAAGCGATAGCTCATGCCTCCTTGTTTGAACGGTTCGTCGGAATCAGCTTGGATCATGGCTATTACCTCGGCGATCTTTTTCGCCCCCAAGGTTTCGCCGCCGCGCAGACGCAGGTTGACCTCGTCCGCTTCAAGCTCTTTGTCGCCTATTACCAGCACATACGGAATCTTATCAAGTTGCGCGGCGCGTACCTTGTAGCCCAGCTTTTCGTTCCGGAGGTCGGCGTGGGCGCGCAGGCCGTGGGCCAGGAGCCGCGCCTGCGTTTTGCGGGCGAAGTCGTCATGTTTTTCCGAGACGGTGACTATGCGGGCCTGTTCAGGGGTAAGCCAGGTGGGAAACACCGCGGCCTTGTGTTCAATCAGGATGCCGATAAAGCGCTCAAGCGATCCCAGGATGGCCCGGTGCAGCATGACCGGGCGGTGTTTTTCCCCGTCTTTTCCCGTATAGGAAAGGTCAAAGCGCTCGGGCAGGGTGAAGTCGCACTGGATGGTCGAGCATTGCCATTCGCGCTCCAGGCTGTCGGTGACCCTCCCGTCAATTTTCGGTCCGTAGAAGGCCCCGTCTCCTTCGTATATGGTATAGGGCAGACCGAGGCGTTCCAGGGCTTTGATCAGGGCGTTGGTGGCGAGTTCCCAGGCCTGCGGGGTTCCGATGTGCTTTTCCGGGCGCGTGGCCACGCCGAGTTTGTAGCTGAATCCGAAAAGATTGTAGAGGTCCCGCACCAGGGACATAACGCCGATAATCTCGTCTTCGAGCTGATCCGGGCGGCAGATGATGTGCGCGTCGTCCTGGGTGAACTGGCGCACACGCAGCAGGCCGTGCAGAACCCCGCTCATTTCGTGGCGATGCACGACGCCCAGTTCCGCGTAGCGCACCGGGAGGTCCCTGTAGCTGCGTTTCGCGCTGCCGTAAATGAGCATGTGGGCCAGACAGTTCATGGGTTTTATGCCGAAGGCGTCGCCCTCGATTTCAGTAAAATACATATTTTCACGGTAGTTTGCGTAATGCCCGGATTTTTCCCAGAGCTCACGGCGCAGAAGCTGCGGGCCCTGCACCAGATCGTAGCCGCGCCTCAGGTGTTCCTTGCGCAGAAAATCCTCAAGGATGGTGCGCAAAAGCATACCTTTGGGGTGCCAGAATACCATGCCGGGGGCGACGTCTTCGTGAAAATCGAAAAGGTCCAGTTCCCGGCCGAGCCTGCGGTGATCGCGCCGTTTCGCCTCCTCAAGGTCGTGGAGATATTTGTCCAGGGCGGCCTCGGCCGCGAAGCCGGTTCCGTAGATGCGCGAGAGCATTTTATTTTTTTCGCTGCCCCGCCAGTACGCCCCGGCAACGGACAAAAGCCGGAAAGCTTTGGCAAGCCCGGCGTGGGGCAGGTGCGGACCCCGGCAGAGGTCGGTGAACTCCCCGAGATCGTAGAGTGATACCGTCTCCGCGTCCAGTTCTTCGATAATTTCCACCTTGTATATTTCGCCCTGATCCCGAAAAAGACGCAGGGCCTCGCTTTTCCGGACTTCGCGCCGGACGAAGGGCAGGGCTTGGGCCGTGATTTTGCGCATTTCCGCTTCTATTGCCGGGAAATCTTCCGGGGTGAAAGGGCGGGCGGCGTCGAAATCATAGTAGAAACCCTTGTCAATCGCCGGGCCGATGCTCACCATGGTTTTCGGGAACAGGCGGCGCACCGCGAGGGCCATGATGTGGGCGGCGCTGTGGCGCAGGATTTCAAGGCCCGCGGAGGAGTCCGCGTAGACCGGCTCAAGGGAGACGCTGCCAGCGGGGATCGGGCTTGAGAGGTCCAAAAGTACGCCGTTAGCCAGAGCAGCCGCGCAGTTCTTGAATTTTTTGCCGGAGAGGGCGGTTTGCAAAGCGCTGGCGCAACTTGCTCCCTCATCGGTACATATTGTTTTGTCTTCTATGGTAATATCCACTTGCGCCCCCCCGGAGCGGACCGACCCTGATACAAATATTCCGGACGCGAAGCCGCGCCAGCGTTCTTCGGCGCCGGTCTCCGGCCGCGCAAATACGAAAAAAGGGAGGGCAACCGGAGCCAACCTCCCCTGAGGCTGATAATTTGGTAGGCACGAGCAGACTTGAACTGCTGACCCCTTCCGTGTCAAGGAAGTGCTCTGCCACCTGAGCTACGCGCCTGTTCAGCGTCAAACATCCGTGTCACTTAATCCTCCAAGCGGCGGAAAGTCAAGATTTTTTTCTCACCAGCGGGGTTGGAAGCCATACCAGGAAGGCAGCATGGGCCTTCAGGCCCATGCGTCTTGCGCGCGGCGGGGTTTGAGACCCCGCCAGGCTTGCGCCCGTATGGATGCCCCGCCCTTCAGGGCGGGGCCGGGCTATCCGGCCTGAAGGCCGGGGCCTCAAACCGTAAAGGAAGCTCAGATGACGGCCGGCCCGGAAAGATGGCCGGATCTCAGATGACGGCCGGCCCGGAAAGATGGCCGGACACGCCGCGGCGGGGCGCACAGGGGCGGCTTTCGGCGGCGATACGGGCGTTATGGCCGGTGAATCTCTTTCCATTTGGGTTTAGAACAAGTTCAAAGCGAAATCGCTCTATATTTCCACACCCAACCGCCTTGCGCCGGACAAACCGCCGAAAACC
>JAISZH010000055.1 GCA_031269345.1 Desulfovibrio sp. | reverse complement strand
AAAGCTGAGAGGTTGGGCCGGGGCATAGGTCAATTCAAATTCCCCCGGCACCTGGATGAATTTGTCCAGATCCACGCAAACCCCTTGCAACGCCTTGCTGAACTTGACGCATTGAGTGGTCAGAACAAAGCCGGCAAGTTTACGCATCAACGCCCCGCCCTCTTCCTTGGACATGCCGGTGCCTCCCATGAGGGAAGCCGCCCTGAAGCCGAGATCCACCATGCCGGAATCCTTTATCCCAAGAGCGGCCCGCACAAGAGAAAACTCATCGGGATCAAAGGGATACTCGCTTTCCTCCGCCTGCTCGTTCTTCTTCCTGTCTACTTCCGCTGAAATATTCACGTTGCCCAGGTTGCTTTCCGCAAAATAGACCTTGTTGAGCCTGATCGCGTATTCCCCGGCCTGATTGGCTTTCTCCTCCCCGTCCAGATCAAAAATCAGGGAAATGGACAAGGGTTTGTCATAGATGCTTTTGAAATCAAATTGTTTTTCCCCTTCATCTCCCTCGCCGCTCAGTGCTTCCAGCGGGATCGCGAGGTCCTGAATGTCAAGCTTCAGGGCGCCGGCAGGCTTGACGCGCCTGAAGGTCAATCCGGCATCTCTCACAGTGACTGTGCTGTCCGATTCAGGGCTGACCCGCAGGTTGGCCACACGCATGTCATCAACGACGATTTCCTGATCCAGCACAAGCTGTTGCAGTTCCTCATCGTTCTTTTGCAAAAGCCCGTCCATGGGGAAAACTTTCATCAGCAGTCCGGGCATGGCAAAACGCTTGAAGCTCAAAGTCTCCAGCGAAAGGATCCGGTTGTTTTCAAAAAACAACTCGACATTCTTCATCTCGCTCGGCCCTACGCCGTCCACGCTGGCTGACTTGTATGACAGGGACGACACCGTAGCGTAAGCTGACAGAGCTTTTCCTTCCGCCCCTGAGCCAATGCCGGGAGAAAAATTCTCGATCCGGTAATTTTTCGCCGTACCCTCGCCGATGCTGAAACCCGCAAGCTTTTTGACGACCTCTTTGCCTAAGCTGCCGGAAAGAAGCTCCTCAAACGCCGAGAAATCACCTTTCACATCAGAATACGTGTATTCGGAGGCTGAGTCTTTGCTGGTAAATATTACCTCCGGGGCGGACTTCCCCTGTTCGGGCGGAGGATCGTTGGAAAAAGTTTCTAATTTGGAAACGCAGTCGGTAATGATGAGTTTCCTGAGGGTATCCGCGGCTTCAGGAGCTTCGGCGATATTCAACCCTTCTCCCCGCACCCGCGCCGCACTGAACTCAACCATGCCCCGCGCCGGGTCAGAGCCGGGAACGGCAAAATTAACCGGGACGCTGCCAGTAACATTGCCGAGCGTGAAAGATTTGTCCAGGGCGCTGACAGCTATGCTTCCCACCTTCAAAGTGCCGTTGGTACTGGCTATGAAATTCTCAATGACCTCTTTCTGCTTTTTTTCCCATTCGGCGTTTTTTGCCGCATCATTGGAGCAGGCACAGAGCATGGCGGCGACAAAACCGAGGCAGATGGCCCTAAGCGCAAAATTCTTGGGTTTCACGGCAATCTCCTTGCAAATTAGACATTCAGGCCGGCTGTCCTATAACCCGGACAAGGATAAATAAGCAAGACTCTCCATAGCCCACAATGCTAACACCACGGCAAGATCGTGGTTTTACTGATTTTTTGTTAATCCGTGCCTCCATCAAATATACCGTCAAAAAAATGCCGGTGTTGCGCGCATTGTCAGTCTTGCGAAATTACCGCCGTTTGCGTCCGTCGAACATTGGCACATTCGTTGCACAAATCTGGACGAATATGCCGGACAGCGCTTTTCCGCCAGAGCCGACAAAAGCCGGACCATAAACGAGGCATTCCCATGCTGGAACTGAGAACTTTTAAGGATAAGATCGGGACCGAATTTTCCGAAACCGGTTATAACAGGGTTTTCCAAGCCCGCGACCGGCAAGACTCCGTGCCGGACATAATCCGCATGAAGACCTGCGCGCCACAGAAACGGCGGCTGCCGCCCCTTGGGAACGACACTCTGAATTTCCTTGTGGATTTCCTGAGCGACATAGGAGGATGCCTGGATTTGGACGAATTGTTGAAAAAAGCCGCTTCCGGCTTCCGGAACATTTTGCCCCTGCGTTCCCTGCATGCGGTTCTTTGGGACAAAAACGGAAAATCCGTGCAGACTATTTCCCTGCGTATCGGCGTGGCGGAAAGCTCGCCAGAGCGCGCGCTCTGGCGGGATGCGCTGCTTGAACAGGCCAGGAATGCCCTGGGCAACGATCTGCCGCTTGCGGAAGAGCGTTGCGTCCAGACACGCGCGGCGCATAAAAACAAATGGCTCTGTCTGTCCGGAAATGGCTCCCTGCTCGCCCTCCCTTTAATCGACTCCGGTGAACATTTCGGGCAGCTGCTGCTGCTTCTGGACTCCGACAGCATGCCGGATCGGGAACAGGCCCAAGCCCTGGACGCGGCGGTCCGGCATCTCGCCCTGAACATGAGAAACGCCGAACACTTCATAACCTTACTCAGATACGCGAATCACGACGCCCTGACCGGGGTACACAACAGACGGCATTTCGACAAGCGACTTGAGGAAGAATTTTCCCGTTTCAAACGCTACGGGTATCCGCTGTCCTTGCTCATGGTCGACATCGACCATTTCAAGAACATCAACGACACGCGAGGACATCAGGCCGGCGACGCGGTACTGCGTGAAGTAGCCGCCGTCATGATGGGCTCCATACGCGCCACAGATTACTGCGCCCGGTACGGCGGAGAGGAATTCGCGATCATACTCCCCTACACCAGCACCAGAAAAGCCGTATTGCTCGCGGAAAGGATACGCAACAGCATCGCCGGGCACGATTTTACGGCAGACGCCCCTCTGCGCCTGACCGTGAGCATCGGGGTCTGCGGCGCGAAACAAGATGCCGGCGCGAGCCAGGAAACACTTTTGAGCGACGCCGACGCCGCCCTTTATGCGGCCAAGTCCGGGGGCAGAAACCGCGTAGCGCTTATTCCATCCCCACGCCCGAAGCCTGCACGGCGATAATGGAACCGGGCGGAACACTGCTCGTCAGCCAGACGTTTCCGCCGATCACCGAGCCTTTTCCTATGGTTATCCGGCCAAGAACGGTTGCTCCGGCATAAATGGTGACCTCATCCTCCAAAACCGGATGCCTGGGTTGACCCTTGATCAGGACTCCGTCAGCGTCTTTGCTGAAGGAGAGCGCGCCCAAGGTAACGCTCTGGTACAGGCGGCAACCGGCGCCGATGATTGTTGTCTCCCCGATCACAACTCCCGTGCCGTGATCGATGAAAAACCGTTCGCCGATCCGCGCGCCGGGATGAATGTCTATGCCCGTGGCCGAATGGGCCATCTCACTGATAATGCGCGGGATCAGGGGCACATCCAGCTCGTACAGGGCGTGGGCGATGCGGTGGTTGGTCATGGCGGTCAGCGAAGGATAGCAGAATATAGTCTCCCCGGGGGTCTTGGCCGCCGGGTCCCCGGCAAAGGCCGCGCTTACGTCGCCGGCCAGAAGATCCCTGATGCGGGGCAGTTCCGTTAAAAAAGCGCCCGCCTTTTGCTCCGCGTCGCTCCCGCAGTGCGGACACTGCGTCCGCGTCTCGGCGCAGGTGAAACAGATGCCCCGCCGGATCTGTTCCGTGAGCAGCGTGGCTATGGAATCAAGGTTCGCCGACATATGATAGCGCAGAGAACGGGAATGCAGGCGCGTGTTACCAAAATAACCGGGGAACAGGGCGGCGCGCAGTCTGCTCATTATCTCCCCCAGGGCTTCCAGGGAAGGCATGGGGCTGTCGCCGGGGGATTCGTAGAACATGGTCTGGTATGGAGCCGGAGCGCAAAGAGCCTCGCTGACGCTTTCAAGCTGGGCCATGTTGCCGTCTTTAAATAGTAGTCTGGTGTCCACGTTAAGCAGCCTCGCAGGGAAAGGATTTGTCGGAGCGCGGTCCGGCATTTTTACATATTATCCACCGCAACCGGCGTGTATGTCAAATTCTCCGGGGCATCAAGCTCTTCATGCAGTTCCCACATCCGCCTCACAAGTTCTTCCATGCCCAATCCCCAAACAGCGGAAATAAAAAATACGCTCCGGCCCTGCTCTTGCGCGCGCCGCCGGATGTTTCCAAGAAAATCTTCCGACGCAAGGTCGATTTTGCTTATCGCTTCTATCTGCCTAAGCTGCGCGAGCTTTGGCGAAAAAAGCGCCATTTCGTCGTTGACGAGCGAAAAGCCGGCAAAAGGGTCTTCCAGGTTAATGTCCTCAACGCTCAGTATGTGGAGCAGGAAACGGGAGCGCTCCAGGTGCTTGAGGAATCCGTGCCCCAGTCCCAGTCCACTGTGCGCCCCTTCCACCAGTCCCGGAATATCGGCAATGATCATGCGCCGTTCCAAATCATCCGGATCAATCATTACGCCCAGGTTCGGCTCAAGCGTAGTAAAGGCATAGTCGGCGATTTTGGGTTTTGCCGCTGAGACCTTGGAAATAAAAGTGGATTTCCCGGCATTAGGCAGGCCGAGCAAAGCGCAGTCGGACAAAATTTTTAATTCAAGGGCCAGCGTGAGCTCCAGCCCCGGCTCACCCTCCTGGGCAAACCGCGGCGCGCGCAACACGGATGATTTGAAGTGTTCGTTTCCCTTGCCCCCTCTGCCGCCGACCGCAACGACAAGCCTCTGCCCTTCCCGTGCGAGGTCTCCAAGCAGTTCTCGTCGCTGCCCGTCTTTAAAGAGAAAAACCTGAGTACCCAGAGGAAGATCCAGCAAAAGATCCTGGCCCTTGCGTCCGTCGCGCTGTGAACCCTGTCCGGGACGGCCGTTCTCCGCCTCATATAGGCGCTTGAAGCGGAAGTCATAAAGGGAAAGGAGGTGCGCGGAGGCGCGCAAGACAATGCTCCCTCCATCCCCGCCGTTACCTCCGTCCGGTCCGCCCCTTGGGATGAATTTCTCGCGCCTGAACGACACGCAACCGTGCCCTCCCTTTCCGGAACGCACGGTAATCGTCGCCGCGTCCACAAACCGCATGCCCACGCCCCTGAAAAAATGTTTCAATCCACACCTGATACACTGTAACGCTTAAAAATGCACAGCGAACAGCTTACCGGCCGCCGGGCGGACAAGCCCGGCGCGCCGCCGCAGGCGGCGTGAGCACGGCAAAAAACCGTGTTTTTTGCCGTGCGATCTTATCGCTTAAAACGAAGCGAATGCGTGGTTTTAAGCGATACATGGCACTAATCCGTCGGCTGACTTCCGTCCGCGGGAGGAGGTTCCGGGTGGATTGCCC
The DNA here is from genome assembly GCA_031269345.1 of Desulfovibrio sp. Taxonomy (GTDB): domain Bacteria; phylum Desulfobacterota; class Desulfovibrionia; order Desulfovibrionales; family Desulfovibrionaceae; genus Frigididesulfovibrio. The sequence continues at coordinate 1,853 of JAISZH010000055.1, read as the reverse complement.
CTCCATGAAAAATGACGTTGCCGAAGCGCCATGCCTGGCGTAGCCGGGCGTCAAGCGGAGATCTCCCTGAAGGGAATGGTTTCAGACCATAAAGAAATTTTTAAAAAGGAATTTTTGATGAAGAAAGGGCAAAAGCGACAAACAACCGTTTTTGCCTGAGCATAGAGCGGTTCACGAATGAAACGAGTGAACTGCTCTGCAAGGATTTGCAGCGCAAATCCTTGCCGCGAAACAGGAGCAGGCGGGCTTTGCCCGCCGTAAGCGAATCAGCCGCAAAGCTGACGCGCAACGTAAGGCAAGTCCACCGGAAACCGCGTCTACTTACAATTTCGGATAAAAAACGGGAAGTACTGTTCGACAGAACAAGTCCCGACCATATCAGTCAGTCCGGGACGAAAGCACGTGCACGCGTGTGAAAACCCGGTTTTTGCGCGAGTATTTCTCAAACTTCACAATCCCGTCGATGGTGGCGAAAATGGTAAAATCCCTGCCCAGACCAACGCCCTTGCCGGGATGGATACGCGTGCCGAGCTGGCGCACTATGATATTGCCGGCACGCACCGTCTGTCCGCCGAAGCGCTTGACCCCGCGCCGCTGACCGGCGCTGTCCCGGCCGTTGCGGGAACTGCCGCCTGCTTTTTTATGTGCCATATCCCCTTCTCCTCTTTTCAGGCCGAAATGGATGTTATTTTGAGGGTTGAATAACGCTCCCGGTATCCCTGGGAACGGCGCGAATCATTCCGTCGCCATTTCTTGAAAATCAAAATTTTTTCACCCCTGCAGCGATCCAGCACCGTTGCCCGCACCCTGGCGTTTTCAAGATACGGCGCGCCCACAGAAAGCGTCTCGCCGCCAAGCAGGAGAACCTTGTCCAGCACAACCTCGCTGCCGACTTCAGCGTCAATGCCCACAAGACGCAAACGGCTGCCTTCCTCAACCCGGAACTGCTTTCCGCCAGTTTCAATTACCGCGTACATCCAAGATACCTCCCAAAAAAGAAAAAACCACTTAGTGAGATGTCACGCCCGTACTGTCGCAGCAAACGCGAACATCGCTTCGCCGGAAAGCGTTGTTTCCGGCACGCTCCGCCGCCTTAGGCGGCGCTCACCTATTGCGGGTTGTGACTATTGTCGCCTGTCGCGACTCCAGTGCCTACTTGCAAAAGTAACCGGTGCAAAATCCCGAAGGTTTTGTGCCGCCGGAGGCGGCGCGCCGGGCTTGCCCCGATGGCTTACGCTGTTAAGCATACAAGTGTCACAGCGTCCTAGCCTTTCAGCAAAGACGGTGTCAAGGAAAAATTTTGCGCTCGGAAAGCGGCGTCAATGGTGCAAATGCTCGCCTTTGCGGATGCGCACCACGCTCATGTAGCACATCCAGATAAAATAGACGGCGATCAGGCCGACGCCGATCCATGCATCCGCGGAATGAGAGAGGTTGGCGAAAAAAATGTGCGACATAGAGACCTCGTGCAAAATTTTACCGGTAAACGCCGACGCCGGCGAAATCAGTCCCGTCTACCTTGCGCAAAGGAGATGGCCTTTTCGAATTGAAGATGACGGGCTTTACGCATAAATCGCTCGAGTCGATTTTTCCCGCAAGCTATATTTTCCGGCATCCGTCCCCGATGGTTATCATAATGCCATGGTCCCGGATAAAGTCAAGAAAATCCCCAAAAGTTAACTTTGGCCTTCTTCCACAAGCATAACTTATTTTAGTATATCAATAATTTTATTAGGATCCGGATGATGGAAAATAGCAACCGGCCATTTTTCGTTTATTGGTTCTAACTCAAATGTATACTGTTCAAACAAAACATTTCTCTTTTTAAAAGCATAAGGTATAGATTTTGCTAT
>JAISZH010000153.1 GCA_031269345.1 Desulfovibrio sp. | reverse complement strand
CCGGCCTTCAGGCCGGATAGCCCGACCCCGCCCTGAAGGGCGGGGTATCCGTACGGGCGGAAGCTTGGGCGGGGTCCAAACCCCGTCCAGGCGCAAGACGCATGGGCCTGAAGGCCCATGCTACCTTCTTGGTACTGAAATATATTTGAATATTTTATAGTGTTGCGACGTAAAAATAATCCGAACGGCGTGCAAAGTTCGCCTGCGGCTGTTTGGCGGCAGGGATTTGCAGGCGCATCCCAGCGAAGCGTTTCACGCTTGAAATTCTGCAAGAGGCGGAGGACGTAGCGATATGCCTTCTCATGACGACCGGTCACGGGGGGATTTTTGCGCCCCTGCACCCGAGGGAGCGCGACTTGCCCTTGTTTTCGTCCTTCTCGCGCTGGTCGCCTGCTTCAACGTCTTCCACCGCCTTGGCGACGCGCCTATAGCCTCCTGGGACGAGGCCAGGCACGGGGTAAGCGCCGTGGAGATGCTTGAGCGCGGCGATTATCTGGTCAGCACTTATAACGGCGAACCCGACTATTACAACGACAAGCCTCCTCTGGCCTTCTACCATGCCGTCGCGGGCTTCAAGATTTTCGGGAAAACCCCTTTGGGTCTGCGTTTTTTTTCGGCCCTTTCCTTTATCCTCACCGCGGCCGGCGTTTTCCTTTTTGCCCGGAAATACCGGGGCACGGCTTTTGCCCTGCTCGCTTCCGGCATCTTCATCACCTCCATCCGTCTGATTTCCCGGCACGGGGCGAGAACCGGCGATGCCGACGCTGTCTTCGTTTTCCTTTATTCTTTGGCGCTTTTCTTCTGCCTTGCGGAAGGGAAAAGCTTCGTCAGGTACAGGGCGGCTGCTTTTGTCGCCGGGCTGGCCTTTTTATGCAAGAGTTTCCACGCCGCCACTCTGGGAGTGAGCCTGACGCTGCTTTTTCTTCTGGAGCACAGGATAAGCACGCGCTCTCTTCTTCAGGGTCTCGGCTGTCTGGCCTGTTCCGCCCTGCCGGTGGGAATATGGATTTTCTTCCGCATGCAAAACGACGGCACGGCCTTTTTCGAGCAGATGATCTTCAACGACGTCCTTGACCGTTTTGCCACGGTGCTGGAGGGACACAACGGCAGCGTAATCTATTACCTCATAAAGATTTTGCAGAATTTTCCAGTCTGGTTGGGTGGTCTGGCCCTTGTGATCGGCGTGGTTTTGCGCCTTGGACGGCCGCTTTCCAGGGAAAAGCTGCGCGAGGCTTTCAGGGTTTGCGACCCTGTGGCGCGCAGGATGCTGCTTGCCACAGCCGTACCCTTTGCAATGCTCACTTTAAGCGCCACCAAGGCGGACTGGTATTTTTATCCGACCTATCCCGTCCTTTCCGTATTGCTGGCCGGGGCCGGATTTTGCTTCGCGCGGCGTCTTTTGTCCCTGCGTCCGAAGGCTCTTCCTCTGCTTTATGTTCTGGTTGCGGTCTGTTTTCTGGCCCAGGAGGCTGTGGTGCTGCGCAACAACCGGAAATTGGAGAACGAGCGTGACATGTCCCAGGATATCATCCGGGAGGCGGCAAAGCGAAATCCGGGTGAACCCCTGTATCTTTTTGCGGAGAGCAAACGGGGCGGCTGGCGTCAGTGTCTTGTCCTGGCTGCGAAGCTGCATGAGAGGGAAATACTGCTTCTGCCCGGTGGCAAAATGTCTTTTGACGATTTCAGCGGCGGGGAAAAGCTTCTGATCTACGACGAAACGCCGCCTCCCGCTTTGCCTGAAAGCCTCGAGGGCGGAGTGGGGTTTTTCTCCGCGCGGGGGTCTTCCGGGAAGACCTTTCGCAACAGCGTTGGCATGGAATTCGCGCTGATCCCCGCCGGATCCGGCATGGACGCGCGAAAGGCCGGTGACGGCGGGAGGAGTTCCATCGGCGAATTCTGGATGGGCAAATATGAGGTGACTCAGGAGCAATGGACCGCTGTGATGGGGAATAATCCGAGCAGATTCAAGGGGTCGAGGCGTCCTGTGGAGAATGTTTCGCTTGGCGACGCGCGGGAGTTCATCAGGCGTCTGAACGAGAGGGAGAAGACGGGAAAATACCGGCTGCCCGCGGATATGGAGTGGGAATACGCGGCCCGGGCCGGCACGGATACGGATTACTTTTTCGGCGCGGTGCCCGCGCTGTCCGCGCGGACCCTGGCGGATCTGGCGCTTACGGAAAAAGCGCCTCTTGCCGTGGGACTGAAAAGGCGCAAGGAAATCTACGAGTGGATTCTGCGGGGGCCGTATAAGGAACTTGACGACTACGCCTGGTTTGACATGAACGCGGGGGGCATGACGCATCCTGTAGGGGAAAAGAAGCCAAATCCCTTCGGATTGTACGATATCTACGGAAATGTATGGGAATGGGCGCACAATCCGGACGGGAGGCGCCGGATTTTTCGCGGCGGCAGTTGGCATTTTTCGGCGCAGGAGTGCCGCTCTTCCTCACGTTTCTACGATCATCTGGACATCCGCCACGGGAACATAGGTTTCAGGCTGGCTTTTTCCCCGGAATAGGGCCGGGCGGCTGATAACGGATAGTTCGTGTCGGATAGTTCGTTGCATATTGAAGACATACATGAAACTCTGTTCTTACATCTTCAACGACATAAATTTTGAGCCGGAAGCCATACAGCCCTGCTGCAATGTGCGGGCGCTGGGATTCCTGCCCCGCTTCCCTTTTGTCGGCGGCAAGGTGGATATGG
>JAISZH010000141.1 GCA_031269345.1 Desulfovibrio sp. | reverse complement strand
TTCCTTGGCAAAAAATAAAATTATGTGTAGGGTTACGCAAAAGGACCGAAATCGGGGTTTCGCTCCTGCTGTGGAAGCGGCCGCAAGCGGGCCGGGAACCGCGGTTTCCGGCTGAGCGTCCTGCTTACGGATATATGCGTTAAAAAGTAAACTTTTCAGCGCGGGATCGTCAGCCGAAACGCCTTGCTTGCGGCTGACCGACGTCGCGGCAGGCGCCCGCTCTCGCGGCCGCCAGAGCAATTTCAAAGTGAAATTGCTCTGGCGCATTATAACCATGGCACAGTGAAAAATAAAGGGCAAAAAGGCAAGTCAAATCGTCATGGACAGTCAAATCGGCGTAGGTGGTTCTGAAGCCGGACATCTTGAAATCGAAAGAAAATTTCTCCCGGCCGGCGAGAGCTGGCGCGGTCTTGCGTCGGGCAGGCCAATCCGACAGGGCTACCTCTGCCTGGAACCGGAGCGGACGGTGCGCGTGCGCATGTCATGTGACCGGGCTTGCCTTGCGATAAAAGGCAAAAACAGGGGTGCGGCCAGGATTGAGTTTGAGTACCCCATCTCCCTGCCTGACGCCGAATACATGCTTGAACACCTGGCGCTGCGGCCCTTGGTGGAAAAACTGCGATATTCCATCCCCTTTGCCGGACTTGTCTGGGAAGTTGACGAATTTTTGGGGGAAAACAGCGGCTTGGTGCTCATAGAAGTAGAAATCGCCTCCGAGGACGCCGAATTCGTGAAGCCGGACTGGGCCGGGGTGGAAGTTACGGGAGATACGCGCTTCTACAACGCGAATCTGGTGCAAAGGCCCTTTAAAACTTTTGGGTGCTGATTGGATATTCCCAGTGAAACCCGGAGATGCCCAGACCGGGACGGGTTGCGGATTTTCCGGGAGGATACGCTTCAAGCGCTTCCAAAGTAGGGGGTGAACCTGGGGGTCGCATAAAGGCGCAGGAAATTTTTTTCCGCCTCCGCCGTGCCTATGAGAATCAATTCTTCGCTCTCCGCCAGAGGCTGGTCCGGGTCCGGGGGCACCGCAATTTTTTCCTCCGCCTGCACGGCAATGACGTTGCAGTCCGTGTCCTGTCTGATTCCGCTGGCCTTCAGAGGGACGCCGACAAGCCCCGGAGGGACGGGTAAGCGGAAAATATTCAGGCCCTCGGTAAACATGAAGACCAAGCCGGGTTTGAGCAAGTTGATCACCATGTCCGCGATCAATCCTGCCTGACTCATTACCAGATTGGCGCCGGCGTTGTATAGGGAGGGCACGTTGCGATCCAGTGTGGCGCGGCTGATGATTTTAGTGTCCGGGCGCAGTTTGCGGCAGTAAATGGTCAGGTAGATGTTCAAATCGTCATTGTGCGTGGTCACAATAATATTCCGTGTTTCATCAAGCCCCGCATCGCGCAGCACGGAGATGTCCGCCGCGTCTCCGCGGATGTAGCGCGGGTCCCCTTTGGACGAGGGCGTGTCTTTTTGCTCCACAACGCGGAAGGGAATATTGCGTCGTTCCAAAGTCTTGGCCACGGCGCTCCCAACCCGGCCGCCGCCAAGGATCAGGGCCGGAGGCTCCGCCACGGTTTGCCGGTGGCGCAGGGAGCGGGCGTAATTTTCCAACTTGTTCGATGTGCCGGCCAGAAGAAGAATCGATCCCTCTTCCAGAAGCGCCTCCGGCTTTGCCGGCAGATATTGTTTCCCCTGCCAGATGCCGGCCACATTCAGGCCGAAGCGGGAACGCAGATCCGTATCCATAATGCGCTTTCCGGCCAGAGGAGTGCCTGTGGCCGGGCTTTCGGCAATGCAGAAACCGGTAAAGCCGCCGATGATGTTCATGCCGGAATCGGCGCTGAACACCCGTCTGGCCAGGGCTTCGCCCAGGATCTGCGGGAAATGCAACACATGGCGGCACCCGGCAAGGCGCAGAATGTCGACCGCCGCTTCGTGGTCAGCGCTTGCCGCCAGCAAGGCGCCGGGAGAGTATTCATGCACGGTGGAGGCGATATTGGTGTTTTTCATGTCGTCGTGCAGGGCCAGGATCAGGGCGGCGTTTTCCGCCCGCGCCGCGGCATACCCCGAGGTGGAATCCGTTTCCCCGTACACCACGTTGTAACCCTGGTCGATCAGGGTCACTGCCTTGCGGTCGTCATCAAGCAGCAGGGCACAGGGAATTCCATAGTGGGCGCAACGCGAGGCAAGGTTTAAGGCCATGCCGTCAGAACCTACTATGAGCACGTGCCCGGAGGTTTCCTTGGGCAGTTCGCGCGGGGTTTTGGCCTTGTTCAGCGCTTCCAGCCAGGGGGCGTAGACAAAACGAATAAAGGTGAAGGGCAGAAGCAGCATGAAAAGCATGATGCCGGACATCAACACCACTATGCTGAATATCATGCCCAAGTCGCTATGAAAGGTGATGTCGCCGAAGCCCAGGGTGGACATGACGGTTAATGTCCAATACAATCCGGTAAGCTGGGAATATTCGCGGCCTTCCAGTTCCATGATGCTGTGGAAGAGAACGCTGTAGAGGATGACCAGAGCGCCTATGAGCAAAGCAAAGCGCAACATGAAGCGCAGATTGCGTCTGTTGTCGTGCCGGGCCAGGAAGTACTCCATCTGGGAGAGTATGAACTTCATGCCTGGTCTCCTGTGTAGTCTGACCGGGCGGACGGCTGCAGCAGCAAATATGCGCGTAGCATAAGCCATTCAAGAGTCAGGGCGGGATTTACTCCTCTGTTGAGATTTTCGCGGCCTTCTGCCAGAAGCTCGTCAAGGATGCGCAGCTTTGCGGCGGGTAGGGCGGAGAAAATTTTTCCAAGTCCGCCCATCCGGGATTCTCCGCCGGACCCGGACAGGATTGCCTCAATAAGCGCCTTTGCGCAGCCGTCAATGATATTTTGAACCAGGGCCGCGTCAACGGCGCCTTTGACCGCGCTACGGGCAAAAAGTCCCTCTCCGGTTTCCAGAAAGGCGCAGAGAAGGGGTTTCCAAGCGCAAAAGTTTCCCGTGTCTCCGGCTTGGCGCGTCCAGGGGAGCGTAATGACGAAACTGCGAGAGACCAGGGTGGGCAAAAGTCTCTCACGTTGCGGGGCGAGCAGCGCGAACGAGGTAGCGGCCACCGGTTCCTCCAGAAGCTTCAGCAGAGTATTTGACGCCTCCAGCGTCATGGCCTGGGCCTCGCGGAGGATTATCACCCGGAAGCGGGCTTCGCGCGGCTGTTCCCAGCAAACTGATTTCAGAGGCCGTAACTCGTCGATTTTTATGCTTTGGTCTGCTCCGTCAAAGAAAAAACAATCCCGGTGCATATGGGCGATAAGGCGCAAGCAGGCCGCGCATTGCAGACAGGGCCTGTTCGCCGCGTCAACCGCGGCCTGGGGTGGGTCATCTTCCGTTTTCAGCACTGGAGCAAGCCCCGGCAGAGAGAAGAAAGACGGGACGGCGGGGGGGGTGGGCCGGGCCGGGCCGCGCCTTGGGTCGCAGTTGAGAAACAACGCCCAGTAATGGGCGGCCGCCAGGCGTTGCGTCGCGTCGCCTCCTTCCAGGAGCAGGGACTGGGGTGGATTTTGCGCCAGTCGTTCTAGAAAAGTCCGGCAGGACGCCATCTGCGCGCTTTGCATGAAGGCACGCACGGGGAGAAAGAGCTCTGCCGCCGCCCGCCTGTCCGGCAGGATATCACCGGAGCCAGCCTCTTTCCCGCTGCTTTCCGTGTCTGTATCCGTTGCAGTCGTGTCCATCTCAGGCAGACATCCACACCGCAAAGGCGGCGGCGCCGATCCGGGACGGTTTGCGCGCTTTAGCGCAAAACCCGCCACGGGCGCTGGAGATTGGGCGTTTTCCGGTCATTTCCAAGGATAGGAGGAGATAAAGGTGTATAGCCCGGAGGCGAAGCCGATCAGGCTGCACAGGCCGAAGAGGGCGTCGGACATGTGTTTGGCGCACCAAAGCAGCCCCGCGGAGAGGAGCGCCAAAGCCACCGCCCAGACATGGCGCGGCAGATCCAACGCGGACAGCAAGCTCGGCTGGCCCGTTGCCATGAGCCAGAAGGCCGTCATAAGACAGCAGCCGCTTATGAGCACCAGCGAATACTCGGCGTTTTCCCAGAATCCTGCCGGTTTTTTCAGACAGCGCATCCCGTAGACGGCCAAGGCGGCCAACATGTACCAGAACGGCTCCTCCGGAAGGTTGTAAAGATCGTATTTGGCGATGAAAAAGGCTTCTCCGGCCTGGATGAGCAGAAACCAGAGGAGCGGGGTGGCCAGTCCCAGGGAAAACACCGAAGGCAGCTTAAGCGCCAGACCGAAGCACAGATACAGGGCTGTAATGACAAGCGGAAGCCTTGCTATCAGCGCATCCGGGATTACGCTGCCGCGCATGACTGTCAACAGGGCCACAAGGGCCAGGGTTATGCCGTGCCCGCCGAGCCAGTACAAGGATTTCCCGGCCAGGGGTGACGGGTCTTTAAGGGAAATCCTGTGCCCGGCATAAAAAAGCAGGACGGGAATCAGGGCCAGAAGAGCGGGGATGATGAGCAATATTCTGTTGAATGACTGTGTTGCCTCTTCCATGGTTACCGCCTTTGCGCAGCTGTGCGGTTATAATGCGGCCTGGGCGGCGTCAAGCGCAGCAGCGAAATTCACTTCATGCGTGACTTCGGGGACGATTTCCGAATAAGTGATCACGCCTTTGGCGTTGATCACGAAAATGGAGCGGGTGAGAAGCCTGAGTTCCTTAATGCCCACTCCATAGGCTATGCCGAAGGAAAGATCAAAGTAGTCGGACAGTGTTTGGACCTGGCTTATCCCGGCCGCCCCGCACCAGCGGGCCTGGGCGAAGGGCAGATCGCAGGATATGGCGAGTATTTGCACTTTCTCTCCGAGCTTCGCGGCCTCGCTGTTAAAGCGGCGCGTCTGCACATCGCAAACGGGCGTGTCCAGGGAGGGAACGACCGAGAGTATGAGAACCTTGTTCTTGTAGTCGGCCAGAGAACGCGGGGAGAGCTGGTTATCGCGCAGAACGAAGTCCGGAGCTGTGTCTCCGGTTTTCAGGGGAGCGCCGAGCAGGGTCAGCGGGTTGCCTTGAAAGGTGACGGCGTTGCTTCTTTCCATGAATTGTTCCTCCTGATCCGTGAATAATGTTGAAGGGGCGCTATATGGCCTTAGCTGATGCGGCTTGGGCCACGAGGCGCTCTCCTGCCGGGGTATTCAGCACCTGGCGGAGTATTTTCACCACATCGGAGTCATAATTTCCCGTCTGCCGCTCCAGGATGTTCAGGGCTTCGTCAACGGGCAGGGCGGGACGGTAGGACCGTGGCTTGGCCATGGCGGTAAAAGCGTTGGCGACAGAGAGGACGCGGGCGAGCACGGATATTTCGTCGCCTACCAGGCCCTTGGGATAGCCCTTTCCGTCCAGGCGTTCGTTCATCTGACATATGGTCTCCACAACCGGCAGATCAAATTCGATATCCTTGAGTACGTTGCGCGCATATTCGACGTGGCGCTCCATTTCCACTTTCTCTTCCGGGGTGAGCACGCCGGGTTTCAGCAGAATCCCGCGCGGCACGAACATTTTCCCGATTTGGGAGAGATTGGCGGCCGCTTCGATCGTGGCAGTGTCTTTTTCCGAAAGGCGCAGCTGTTTGGCTATAAGCGAGGCTATGCCTCCCATGATGCGCGAATGACCGCCCAGGAAGGGGTCGGCTTCCTCAATGGTGCGCACCAAAGCGTCAATAGTCTGTTGCACGACGCGTCGGCTGCGTTCCTGGGTTTCCACGAGCTGGGTGATGTCGCGGAATACCGAAACTATGCCCTGCACGGTGCGGGAATTCACGTCCTTTAGCGGGGTTTTGGATATCTGAAAATGGTAGCGTTTGGATTGCAGCCAGAGGACTTCGGTGACGGACACGCTTTCCCCGGTCATCAGCACATGCTGATCCGAGGTGTTGAGGCGTTTTGCCGTGTCAAAGCCGAAGACAGCCGGCCCGTCAAGTCCGACCACGTCGTCCACCGAGCGTCCCACGGCGTTCGCAAAGGCGTTGTTCACATAGCGGTAGGCGCCCTTGCCGTCGGAGAGGGATATAGGGTCGGTTATCGCGCTGTTGATGCCGTCAAGGAGTTTTTTCTGTTCGTCGATTACGGACAGCAGGTTGGTGATGTGGGAGTTGATGCTGGACTGCTCACGCCCGACTATGCGCCACCAGCCCGCGGAAACCAGCAGCGCCATGGCCAGAGCGATAAGTCCGGCGATGCTGTAGATGATTTTTGCCCGATCGGACAAAATCACGTTGGTTATGGAGACGTCGTTCTCGGCTATGATCCACCAGTCGGTGGCACGCAGGCGGATACCGGAAGAATATACGGTCATATTTTCTCCGTAAGCGCTGCGGATGCCGAAGGGAAGGGTAGAATCGTCCGTCTTGACGGGGAAATCAACCACCTGGCGTAGTATTGTGGCCCCGGAGGCTATGTTCTGGTAGATATCCCCGTTTTTTTGCACCATCTTCAGCTTGCGCCCTTTCTCGTCCACCAGACCGGGGGAAAGCACCTCGGAAAGTTTGGAATCCACCAGTTGCGAAAGAATTATGACCGCAACCGGCTTGCCGGTCGTTCCCTGGTAACTGGGCGACATTATCGGAAGGTATATGTCCAGGGTAATGCCCTTGGGCTGGATTTCAAGCGGGGCGTAAACACGCCTGGAAGTTTCCGTTACCTGCTGTACCAGTTTTCTCTGGTAGGAACTCAAGGGCGAAAAGGAAACTTCGGTGGCTATGTACGTCTCTGCCCGGCTGTTTACGATGCGGGCCGCGGCAAAGCCGGAGAAGGAGACGAACTCGGAGAGCATGGTGCGCATCAGGGGGAGCTGTGAGCGCAGTTGATCCACCTGATCGTCTTTGCCCTGGACTCCGCCGGCGTCCGGCGTTTTTTCCTCCGTGCCCGGTGAGTTGAAGAGCAGGGGGACGCTTGGGAGTTTGTCCATTTCCGAGGCAAAAATCTGGAAAAGATCCGAACCCACAAGCCGGACGCTTTTTTCAACAAGGGATTCCAGCCAGGCGTCCGTCATTTCCACACGGGCCGAGGTGATGCTTTGCTGGCGCTGGAGAATATCAACCTCCATCATGCTTTTTGTCTCGGACATCGTGTGGTAGGCAAAGGCGAAAACAATGCCTATGACCACAACCACGGTCAAAATGCCGAGCCACAGGAAGCGCTTTTTGCTGTCCGCGGCCGCGGGTATCTTGGCCAGTGGCGAACTCCCGGGTTTTTCTTCGCTCATGTCCATCTCCGAACTTGTTGGGTTCCCTGTTGAAGGCCTGCTATTTTCCGGTTCCGGCTTTGGGTTTTACATGTCTCCACAGATATTCCTCGTTCACCGTATACAGAGGAGCATAGTGCGTCAGTTTTTTGTGAGACAAAACTAAATTTGTTATGTTGTCAAGAATATAGGCGTCGTTATCCACAAAAACCACCAGTACGGCATGGCCGAGTCCGCGTATGCCGTCCTTGACCGCGGCTATGCGCATAAGTTCGGGGGGAACCCCCAGGTCCACCAGGGCGAAGAATTTGGCTATGGCATAGTCTTCGCAGTCGCCGGACCTGATTAGAAATTCGCGCGGCGTTGCCCAGTAATCTTCTACCCCCCATACTTCGGCGTCCGTCTTGTACGGCCACTGATTGAAAAAATTGGTTACGCCCTGCAATTTGTCCCGGATCGGGGCATCCTTAAGCGTGGCCTTGAGGGCAAGCCAGCGTTCCTGTACCTTCGCGTTATCCGTGGCGATGCCCTGCTCCGTGAAAGAGGGGTTTTTCGCTTCCTCTTCCAGCACCCTTTCCCATTTCGGCAAGTTTTTGATCAGACTGCGGAACTCCGCAGTGCCGAATAAGCGGATAATGGGCTTTGGCGGCTCTTTTTTCTCCGTTTCTTTATTCGTGGCGTCTTGGCCGGTGGGCGCGTTCTTGTTTGCCGGCGCGTCCTGAACAGCCGGGACATCCTGTCCTTTCGCGGCATCCTGGGTGACGGCCGCATTTGTATCCGTAGCGATCGCGGCATCCCCGGCATGAGCCGGCCGCCCGGCGAGGCAAAGCAACAGGGCCAGGACGAGGACGGCCTTGCAGCATTTCGGCGCCGGCGTACAGGTGTAAGGTGCATATGAAAACATGCCTGCTCCGGCTCGGATTGACTGGATATGCTCAGCGCAGAGCGCCGGACCTAGAGCAATTAACGCTTGAAACAGTTCGCTTACGTCGGGCAAAGCCCGCCTGCTTCTGTTTCGCGGCAAGGATTTGCGCCGCAAATCCTTGCAGAGCAGTTCACTCGTTTCATTCGTGAACTGCTCTAGTGTTCGGTCATGGCATTCTGCATGGCTCTGCGTATCGGACCGATGATGTGGCTGAGCACAGATTTCTTGTCCGTAAGCACATCCACGCTTACCGTCATGCCGGGCAGAATTTCCAATTCTTCGCCCCTGTACAAAATGCTTTTGCGTTTGGTAAGAAAACGCACCTCATACCAGGGATTGCCCTTTTTATCTTCGACGGTGTCGTTGCTGATCTTTGTTACAGTCGCTTCCAGCCCTCCGTAAATGGAAAATTCATAGGCCGTGACCTTGACCATAGCCGGCTGGTTCACAAAAAGAAAACCGCGATCCTGGGGAGCGAATTTTGCTTCCACTTCCAGAACCCCGTCGGTCGGGATTATTTCCATGATAGTTTCGGCAGGCTTGGCGACGCTGTCCTTTTTGAGAATGACGCGCACTACTCTTCCCCGCACCGGAGAGCGCAGTTCAGTGCGCGTCACCAGTTCGTCCGAAGCCCTGATTTGTTGTTCCACGCTGCTTTGCTCGAGACGGCTCTTGTTGATTTCGTCGGCTATGCCGGCCATGCGCTCGGCGCGCAGGTTCTGCAGGCGCTGAACCGCCGCGTTCACGCCGTTTTCGGCCCTGGCGATGGTCTGGACCACGCTTCTCAATTCGCCTTCCTGGGTGACTATGCGTTGCCTGAGTTGCAGATACTGGATTTGGGAATAAGAACGGCCGACCATGGGCCTTACCGTGGATTCCTCTTCCTTGAGCAGGAGCAGTTGGCTTTCATAGGCGCTTTGACGTTCTTTCGCTTCCGCCACTTCGCGCTGGCGTTGTTCCATCTGGGACTGAAGGAGTCTGGTCTGGCCGTCAAACTGTTCTTTGCGCGTGGCGTACATGCTCAGTTGGGCGGCTACGGCTTCCGGATACAGTTCCTTTTCCTTTTCCGTAAAAACCGGCGCAAGATTATTTTCTTCGGCGGACAGGCGCTTGATGGATAGCGTCAGTTCGACGTGGCGCGTTTGCAGATCCTTCAGTCCGGCCACGGCCTGGACGTTGGATATGGTGAGTACGGGCTGGTTTCTTTGCACCATGTCGTTTTCGGACACCAGGATATCCGTGATCGTGCCGCCGCGCTCGCTTTGTATGGGTTGCGTGCCCTGAGCCGGAATAATCTGCCCCTGCCCGCGCGTAACGTCGTCAATCATGGCTTGATCCGCCCAGATGAAGAAAACGCCGAAAAAGACCAGACAAGCCAGGGAGAGGGTAAATGCCAGGGGGTGCCCGCTCCGGTTTATGGCCTTGTCGACGTCATGCATATATTGCATGTCTACGGCGTCGTCGTCTTGTGAAAATACGCTCATGCCGGTTTGTCCCCGGAAAGGGCCGGGGTGGCGGCATTGTCCTTTTCCATCGTCTCACCGCCTGCGTTCCCCCCGTCCCCGGACTCGTCGGGGCCGTGGCCCTTGGCTTTGCCCTGCTGGCGGGATTTCAGGATGGGTTTCATAAGATAATCGAAAATGGTCTTTTCGCCGGAAATGACGTTTACCTTGACGGTCATCCCCGGCTTGATGTCAAGCGACTGGTCTTTATGCTTAAGCCGTGAGGATTCCGTCTGCAAGCGCACTTCGTACCAGGCCTGGCCTCTGTTGTCTTCGATCGTGTCGGCGCTGATCCGGGTGACAACGGCGGGCAGGCTTCCGTAAATGGTGAAGTCATAGGCGTCCACCTGAACGGAGGCGTCCATGCCCACGTCAAGAAAACCACGGACAGAAGGCTGAAAGCGTGCGTCCACCTCCAGGGTATCGTCAGTCGGCAGCAGTTCCATAATGGTTTGCGCGCGCTGGGCTACGTTCTCCTCCTTGAGCAGGATGCGGCTTATCACGCCGTTCATGGGCGCGCGCAGTTCCGATATGTTCACCTTGTGACTGCCCGCCGCGATTTTCTGGTTTATGCTGTCCAACTGCCTGCGGTAGTCGTTGCGTTCCGCCGCGACTTTGGCCTGCCATTCGGAGTCCCTGCCGGCAAGGCGCGCTTCCTCTTCGCGCACCTCGCTCTGGGTTTTGGATATGGTTTCGGCCAGGGCGTTCAGATCTCCCTGCTGGCTTATGACGCGCTGGCGCAGGTTGAGATATTCAATCTCGGAGTAGGCCCTTTGCTGCACCAAAGGGCGCACCCGGTTAACCTGGTCCATCAGCAGAATGAGATTTTGCTCGTACTGGCTTTTCTTTGACATGGCCTCGGCAACGGCGGCGCGTTTCTGCTCAAGCGTCGCCTCCAACTCCAGCGTCCCGGCTTGAAGTTTGTCCTGACGCGTCGCGTACAGGCGCATCTGGTCGTTGACCATGTCCTGATGGGCCGCTGTCTCTTCCTGGGTGTAAACCAGGGGCGTGTTTGCCGCCTCCGCGTCCAGGCGTTTGAGCGTGAGAACGCATTCCACCTGTTTGGTCAGCAGATCCTGGTATTCGGAAATGGCCTCAATGTTGGACATTTGCACCAGCCGGTCGCCTTTTTTGACCTCCTGTCCTTCAATTACAAAGATTTGCTGAATGATGCCGCCCTGATCGCTCTGGATGGGCTGCACACCCAGAGAAGGGGTGATCTGACCTTGGCCGCGCGTGACCTCCATGCGGTTCGTGAACACCAAAATCAGCAGAATAACGGTAAAGGCCGTGACGGTGCCGAAGGAAAGCAGATAGGCCCACCTGCTCCCCTTGTAATGCTCGGCCGCGTCCACCTCGGCCATGAAGCCGATGTCAGTCTGTATCTGTTCGTAATTTTTTCCGAAAAGGAAGCCCATTTTTCCGCTCGCTTTCCCGCTTTCCTCCGCGCGGGCATTGACGCCTTTCCAAATTCAGTTTGTTCTGAATGCGGCCGGCGCGGCGCCGCAGACGGCGCGAACAAAGCAAAACCAAGTTTTTTGCTTTGCTATCTTCACGCCTGTTACGAGGGTACGGCGTGACATCACATCAAGCCCTGGCCATTCCGGGCGTTTTGGTCTGGGGCCTGGCCTGAGGCGGACCGGTCGGAGCTGTAGAGCGTTGCCCGCCTCCGCCGACGCGGAGCTGTTCGTTGCGCAGGGCGTTCAAGACCGCGTTTTTCGGTCCGTCCGCCACCACATGCCCGTTGTCCATGACGATCAGTCGATCGGCCAAGTCCAGCATGCTCAGACGGTGGGTGATCAGAATCAGCGTCTTGTTCCCCAGAGTGGCGGAGAGCCGCTGTTTCAGGGCGAGCTCCGAGCTGTTGTCCATATTGCTTGATGGCTCGTCCATAATCAGGATGTCCGTATCCTGAAGCAGCGCCCTGGCGATGGCCACCGACTGGCGTTGTCCGCCGGACAGGCTCATTCCGCGTTCCCCGACCGGCATCCCGAAGCCGGCGGGATGCGCGCGCACAAAGTCCGTCACGCCGGAAATGTTGGCGGCGCGCAAAACCATGCGGTCGTCGGCGTTCACCACCCCGAAGGAAATGTTTTCGCGCACCGTGCCGTAAAACAGATAATTGTCCTGGCCCACATAGCCGATGCGGGATCTCAGATCGACCATGTCCAGCTGCCGGATGTCCACTCCGCCCAGTTTGACCGCCCCATCCGTAGGTTTATAAAGCCCGACGCACATGCGGCCGAGCGTGCTTTTGCCCGAACCCATGCGTCCGATGACACCGACCTTTTCTCCCGGCCGGATATGCACGTTGATTTTTTCCAGAGCGAAGCGCTCCGTGCCCGGATATTTAAAGGACAGATCCTCCAGTGTGAGGGCATGTTCAAGGTGTCCGAAGTCCACATACTGCCCGGATTCCGGCTGCTCCGTTTCAAGGCCCATCAGGATGTCCAGGGATTTCAGGGCCATCCGGCTCTGCTGCAGGCGGGTGAGCATGGATGCCACCTGTGAGAGCGGGGCCATGGCGCGCCCGGCCAGCATGTTGCAGGCGATAAGCCCGCCCATGCTCAACTCTCCGTCGGAAATGCGGTACACTCCCCAGATTATGAGCAGCACGCTCACGGCCTGGGTGACTACAATGGTCAGGGTGACGGAAAGGTTGGACATGCGCTTGGTATGGTTGTTGGACGAGGCGCTCATGCCCACGACCTTTTCCCAGGCGTGCTGGATGCGCCCTTCGGCCATGGTGGTCTTGATGGTTTCAAGCCCGTTGATTATTTCAACCAGCAGGGCGTTTTTCTGCATGTTCTCCTTGAAGCCCTTTTCCGCCACCTGTTGCAGGGGGAACTGCAGGAAGAAACCGGCGCAGATGACAATGGGCACGGCGGTGATGGGGATAATGGCTATGGGTCCGCCTATGATGACCACAAGCACTACGAAGAAAACCAGGAAGGGCAGGTCCACCAGGGCCATCAGGGTTGTGGAGCCGAAGAAGTCGCGCAGGGATTCGAACTCCCGCAGGTTGTTGGCCAGTGAGCCGGTGGAATCCGGCTTTACGTCCAGGCGCATGGACAGAAGGTGCTGCATGAGTTTGCTTGCAAGCAGGATGTCCGCGTTGCGCCCGGCCACGTCTACAAAATAGCTGCGCAGATTTCTGAGAATAAAATCAAAGATGTACGCCAGACCGATGCCCAAGGCGAGCATCCAGAGCGTATCCACGGCATGGTTGGGCACAACGCGGTCGTAGACGTTCATAAAAAACAGGGGACCGCATACCGCGAGCAGGTTGACCAGAATGCTCGCCATGAACACATGCCGGTAAATGGGCAGGAAGCGCGCCAGTGTTCCCCAGAACCAGCGCTTGCTCTCCAGCAGTTTTATGTCGCTCGCGCGCTTGTCCAGTTTGGGTTCGGGCTTCGCGAAGATGGAGTAGCCCAGGTATTCTTCGGCCAGAACCTCGCGTTCCACGGTGCGCGGTTCCATATTGTTTTCGGGGAAGAGCACTTCCGCCGTTTTTTCGTTCATCGACTTGAGAATGCAGGCTTTGTCGCCTTGCAGCAGCAGAATGCAGGGAAGGGTGAGATTGGAAATGGAGGCGAGGTTCGGGCGATACACCGTTTTGGCGCGCAGTCCGGCGGATTGGGCGGCGCGGATGGCCGCCGAGGGATGCAGGGGGCCGGAGGTTTTCGGCAGCCCGGCCACCAGAAGGCGCGTGGACACCGGTTTGCCGAAAAGTTTGAAAAGTCCGGCCATGCACTCAATGAGCGGCGGGTCGTAGTCAACGTCCGCGGGATCGGGCACCAGGGAATTGGCGATCTGGCTTTCGGCGGTTTCCTTGCCGGTCAGGCGCGTGGTGTCGATGGTGTCGTCCGCGTTCGGATCCAGCGTATGTGGCGCGGCTTCAGGAACGCTACCCGGAGGAGCCCCCTGCGGCTTGGCCTGGACGCGCCCGCTCATGGCCAGGAGGGCGGGATCCTGCACCTCTTCTATTTTGGCGTTATCAGGCAGGCTGAGATCGGGCGCTGGAGAGAGCGGCCGACCATACGAACCACCCGTCTGAACCCCAACTCCGGAAGCAACGCCGGGGGCGGCGGGAGAAGTCGCCGCTTCCGGCCAGGCAGGAGGCGGGGCCGTTTTTTCCCCGGATATTGAAGGCGGAACTTGATCCCGTCCGGTTTCTGTCTGCAAAGGCGGCCTGCGTTCGTCATCGCGCACGCCGGCGTCCGCCGGTTTTCTCTCCTCAACCTGGACGGGAGCTGAAATTTCGCCTGAAATACTGCGGAAATATCCGCGCGCGGTGTTGATCACCGTGGAGGCGTCCAGAGCTTCAGCGGAAAAATCGGTTATTTCCGCCGTGAATACGGCGAAGGGGTCATCGCAGACGCAATCCGGGGCGATATCCCCGAGATTGGGCGTGATTTCGTCGAGATTGAATATTTCCGCGCCACGCAACAGATCGACGCTCTGTGCCGGACGGGAAGCAGACGAAGACATCTTCTGCGTCGACCCAACATGCGCCGTGTCACCTTTGGCGGACGCGTTTCCATTCACAGCCGTGCCGTTCACGTCATCTTTCCCTGCACCGGCAAATATGCAACCATCGGTTATCTTTCATACCAACCGTATAGGCCCTTATCCAGCACTCGTCAACAATCGTCGCGCCAACACAATCGTCGCGCCGGACCTTGAGCGGGGCGCCCCGCCTGTATTGTCGCAACAGGCGTGAAGGTCGCAAAGCAAAAAAAGCGGCTTTTGCCCTGCTCGCGCCGCCTGCTGCTGCGCGCCCGGCTTCGCCCGGCGTCCGCTCTCGCGACCGCCAGAGCAATTTCAAAGTGAAATTGCCCCAATGGGCAGTGGAGAAAATTTTCCGTTCGCCGGAATATCAAGGAAATAACAATAAAATTGGAGGGAAAATCAAGAAAAAATCAAGAGAAAATCAAGAAAAAATATAAAATTTTTCTAGAAAAAGTCAATAAAATTAGCAATATACGAGATACTTCCCTGGTTTTAATGAAAATTTTCGAAAACTACTTGACACGGATGAAAAATTTTGATTATACGAAAACTACCGCGCACAGTAATCCACAAGGAGAAGAAAATTATCAGAAATTACGCGATGAGTTGGCCTGGGCGAACGCCGCGCCGGTGTTCGCCGTTTCAAGGGAAATTCAAGAAAAACACCTGCTGATTTTCCGCCGGATTAGAGGAAGGTTTCGGCGGCTGTTAGCGCGGTGCGGGTTGGCCTTAAGCGCCGACCGGCAGTGTTGAGGAAGGAGGAGAAAATGAGAAAAAAAATTCACGGAAAAGTTTTTTGCATCCCCGCATTGGCGCTGGGCTTGATGTTGTCAGGCCCGGCCATGTCACTGGCTGCGGACGGCATAGTTACCCTGCGCGACACGGTGACGATAAGTCTGGCGTACAGCCCGAACATAAAAGCCTTTCAGGAATACCGGCAGGCCGCCGTTCACGATTTGCAACGCGCCCGTAGCGGCTGGTTCCCGCGTGTTGACGCGCGCGCCGGCTGGGGCGTCGAGCAGGTGTCAGACGTATTTAACCGTGGTCATTCCACCAGTAATATCGACAGGTCCCGAGACTTTTACAGCCGTAGCGAAGCCAGTCTCACCATATCCCAGACCATTTGGGACGGTCTGGCCACTTTAAACCGGGTGCGCATGGGCGAATCCCGTCTGGATTCCGCCGAGAGCCGCCTGATCGACAACGCTGAAGGTATGGCCCTGGACGCGGTTCTGGCGCACGTTGAGGTCTACCGCCAGCGTCGCATCGTCGCTTTGGCCGAACTGAACGTCAAAAATCACAAATCCATACTGTCTTCACAATACCAGCGGCATAAGTCCGGGGCCTCGACCATGGCCGACGTGACCCAGACCCAGAGCCGTCTGGCCCGGACCGAGGCTTCGCTTACGGAAAGCCGCGCCGCCCTTGAGGTGGCTGTCGCCAACTACAAGCGTTTAACCGGACGCGATCCCGGAATGGTCGCGGCCCCCGAAGCTCCCAGTAGCGCCTACCCGAGCTTGGAAGCCGCCCTTGTAGCCACTCAGGGCGGAAACCTCAAAATCAAGGCGGGCCAGTCCGACATCGAAACCGCCCTTGCCCAGTATAAACTGGATCAGAGCAGTTTCCATCCGCAACTGTCCCTTGAGGCCGGCCCGACCTATACCTACCGCAGCGGTTCCAGCCTCACCGACCAGGGCGGAGTGGAAATCATGCTGCGCGCCAGTTGGAACCTCTTCAACGGCGGCTATGACTATTACAATGTAAAAGGCGATCTGGCCCGGGCTCGTCAGTCCAAGCAGGAACTGGAGGACCTCAAGGATCAGCTTACGGAACAGACGGAAGCTTCCTGGGCGGAACTGAATTCCGCGCGCGAACAGGCCAGACACTTCTCCAGTGCCGTGAACTACAGCACCAAAACGCGTAATATGTATATGGAACAGTTCAACGTCGGCCAGCGCTCACTTCTTGACCTGCTGGATTCGGAAAACGAGCTGTTCAGTTATTCCATCCAGCTGGTCACGGCCCAGCTTAACGTGATAGCGGCCCAGTACCGCATGCTCGCCCTGGGCGGCGGTCTTATGGCCTCTTTAGGCATCAACCGTCAGGAACTTCCCATAGAGATTGACGTTTTCGGACCCGAACGGCCCAATATCCGTCGTTAGAAACTTCCACAGCATTTCTCCGCCTCAGTGCGAGGACAAACAGAACAAATCCCGGGCGTCACCGTCCGGGATTTGTCGTTTTGGACTGATTCGCCTTGAAATTGCTTTGACGGCCCAGGAGCGGAATCAGCTTACTTGCCGATGCAGAAAGAAGAAAAGACGCGCTCAAGTAGTTCTTCGCCGGCGCTTCTCCCGCTCACCTCATCCAGAATCCGGGCCGCGGTTTCCAGATGCAGGGCGATCGCGTCCAGCGCAAATCCCGCTTTAAGCGCATCCTCCAAGGCGTCCAGTTCATCTTTGGCGTTGCGGATCAGCCCTGACTGGCGCAGATTGGGGGCCAGATCCCCCTCCGCTTCG
>JAISZH010000138.1 GCA_031269345.1 Desulfovibrio sp. | reverse complement strand
GGCAGTTTCGCGGATATACCAGTATTCGTGTCCGCCAATGATTTGTTTGTTGAGACTTGCCATGGAGAGAGTGTGCTCTATTATGAATACAATGTCAAGAGTTTTTATTAAAAATCTTTAAAAGGTCATATAAATATGTACTTGAAATAATTGATAAAATAGTAATACGTTTTTATATTATAAAAAATCTTTTGAAATTAAGAGATTAAATTATAAATTATGCCCTATTTGCGGAAACTTGAGTCTGATGAAGCGATGCTCAGATGAAGCGATGCTCAGATGAAGTGAAGCTCAGATGAAGCGAAGCTCAGATGAAGCGATGCTCAGATGAAGCGAAGCTCGGATGAAGCGAAGCTCGGATGAAGTGAAGCCCAGAGCAAGTTCACTTTGAAATCGCTTTAGAACCCCAGTTTGGATTCCGGTCCGCTCCTGGCGGTAAGCGGTTTCTTGGGCCGGCCCGCCGCATCCCCGAAGCGGACCAGGATCATCCCGGAAAAGGCTTTGCCCTTGTAGGCCTCCACACGAAAGACGGAGGCGCCCTTGTCCAGCGAAAACCGCGGCATGAAATCTTTGCGCCTGAGCAGCACCCCGGCCTCGCTGCCCCGGACTTCCTTTTGCGCCCCAATCGCGTTCACCCGGTATCCTTCCGGCACATTGACCAGAAAATACTCCCGCACCTGCACAATCTCTCCGGGGCTCACGCTTGTAGCCTCTCCGTCGACGATCAGTTCCATTTTTTGCAGGGATTCGTCAAAATCCATGAATTCCGGTTTGATGCGGGTCAGGGTGTTGTTGCCGTAAGCCACGCGCCATTCGTCCTTTTCCCGCACCAGGGCGAGCAGAGGCTTGGAAGCTCTGACGTCGGGAGAGCGGCCCTTCCTGAAAGGAATGCGGGATAAACGGGGACGCACGTTGTCCAGATGCAGGATGACCCGGTCCTCAAAGGCGGAAAGCAGAATGTTGGAATTCAGCGCGGCGCGCACGCCTTTCGGATCAAGGGTAAAGTCGCGCTCGAACTCTATGCCCAGAAAACGCATAAAGGCTTCCACGACGCGCAGGTGATAATAGGTTCTGTATTCCGTGCCGAATTCCTTGCTGGCTTCAATGCCGAAGGCGGGCTTGCCGTTGCGCACGGAAAACCAGCTCAGGGTCTTGGCCATTTCCTTGTTGCCCTCGGCCGTCAGCGTATTGTAGATATGATAACGGTGCGCCGGCTCAAGCAGGGCGGCGTTCACCTCCGCCTCCACCCTGCCGGCGGTTTCTTTCAGTAAAAACGGGGGCATGATCATTTTTTCCTGATCGATGATCAAAGACTGTCCCCAGCGTTGCGGATTACGCAGCTTGTCCTCCCAGTTCGGCCTGTAGAACCCGCTGCCGTCATGCAGGTTGAGAACGAGATCGACCTCTTCGTCCAGCAATATGCTTTTTATGCGGGATACGGTCCCGAATTCGGGATCGGAGACATCCAGAGCGGCGAATTTGCGGTTCATGTCCCCGCTCACCCCACGGCTGCGCCGCAAGATGCTCGGGAAATTCAGATCCGGTACGACCCAGAGCCGGCCCTTGTGGATACGATAGGCGAAAGACAAAATAGCGGCGGCGGAGAACCCGCCCGGCTCGTCTCCCTGAATACCGCCGATCACCAGGAGGGTAGGCCCCTCCCCGCCCATTTTCAGGAGATTGAAGTGAGCGGCCGGTGGGGCGAAGGGAAGGACGTCGACCTCTTCGGACTGCCGCTCATCTTTCCCTGCAAGGGTCGGCGCTTCAAGCCGGGATGCCTCGACGGCCGGCACATCCGGAGAGTCTTTCAGAGCGGCCCGGATCCGCGGCCGCGCGTGAGCCGGCAGGTCCTCGGACACAAGCGCCCCTTCGGACGTCTCCGACCGCGCATCCTCCGGCCCGTCCCCGGCCCGGAACGGCGGATTTGACACGCCCGCAAATCTGTACAGGAAAAACGCGAACAGAACGCAACAGGCAAACAGCAAAAAAATCCTGCCGCTTTTCGATCCTGAAAGACTTGCTTGCTTCGTTGCCATGGCGGTGCCCGATTGTGTGTTGGAAATTACGTCACTTCCACGCGGATTTCAAGAGCATTCTGCCGCCTTCCCGGGGCAGACGCATCTTATTTTCGTTGTGGCGCAACATAACTGCTTTGCAGCGTCACCAAATTGGGTGGCTTTTCACACTGCTCGGCAAGGCATCTCTGTTGCCGTAGTAAGAAAAATTAGATGAGTCAGCCCTGGCCGCCTTCCCCCCTCCATTCGATTTTTGCCGGCGTCAACCAACGCCAAGCAATTTAAGTTTTAGCGCGTCGTCCGACTGCAGCACAGAGGGGCGGTCGTCAAAGATGCATTCGCCCATTTCCATGACGCAGCAGCGGTCCAGATATTTGAGCAGGTGTTCGGAAAACTGCTCTACCACGATGGTGGTCACGTTAAAATTCTTGCGGATATCAAGGATCATGTTGAGTACGTCCCGGGCGATATTCGGCGCCAGCCCTTCGGTCGGCTCGTCCAAAAGGAGCAGGGAGGGATTGCCCATCATGGTCCGCGCGATGGTGAGCATTTGTTGCTCCCCTCCGCTCATCTGGCTGCCCAGCTTGTCGCGCATCTCGTATAATTTGGGGAAGAACCGGTAGGCGTCTTCCATGCCGAAGAGCTTTGTATTCCTGGGCGTGTACCTGCGGGCTTTCTCCCCAAGCTGGAGGTTGCGCCGGATGGTCAGGTTGGGGAAGATCTTCCTGTCTTCCGGCACCCATCCGATTCCCAGGTTGGCGATGACATGTGGAGCAAGTCCCGTGATATCCCGCCCCTTGAACTCTATTTTACCCTGTACCCGCGGAGGCGTCAGGCCCATGATCGCCCGGAACGTGCTCGATTTGCCCGAGCCGTTCCTGCCGAACAGGCCGATGAACTCGCCTTCCCTGACGTTCATGTTCAATTTGAACACGACCTGGGCCTGACCGTAGAAAATATCGGCGTCTTTGACCTGCAACATCACGCCACCTCTCTTCCCAGGTAGGCGGCCTGCACTTCTTCGTTGGCGGCAATTTCACCGGCGCTGCCCATTGCGAGAATGGCGCCATGGTGCAGAACCAGAATGTGGTCGGAAATGCCGAACACCAGATCCATGTCGTGCTCCACAATGATCACTTTGTGGGTCTCGCTCAGCTTTTTGATCAGCTGGGTGATCCGGAATCTCTCGGCCTTGGACAGACCGGCCATAGGTTCGTCCAGCAGAATCGTTTCCGGGTTGGTGGTCAGGGCAACGCACAGGTCAAGAATCTTGCGATCGCCGTGCGGTATTGAAGCGGCGGGCAGGTCGGCCATATCCGCCATGCCGGCTTCTTCCAACAATTCCATGGCCTTTTTGGTCACGGCATCGGCGTGGCTGTAATTGAGGAACATGCGGTTCATAAAGCCCAATGTGCGTTGCACGCCCACCCGGACGTTGTCCAGCACGGTCATTTCCTCGAACAGGCTAACAACCTGAAATGAGCGGGAGATGCCGTACCTGATGATCTGGTAAGGCTTTTTGCCCGTGACATCCTGGCCTTTGTAGAAAATTTTGCCTTCGTCCGGCTTGAGAAACCCGGTCAACAGGTTGAAAAACGTGGTTTTACCGGCCCCGTTCGGACCGATGATGGAGAGAATCCCTTCCCTGCCGATGTCCAGCGTTACATTGTTGGTCGCGGTGAGCGCGCCGAAGCGTTTTGTCAACCCCTGTATCGAAAAAAGCGTCATGATTCCTCCCGGCTGTTTGGCATGATCAGGGTGCGCGCCCTCAGTCCTTTTTCTTCGCTTTTTTCCGGAACATGCCCATGATGCCCGTGGGGAAAAGGCTGAGAATGACGACAAAGGACAGACCGTAAATGAACAGCCAGTGATCCCAGAGTGAACTGAGCAGGTTTTTACATATGATGAAGATCAGCGAACCGACAATGGGACCGTAGAAACTGACCGTGCCACCTCCGAGCAAGGTCGCCATGACCACATCGCCGGATTTGGTCCAGTCAAGGATATCGGCGAAGGCGGACTGGGTCAACAGGCAGTACAGGGCGCCGGAGAGTCCCGCAAAAGCGCCGGACAGGGTATAGACGGCGAATTTGTATACGCCGACGTTATAGCCCAGATATTGGGAGCGTATATAGTTCTGCCGGACCGACTGCAGCGAAAGTCCGAAGCAGGAGCGGCTGATGGCCCGGATCACAATGGCGCAGACCACGAATACCGCAAAGCAGAAATAGTAGAACGTCACGGGGTCGCGCATGGGAATGCCCAGGAAGTCCAGGCGGCTGATCCCGGAGAGCCCGGCTTCCCCGCCGGTGACTTCATCCCAGCGGAAGCAGATGCCGAAGCAGACCTGGGTGAACGCCACCGTCATCATGGCGAAATACACGCCGCGTTTTTCCCGGATCAGCCAGCCGAGGAAGGCCGCCGCCACCGCACCCACGGCTATTCCGCCCAGGATAGGCAGCACGAAGCTCCCCGACGCGGACAGGCGCAGGAAGACGATCGCGGCCGCGTAAGTGCCCATGCCGTAAAAAGCGCCGTGGCCGAAGGAAGGCAGACCCGTCTGGCCAAGGCAGAGATTGAAGCTCAGGGTGAAAATGAACCAGAGCAGCAGTTCCGTGCCGAGGGAGGTGAAGTTGCCCACGTAGGGCAGGAACGGATAGCATATGCAGCCAAGAAAGATCCAGAACAGGGGGTCTTTGTAGATTTTACTCATTGGCGCCTCCCGTCACTATTCAATGATGTTCTGTTGGCCCATCAGTCCCCTGGGCCAGAAGTACACGATGCCGCCCATGAGTATGTAAGGAATCATGTCCACGAACCGGGGCGCGACAAGCGTGCCCATCGACAGGCATATGCCGACAAGCAGACCCCCGATCAGAGTGCCGGGTATGCTGCCCAGACCTCCCATGAGAACAATCAGGAAGGACGGCATAAGAATCGAGTTTCCCATCCCGGATTTGACGCTCCAGATCGGGGCCGCGAGAATGCCCGAAAGACCCGCGATAAAGGAACCAAGGACCATTATATACAGGCGCATGCGGTACAGGTCGTGTCCCAGCGCGCCGACCATCTCGCTGTTGAACATGCCGCCTTTGACCACCGATCCGTATTTGCTTTTTTCGGTAAAAACCCAGACCGCCGCGACCATGACCGCAGCCACCACGGCTATAAAGACGCGGTACTGCGAATAGAGAAAGTCGCCGACAATTATGACGCCGTTCGCGAAATCCGGCGCGTTGACATTGTGGGTCGCCGGGCCGAAGATCATGCGGATCAGCTCTTCCATGGCCATGGCGAACCCCAGGGTGATCAGGAGACCGAACAACGGGTCCTGCCCGTATACCCGGCGGATGATCAGCCGTTCCACGAAAAAGCCGATTAGCGCCACAAACATTGGAGACAGAATCATGGCCGGTATCCAGCCCAGCGTCTGGTACATGGCCCAGAAAAAATACGCCCCGAAGGTGAAGGTAATCCCGTGGCTGAAGTTGATGACCCCGGATACCCCGAGCACCAGACTGAAGCCCAGGGCGACCGCGGCATAGACAAGTCCGAGCACTATGCCGTTACAAAAGAGAGATAGTTCCAGCATATTTGTCCCCTTTGTCGGAATTCGCGGGTCCGGCGGACCCGCCGGCGAACGGGCAGACAGGCGGCACCGGCCGCCTCGCGGCGGCCGGGCGGATGGTCGGGATATTACTTCTTGGTCAGATCAATGGGATTTTCTTCCTTGGTCATGTCGAACTGAACGGCGTCATACGTCTTGATCAGTTTCCAAACGGCCGTGCCCGTGCCCTTGGGGTCGCCTTCAACCATGACGACCTTGCTCAAGAACTGGTGGGTGCGGGGATCGATGTAGGTGGGCTTGTCGCGCAGGTTTTTCTTGATTTCCATGCCTTCCAGCGCGGTGACGAGTTTTTCGACGTTTTCGGCGGAGCCGGCCTTTTCGATGGCCTCGGCGATAGCCATCATCGCCACGTAGCCGTTGTAGTTACCGTTGTCGATAACGGGCGCGGCGGCCTTGGGGAACATCTCCGCGAATTTCTTGGAGGCGGCCTTCATCTGCTCATTTTCATCCCACGAGACTTCCGTGGCGTAGTAGCCGCGGTGCTCGGCCGCCCGCAGGGGGTATACATCGCAGAATTCCTGCAGGGTGTATACGACTTTCATCTTGTCATGAATGCGGTATTCGGCAAGCTGCTTGAGCAGGGCGACATTGTCGAAACCGGCGCAGGTAATCATCAGCACTTCGGCATCGGAGTTGCGGACCTGGAGGAGCTGGGCGCTGAAATCGCGGGTGCCCATGGGAAACTTCACTTCGCCGACTTCCGTGCCGCCGCTCTTTTTAAGGACATCGCGGGCCCAGCGGGTGCCGGAATGACCCCAGGAATAGTCGTGGGTCATGAAGTACCATTTTTTGCCGAGATTTTCGATGGCGTAGGTGCCTGCGGCACGCCCGAGGCTGGCCATGCTGGGCGCGGCGCGGAACATATAGCGCACGGCCTTGGTGGATGTCAGCTCGTCGGAGTTGCCGTTGGTGGCGATATACAGCACCTTGCGTTCAGCCGCCACGGCCGCGATGGCCATACCAACCGATGAGCTCACGCCGCCCATGAAGATTTTTATGCCGTCCTTTTCAATAAGCCCCCGCACGCGGCGGGCTGCGGTATCAGGGTTGGTTTCGGAGTCCGCGACAACGAATTCGACTTTTTTGCCGAGAATGGTTCCTCCGAGTTCTTTCAGAGCCATTTCCATGCCGGCCCGTTCAAGGGCGCCGTGGTCTCCGTAGTTGCCGGAAACCGGGCTGACAACGCCGATTTTCAGCACATCGGCGGCTCCGGCCGGCGCTGCTTGTCCGAATGCGACAAAACTGAGGGCGAGAAGGCTGATGCAGAAAAGCCGTTTCATAAGTACTCCCTTGGTTACAGGTGCGCTTTACGGAAAACGTCATCCGGCATACTGCGTCCCAGGCGCGCCCGTTTCCGGCGGATACGGGAAACCTGCGGGACTGTTGCCGCACAGTGAAACGGTATATCTTATGCCAAGTTGAGTTAAACTTCGCTTGAATGCCCGTGTTTCGCCGCACTAGTGCCTGATTGCAAAAATAACGAACATATTTTATGGTTATTTTTGCAGGATCGTCGGCGGAAAAACGTGGTTTTCCGCCGACTTACGCCGCCTACGGCGGCGCAAAACCCTTCGGGTTTTGTAGTGTTTCCTTTTGCAAGTAAACACTAGCTGGCAAAGCAATCACCTGGAATCTGAATTTGCCTTCTCCCCCGGCTTCGCGTCATCCTCCCCTGTTTCACCTTCGGGATTGGGTACGAGATTTCGCACACGCCGGTAAATTTCTTTTGCCGTGCCTTTGCCGGCGCGTTTGCGTACCCGTTTTGCCGTCTCCCGCGCTCCGAACCCCGCCTTTGCCTCCTCTTCGATCAGCCGGTCCAGGTCTTCAGGCGGAACGCCCTTTTCTTCCAATGGCGGACCTATAATCACGGTGATTTCTCCCGGAAGATCCTGCGGAAGGTTTGCGAAGTCTTCCAGAGAAAAGGAGATAAATTCCTCGTGCGTTTTGGTCATCTCCCGCGCCAGACAGGCTTCGCGCTTTCCAAGCACGCGCAGGGCAACGCAGAGACAGTCTTTGATCCTGTTTTTCCTTTCAAAAAAAACCAAACTCAGGCAAAGGCGGGCGTAAGGGGCGAAAAAGGCTTCCCGGTCCGAAACTCTGCGCGGCGCAAAACCGAGAAAGGCGAACGGCATGGGCGCGATACCGCAGGCGGACAAGGCGGCGGCCGGGGCCGAAGGTCCCGGCAGGGGCGAGACTCTGAGTCCTTCCCTCCGGCAGGCCCGCACCAGACGGTAGCCGGGATCGGCGAGCAAAGGCGTGCCTGCGTCGGAGATCAGGGCCAGATTGTGACCATTTTTTAAAAGATCCAAGGCCAGGGGCAGGCGTTTTTCCTCATTATGCTCGTGCAGGGACAGGAATCCGGGAGAGCGCAGGCCGCAACGGGCGAGCAGAAGCCCGGCCCGACGCGTGTCTTCTGCCAGAATGCGGTGCGATCCGGACAAGGCTTCTCTGGCCCTCGGCGAGAGGTCACCAAGGTTGCCAAGCGGTGTCGCCACCACCCACAAGATGCCGGAGTTCGATGACATTGCAGTGCAGTTCCGGGTGGAGAAATCCCTGGGGGTCGCGGCCTACCAGCACCAAGTCAAAGCGGCAGGGGCGATTCCAGAGGCCATGCGCGGAAAGATACAGCCTGGCCGCCTGTGCCAGCTTGCGCCTTTTGTTCTCGGTAAAAGACGCATAAAGGGGTATGCCTTCAGACTCCCTGCAAGGCACAGAGGCAAAGGGATCAGGCGGCGCGGGCAAGACTCGTGTTTTGACTTCGACGAAAACCAGCGCATCCCCCCCGGCCGCGACCAGATCAAGCTCAAGACCGCTACGCGCGCCTTGCGGCCGCCAGTTGCGGTGCAGAATGCGAAAACCTTGCCGGACAAGAAACGCGGCCGCCGCGTCCTCTCCCGTCCGGCCAAGCTCCAGATGCGCGTTTTTTTCGGCCATGGCCAGCCGCCTCCGCTTCCACCCCGCCGAGCGGGGTTTATACCAAGTTGCGTTCAACGGTTTGAGACCCAGACCTTCAGGCCGGATAGCCCGACCTCGCCTTGAAGGGCGAGGTTTCCATACGGACGGTTTGAGACCCGGACCTTCAGGCCGGATAGCCCGACCTCGCCTTGAAGGGCGTGGTATCCGTACGGGCGGAAGCTTGGGCGGGGTCCAAACCCCGCCCGGGCGCAAGACACATGGGCATGAAGGCCCATGCTACCCTCTTGGTGTTCCCATGGCAAGAACCGGGGAGCCGGGGCGCAGGGCTGACGCATCTAATTTTTCTTACTACGGCAACAGAGATGCCTTGCCGAGCAGTGGGAAAAGCCACCCAATTTGGTGACGCTGAAAAGCAGTTATGGTGCGCCACATCGAAAATA
>JAISZH010000109.1 GCA_031269345.1 Desulfovibrio sp. | reverse complement strand
GGATAGCCCGACCCCGCCCTGAAGGGCGGGGTATCCTTACGGGCGGAAGCTTGGGCGGGGTCCAAACCCCGCCCAAGCGCAAGACGCATGGGCCTGAAGGCCCATGCTACCTTCTTGGTCAGAAATCCTTTATGCCGAAACTTCTCCCTTCAGGGAGATTTCCGCGTTACGCCAGGATTTGCCTGGCATACAGTCCCGATAACCCCTCCTTTCAGGCAGGGGTGATCCATCCGGTTCCGTTCGCCGGGTGGGGTCAGCCGGCGGACGGAACCGGGCGTGGATTGAAACGGGTCCTGATCACTACCGGGATATCCGGCTTGAAGCAAAGGTCCAGAACTTCGCCCGTTTCTCTCGGGCGGCCGTGTTTCGCGGAAGGCACGCGCACCCGCAGAAAGCGGCCCAGGGCATCCACCTGGTAGAGGATGTCCGGGCCGGAAAAGACGCTTTCCCGCACCACGGCTTTGAAGCGGTTCAAGGATGCCTCCGGCCCCGCCTCCTCTATCCAGTCCGGGCGGAGCATGATGGTAAACGGCGCTTCAGGGGTTTCGCCGATGTCGAGGAACACGGGCATCCCGTTGATGCGTCCCGCGGCGGCGCAATCAGCGTCCGCCTCCACCTCAAGCAGTGTGCATTCGCCCATGAATTCGGCGGTGAAGCTGTCGGCCGGATGAAAATAGATTTCTTCCGGCCGTCCCGCCTGTCGCAGCCTGCCTTCGGAGATGATGCCTATGCGGTCGGAGACGGCCATGGCTTCTTCCTGGTCGTGGGTGACATAGACCGTGGTGATGCCGAATTGCTTCTGGATGCGCCGGATTTCCTCGCGCATGTCGACCCGCAGTTTGGCGTCCAGGTTGGAGAGGGGCTCGTCCATGAGCAGCACATCGGGGCGGATGACCAGGGCGCGGGCCAGGGCCACGCGTTGCTGCTGTCCTCCGGAAAGCTGGCGGGGGTAGCGTTGCGCCAGTCCGTCCAGATGCACGCTTTTGAGGATGTCCATGACCTTTTCTTTGATTTCCGGGGCGGGTCTTTTGCGGGCTTTGAGGCCGTACGACACATTTTCGAAGACGTCGAGGTGGGGAAAAAGGGCGTAGTTCTGGAAGACCATGCCGCATTCCCGGCGGTGGGGCGGGGTGTCGACAATTGATTTCGCTCCGAAGCGGATGTCTCCTCCATCGGGAGCGGCAAAGCCGGCAATCAGGCGCAGAAGAGTTGTCTTGCCGCAACCGGAGGGCCCCAGCAGGGTGAAGAATTCGCCGTCCGCGATGCCGAGGCTGATGTGATCGACGACGGTTTGATCTCCGTATCTTTTCACCAGCCGGTCCAGAACTATGTCCGCCACGGGTGATTACTTCCTGCCCAATACCATTTCCCGCCATTTCCCGAGCAGTTCTTTTTGCGCGGCGTTGGCTTCGTCCGCACGGACGGTTACCACGGAGAGCGAGGACAGGGCGGGCAGTCCGGACACCTCGTCCGCGTCAGGTCTGGCGGGGCGGCGGTAGTATTTTTTGTATATCTCGGATACCACATCGCGCGAGATCAGGTAGTCGAAGAAAGCTTTCGCTTCCGCCGGGTGTTTGCCGCCTTTGACCAGAGCCAGGCCTTCCGGGGCGGAAATCGCCCCGTCCGAGGGGTAGATGATCTTCACCGCGTCCGAGCCCCCTGCCACATAGCGGTAGGCGGCGTATTCCATGGTGATGCTCAGGGGAAATTCGCCTTCGGCCGTGCCTTTGTACACGAGGCTTGAACTGTCTACTATGCGGACGTTTTCCACCAGTTTGGCGAGGCCGTCCCATCCGTAGAGCTTATAGATGCCGTAAATCTG
Source organism: Desulfovibrio sp. (assembly GCA_031269345.1). GTDB lineage: Bacteria > Desulfobacterota > Desulfovibrionia > Desulfovibrionales > Desulfovibrionaceae > Frigididesulfovibrio. Next base: position 2,382 of record JAISZH010000109.1, on the reverse strand, counting down.
GGCGTACGCCGAACCGGATTTGGCCGGGTCAGCCATGACTACTTTGTCTTTCCACCTGGGACTGAGGATATCGGCCCAGCTCTTCGGCATGTCTTCAGGCTTGAGAAGTTTGCTGTTGGCCATCAGGATCATGAGGTGGGTGTTGCTGGCGGTCCAGATCTTGTTCTTGTCTCTGAAGTCGGCGGGAAATCCGGGAATTTTCCCGACCTCCGGGGAATCGTAGGGGGTAAAATTGTCTTTGGCGGCGTCCAGCACGGCCACATCGCCACTCCAGAAAATATCCGCCAGGGGGTTTGCCTTTTCCGCCGCTATGCGCTTCATGGCCTCTCCGGTCCCGAGGCGCACGGAGGTGACGGTTATGCCGCTCTTTTTTTCAAAACCCTTGGCCACCAGGTCGATAAGTTCCGGCTGGTTTGAGGAATAGAGGACCACCTCCGCGGCTTGCGCGTGGCCGGGACAGAGGAGGAGCAGAAGGGCGGGCAGTAGAAATATTTTGCGTGACAGCATGGTTCCCTCGCGGTTGTCTGGTTGCTGGAAGTAGTGGGGCAAGGTTAGGATATCGCGGGGTAAATTACCAGAATTTTCTCGACGGATTTTTCCGGACGGAACCCTTACTGGCAGGAATATTATAGTGTTGTCGTAAAGATATATACATGAACGGATCAATGCAAGTCTGACGGAAGAAAAAGGTTCCTTTGACGCATATCCCGGAAGAATGGCGAGATTGGATTATTTTTGGGGCTACTCTTCTTTTTTCGCCCCCCGGGTGGATTTGCGGGCGCGGCGCAGGATTTCCAAGGCTTCGTCCCTGGTCGGGGTAACGCCTGCGCATAGCTTGTTCTGGGCTTTGTTTTCCGGACAATAACCCAGTTGCACGCAGGCCGGGCCGGCCGCCCGGAAAAGGTCCGGGGCCTGTTTTTTGCAGAGGGCCAGCATTTTGCCCGCCAGATCGCGGATTTCCGCCTGGGCGTTGCGGCAGCAGCGGATGGCGAACCAGTCCGTCAGGGCGTGGGCGTTCATGCCGATGATGGCTTTGAATTCAGTGGCCTGGGGTTTCATATAGCGTAAATCTTCCTCGGCCAGCCCTGCCAGCCGTCCCTGCTCGTACCACTGTTCGGAGAGGCTCCCCAAAAGATGCGCGTCAAGACGCAGGCGCAGTCCCGCCAGTTTTTCCCTTTCCGCCTCCGCAAGCTCCGGGGGGAAATCCAGAGCCTCGGGGGGAAGGGGGACGGAAGCCGCGAATTTCACGATCTCCTCCGGGTAGACCAGGGAAAAGGCGCGTTTTCCGCCCAGTTCCGCCCGTCCGGATTTTATCAGGTAGGAGGCTATACGCTTGCGCACAAGTTGAGTTTCCGTCACGCGCGAGTAACCCTCCACCCCGAAGAGGAAAAAGTCGAATTCCAGGGCCGCCTTGTGGCCGCTTGAAAGAATGACGGAAACCAGTTCGCGGGAATAGGGCGAGGCGATTATCTCTTCTAACGAGCGCTCGGATTTGACGAAACGAGCGGCTATGTCCGTGTAAATTTTGCCGCCGCCCGCAATCAGCAGCACTTTGCCGGAACCTGTGAATTTTTCTCTGGGCATCGCCCTTCCTTTATTTTTCAATGCGGGCATCAACAAGCGCTACAGCGTGCCGGCCTTGAGCCGGATGCGCGCCGACAGAGACTGTATAGCGCATGGGGTCTCCTCCGGCAAGGGGCGGTCATTGCGCGCCGGTTCCGTATGAATTTCACGCACGACCCGGGTTTCCAGGCCGTCTTCAGCCAGAACCCGAGCCCAGGACAGGGCCTCGGCGCGACAGGCGTAGGGCCAGACCTCGCAACGGCCCTCTGTGAAGGTGAGGGTATAGTACATGGGACATCCGTTTTGGTGCGCGAGCGGGCGGGAGTTCACGCAATCTTTTCTCCGGAGCAGGCAAATCCCCGCCCGCGCCGCGGCCGCGCCGCTTTCTTCCCCGTTCCCTTCGGCTTTGCCTCGCAGGGCATCCGCCCTCCGCTCAGCTCTGGTACCAGAAGGTTCAAGATCGACTGGCCGCGGAATTGAAAACCCCTGACGTCAGGCTACTTGCTGAGTCAACAGGACTGTTCGCCGCGCTTCCGGGTTTGTTGTCTATATTATATCTCAATTAGCGATTATGTCAATAGCTATTTGAGATATAAAATTGCGGCGTTGCCTCCGGAATTATACCGTTGCTTTTTCCGGCCGGGCAAGTATTTATGAAAAAGCGGCTGGTGGCGGATAGTGCGCTGTTTGATACGCATTTTTACTGATATCCGCATTGAAAAGTAAACTTTTCCCCGCGGAGGATCGTCAGCCGAAAACGCGGTTTTCGGCTGACTTGCGCCGCTTTGCGGCGACAGCGGCCGCCGGGCCGCTGTTCAG
>JAISZH010000061.1 GCA_031269345.1 Desulfovibrio sp. | reverse complement strand
CTCAAGTTACCGGCATCATCAAAGAAAGGTTATTTGTGCCTTGCCGCTTTGTATGAAAGCTGGACGATCCCTTTTTCGGTGCTTTTGGTTATGCCGTGCGGAGTTCTTGGGGCGCTTCCGGGCGTACCGGCCTTGGGCATGCGCAACGATGTGTATTTCAAGACAGACAATGTCTGGTCGTCAGGGCTTTTTCCCCTTGGCTCCCTTAGGAGGCTGCCGAACGGAAACCTCATTCACCAGGCTCTTCTGCTTTATTGCCTTTTCCTCCTGCGCTTCAACCGTATCCTTCACAATCGCCTTTTTCAGGTCGGCAACGGACACATGTCCCAGAAACCCCGCTATCTCCTTGTAGGAAAAACCCTGCGCCAGGAAATTTTTTACATGCGGCAACATCTGCCTGATAAATTCCTTGGCGGAAATTTCCGTGTTCTTTCTTGGTTTTTCTCCCTGCTCGATTCTGCCGGTGATCTCAGCCACATACTCGGCAGTAATGACTTTAGCGGCCATTCGGATCCTCCTGATTGTATGTTCCAGCCTCCAGACGCTTCTTGCACATGTCGTGTAGAAGGCCGTCCGCCAAGCCGGTTTTAGGGACATAAACACTGCGTATGGAGGGACATTCTCTGCAGACGCACAAAAATATTTCCAATGCCGGCACAATGACGTCGGCCCGGTAGCCGTTCAGCCCGAACTCGCGCATGCGCGCAACGACGCTTAACGGTTTAAGCCTGCCCAACAGATCTTTGATCTCATCGGGCCGTACAGGCTCGTCGTTTTTTTTCCCGAGCAGCTTGTGGGCCTTGTTGATGTTGCCGCCGGAAGCGATCACACGCGTCGGGGCATCGCGCCTGTGAATGTCTCTCATACTCAGCGCGAGGCGCTCTTTTTCCACTTCCCAGGCCGCCACGTTTTTTCCGGCGGCGATACTAAGCATTCGGACTGTTCCGACTTGAAACGAATCATGGAGATAAACCCGGTTGTCTCTATACACGACAAGTTCCGTACTGCCGCCTCCTACATCCACATACACGGCAGCTCCGGCGTCCACGGCAAATTCTTTCGGGAAACCCGCCGCGCAGATAAGATCGGCCTCTTCCTGGCCGCTGATGATGTCCATTCCGATGCCGGTTCGCTCCCTGATCGCCTCGGCCACCTCACGCCCGTTCACCGCGTCGCGCATGGCGCTGGTCGCGCAGGCCCGGACCTCGGAAACACCATACGCGCGCAATAGATGCTGAAATCCCAGCATGGCTTCCATCAGCAGTTGCGCCTTGGCATGACCCACATGGTTGCGGGTGAACACATCTTCTCCAAGCCTGATGGGAACCCTCAGATAGGCGGCTTTTTTGAGTTCATACGTCAGACCCTCAACTTCCACGTAATCAATGAGAAGCCTGACAGCGTTCGATCCTACGTCAATAGCCGCCAGAATATCCAACCTCACTGGTCTGCCCCTTCCACGCGATTTGCGTAATAATGATACAGCGCCTCCTGGGCCCTCAACGGGACAGCGCCGTTGACAGGCACATAGTCGTTGGCGTCCAGCGATGCCAGATCCCGCGCCTTGGCGTTGTCCGCCCATTGGATCTCAAAAAAACATCGGAGTTCCTTTTTCAGCCGCTTATCCAGGACAGGCGCGGCCACTTCCACACGACGGTCCAAGTTGCGCGTCATCAGATCCGCGCTCGAAATATAGACGGATTCATCTCCACCGTTGCAAAAAAACATGAGTCTGGCATGTTCGAGATATTTGTCAACAATGCTTATGGCTCTTATATTCTCACTAAACAGCGGAATTTGTGGCTTTATAATACATGCACTGCGAACTATTAAACGGATTTCAACACCGTTCTTACCGGCATGATAGAGTTTTTTCGCAATTTTTACATCAGTTATATTGTTACATTTTATCAAGATATACGCTTTTTTGTTTTTCTTTGCATTTTGTACTTCTTTGGCGATCAATTTCCCTATCTGGCGGCGCATGTCAAAGGGAGAAACAAGAAATTTTTTACAGGTAAACCTGTAATGCATGTTGCCTAAAAAGGTAAACAGTGCCCGGGCGTCGCTGGCAAAGGCCTTGTCTGAGGTCAACAGACCGAAATCGCTGTAAATTTTCGCCGTATCCTCATTGAAGTTGCCTGTCCCCACATAAACGTAACTTCTGGCGTCGGTTTTCTGGTCCTTGCATTGCACCAGAATAACCTTGCTGTGGATCTTGAGCGACGGGGTAGCGTGAATAACCACCACCCCTGCCTCCTGAAGCGTGTCTATAACGTCGACGTTGTGTTCCTCGTCAAACCTGGCCAGAAGTTCCACGTAAGCCGTTACCTTCTTGCCGTTTTTCGCGGCGCTTGTCAGGGCGGTGACGATTTTTGAGTCGTACGCCAGCCTGTACAACGTGATATAGATAGACTCCACCCTGGGAGAAATGGCGGCTTCACGCAAGAAGTCGATGACGTGATCAAAAGATTGATAAGGGAAGGCCAGCAGGATATCCTGATGGCTTATCTTGTGGAAGAGGCTTGAATATGGCGTGATGCCGGGGTGCGTCAGCGGAGGAGCGGGTCTGTCCTCCAAATCCTGGCGGATGACGGGAAATTTCATCAAATCCCGCAGCATATGATAGCGTCTGCCCGGTTCGACCGCCCCTTCTTTCAACCCCAGCTTTGAAACAAGCAAACACGCCAACTCGTCGGGCATTTCCCGGTCGTAAATGAAACGCACCGGCTTGCCGCGCATGCGTTGCTCCAGCCCTTCCTCCATCTTTTTCAGCAGACTTTTATCAATCCCATCGTCCAGATTCAGGCTCGCGTCGCGCACAAGCTTGAACATGAACGCCTGGATGCGTTCATACGAAAACATGAAAAAAATGTCATCCAGACAAAGGCGTATGATATCATCCAATAAAATCACATCATGCCGCCCTTCTTTTGAAGGCAACCTGACGAACCGAGGGCAGGAATTGTTCACCGGAGTCTGTAGAATGGCGAAACGTTTTTTGCGCTTGCCACCGGAATCCATGCACACGGCAAAATAGATTTCATCGTCGGGCAGGAACGGAAGACGGACGGTTCTGTTCAGGAAAAGAGGCACAACCCGTCGGCTGACCACGGACAGAACATAGCCGCGGCAAAACCGCATCTGTTCTTCGTCCAGACCCGTCTCGTCAACAACGTGTATTCCCTCCCCGGCCATTTCTTCCAGTATCCGTTCGTAAATTTCCGTAAACTTCCGTTGCCCCGCGCTGACATCCATATCGATCAGGCTGATCAGTTCCTGCGCCGTGTACCCGCCGGACAACAAAACCTTCCTCATCTTGACGTCGTGTGCCGCGTGGACAAGCCGGGCAAGCCGCACCTTGATGAATTCGTCATTATTGTTGGAATATATGCCCAGGAACCGCAGACGCTGCATCAACGGAACGCTGTCGTCTTCAGCCTCCTGCAGGACCCGGCGGTTAAACGCGAGCCAGCTCAGTTCTCTGTTGCAGAAAGGGTCCATTGCCGTCTTTGGTTCGAGTTTCCCGGAAATGCTCTCTTCACTTCAGGCACAGAGGCCGTTGAAACAATGGAGGGCATGCCCGCTTCAATCAATACCGTTTGATGACTACCACTCCATTGTTACAGTTTTGTGTCAAAATCATATTTTTTTTCAGTCCCCTGCTCTGCATGTATGCCGTTAGAACAAAAGAAAGCGATTTGTCATAAAAAAGACACAGCCTCTTAATGTATTTTTCATACAAGTCTGTGACTGTCTATCCAGGGATCCGCCTGTCGCGGCAGTCCATTGACACGGAACGACACAACACGGGAGGCGACCAGAACGGTAGCGTGAGCCTTCAGGCCGAGATCTCAAACCGTAAAGGAAGCCCAGATGAAAGTGGTAACGGCCCATCCTTGCGCCGGTGACAGTGAACCGGCGTCCTGTCTTGAAAGTATCCGCAGAGGTATAATTTATGGATATCGCCGCCCTTGACGCAGCTTCTTCCGTAGCGCCGCCGGAACAGGGCGCGAATTTTCCGGTCTCCCCGTTTCTGTTCGCCGTGCCGAAGCTCAAGCCTCTTTTAGAAACATACCGACGTTTGCCCCCATCCGTCGATCCCGCCGAGTTCGCCAGACGGGCCTTGGACGCCCTTGCAATACGTGTGCGCCCTCTCGGAGAGCATCTGGAGTTACTGCCCGCGTCCGGGCCGTTGCTACTGACGGCAAACCACCCATTCGGAGCAGTGGAGGGTCTTGCCCTCGCGGCCTTGTTTCCCCGGATACGGGCGGATTTCAAGATTCTTGTCAACCATGTGCTGTGCGGCATCCCCGAACTGCGACGCCTGTTCATACCTGTGGAGGTTTTTAGCGGAAAGGACGGCTGCGCGGTCAATCTTCCCGGTGTGCGCGCCGCGGTGCGCCATATTGAGGGAGGAGGCGCCCTGGCGATCTTTCCCGCAGGCGTGGTGTCGCATTGGCATGCCAGGAACCATCGGGTCACGGACCCGCAATGGAAGCAATTTGCCGGGCGTCTGGCCAGAGTACCCGGAGCCCAGGTGGTTCCTCTTTTTTTTGAGGGACGTAACAGCCTGTTTTTCCAGGCCGCAGGCTGCATTCATCCGATACTGCGCACGATGCTGCTGCCGCGGGAGATGTGGCGCGCGCGAGGACGAGAAGTGAGAGTTTTTGTGGGGAAACCGGTAGATGCCGGCGTCTTGTCCGCCCTGTGCGACGACGAGGCGCGAATCGCATACATCCGCGCCTGTTGTTACGCCCTTAGGCAAAAAGGCGCGGCCGCCGCCGGAAACCGGTCTGTGCCCGTGGCCGCTCCCTGCAGTCACGGGGAACTTTGGGACGAGGTCGAAACAGCGCGGGAACATATCCTGGCGGAAGAAGGCAATTTTCAGGTGTTTACCGCGCAGGGCGATACAGCGCCGCACATATTGCATGAAATCGGGCGACTGCGTGAGGAGACGTTCCGAGCGGAACATGAAGGCAGCGGCAAGGCGGCGGATATTGACCGCTTTGACCCGCATTACACCCATCTGGTACTCTGGGACAACGACGCGGGCATTGTCGCCGGAAGCTACCGCATCCGCGTTTTTCTTCCCGGCGGCACGCAAAAGGCGGCAAAAAAGCTGTATACCGCCACATTGTTCCGTTTCAAGCCGGAATTTTTCGAGCGTTGCGGAATATGCATGGAGTTGGGGAGAGCTTTTGTGGCCCGGAAATATCAGCGTGACTATGCGCCGCTGATGATGCTCTGGAAAGGGATAGCGCGCTTTGCGGTCATGCGGGGCGTACGCACGCTGTTCGGAGCGTGCAGCATAGGGCTCGGGTACACGCCCGCCTCAATATTCATGCTGCGACGCTATCTTGAAGAGCACCACTACGCCCCGGATCTGGCCGGTTTTGTCCGGGGACGCAGTTCTCCCGCGCCTTTTCCCGGCCCCAATGAACCTCACGTGCGCGGACTTGATTACAGGCTGCTCAACCGCGCGGTCAACGGCCTGGAAGCCGGAAAAAACCTGCCTGTCCTTTTCAGGCATTATCTGCAACTGGGCGGCCGCGTTGCCGCTTTCCATGAAGACAAGGCGTTTGGTACCCAAGACGCGCTGATGGTTGTGAGCCTCGCCACGATTCCGAAAAAAACGATGACGCGCTACCTCGGCAGGGAATGCTTGCTCCAAGCTCAGAACACGCCTGGCGCGGCTGCAGCCTGTTTCATTATATAAATTCTTACTAGATGGCGTCGTCACTACGTCTATAACACGCTGAAAATATTTGAATATTTTATAGCGTTGCGGGACAGAAATTTTCAAATAATTTCACAGTATTATCAATCATATGACGACACCATCTAAAAGTTTGGAACAAGAGCTTGACTTTTTATTATAGCGGCTATAAAAATATCTATGGCAATGACCAAAGAAAAAATGCTTGTGGAAAAAATAAGCCAGATGGTGAATCTGGCGATTCGGGCAACGAAAACTCCCAGGGATTATGGCGGCGTTATCCTGTATTATTCGGAGATACACGCATTGGAAGCCATAAACAATCACTGTGGAGAAAACATCAGCACACTTGCCGAACATATAGCCGTCACTGTCGGCGCGGTTTGGCAAGTGGCAAGAAAACTGAAGGCCAAGGGTCTGATTGAGCAGTATCATCAACAACATAACAATAAAGACGTCTATTTTCGCCTGACTGACTTGGGTCGCACTGCCTGTAATGAACACATCAGATACCACAAGTCACTTAATCCGGAATTTTCTGATTTTGTTGACAGGTTGAGTGAGCAGGAAGCCAAAGTTATTGTGCAATTCCTTGATGGAATGATCAAAGGGGTGGTTGGGATCGTGTGATATCTTATGTAGGGCGACGTAATAAATTAAGCGGAAGAATTTTTTTAGAAATATTTTAGAGTTAGTATAACATATTATTTTTTTAAGATTATTTTATACCTACTATCAAATTTTTGGCAATAACAGATTGTTTATACAAACAAATATAGCATTTAGAGAGCGCATGATGAAGTCAGCGTTAACCAATTACTTGAAAGCGTCACTCTTGACCCTAACGGCGTTTTTCCTGACTGCTTGCGGCGAGTCCAAGGAGCGTCATCAACCGTCAACGCCGGTCATACCCTATATCCGGTTGTCAGCCGAAGCCGTCACGCTGACCAGAACGCTTCCGGGAAGGGTTTCAGCCTTCACCGTCTCTGAAGTCAGACCTCAAGTTACCGGCATTATTAAAGAAAGATTGTTTGAAGAAGGCGCTGACGTAGTAGCGGGCCAAGCGCTGTACCAAATTGATCCTGTGCTTTACGAAGCGGCGTACAATAATGCCAAAGCCGAACTCGCCAGGATTCAGGCTGATGAAAACGCGGCCCGGTTATTGGAACGGCGTTTTGCGCATCTGGTGAAGACCGGCGCGGTAGGCAAACAGGATTATGATGACGCCCTTGCCGCGTATAATCGAATCAGAGCCCATATTGAAGCCGCCGGGGAAGCGCTTGAAACCGCGAGAATAAACTTGAGCTATACAAAGGTTGCCGCTCCCGTATCCGGACGGATCGGGCGTTCTTTCGTCACGCCCGGCGCTCTGGTCACGCAAAACCAGACAAGTCCTTTGGTGACAATTCAGCGGATCAGTCCGGTCTACGTCGATGTTGCCCAACCCAGCGCCGAATTGCTGCGCTTACGAAGGGATATTGCGATGGGCAACTTGCGCAACGACCCAAAAAACGCCGGTAACGTGAAACTCTATCTGGAAGACGGGACTCCGTACACCCGGCTTCCGATCAAGGCCGGTGAAACGCCTGAGTGGATTGAAGGCGAATTTCTCTTTTCCGACATCACTGTTGAACAAAGCACCGGGGTAGTCAATATCAGAGCCAAGTTCAATAATCCCGAAGGGATTCTATTGCCCGGCATGTATGTAAAGGCGGAAATTGAAGAGGGAATCCTGGATAATGCGCTGCTGGTGCCGCAGAAAAGCGTCACCAGGGATCTGCGGAACCTCCCGCAAGTTTTTGTGCTTACAAAACGGATGGAGGCCGGTAAAGCCGTTGAGAGCGCCGCTCTCGGCGAACAGGAATATTATATTGAAGCCCGCGGCGTAACCATAGAACGCGACTACGGCAACAAGTGGCTTGTTATGGATGGATTGATTCCGGGAGAACTGATCGCCGTTGACGGGCTTTTGCATATGCGCCCCGGCATGGTCGTTTCCGGAAAGGAGACCGCTCCATCCACGACAATGCACGATTCCGGCAAAAATCCCGGCTTGGCGCGGAGGTAGAAACATGTCCCGTTTCTTCATAGACCGCCCGATCTTTGCCTGTGTCATTTCCCTGTTCATTATGTTGTTCGGGGTGCTTGCCCTGAACCGGCTGCCTGTAGCTCAGTATCCCGACATCGCTTCGCCCCTGATCACCATCACGGCCAATTACCCCGGCGCTTCCGCCAAAACCGTTGAAGACACGGTAACGCAGGTCATAGAGCAGCAGATGGGGGGTATCGACAACCTGCTCTACATGTATTCCACAAGCGACTCTTCCGGCACGGCGGTTATCAATCTGGCGTTTGAAACCGGCACGGATACGGATATTGCTCAGGTGCAGGTGCAAAACAAGCTGCAACTCGCTGTTCCACTTCTGCCGGAAGAAGTGCAGCGGCAGGGGACATCGGTTGCCAAATCCACGGCCAGCCTTTTTTTGATCATCGATTTTGCCAGCGAAGACAGCAAGATGACCGAGGCTGAAATCGGCGATTATGTTGCCAGTAATATCAAGGACTCCCTGAGCCGTCTGCCGGGCGTCGGACAGGTGATCATGGTGGGGGCGCAGTACGCCATGCGGATCTGGTGCGACCCGCTTAAATTGGAGAAATACCGGCTGAATCCCTCGGAAGTGACGGCCATTATCCGTGAGCAGAACAATCAGGCGGCAGGCGGTCAGATCGGCGCTTCTCCCGCCCGGCCGGGCCAGGAAATCAACCTGACCCTCAATGCGTCCTCTCTCCTCAGAACAGTTGAAGACTTTGAGAATATTCTGCTTCGCATCAATCCTGACGGCTCATACCTGCGCCTCAAGGATGTCGCCGGAGTAGAACTGAACCGGGAACAGTTTCTGGAGCAGTCCCGCAGCAACGGCAAGGAAGCCGCCGCGCTTCTCTTCAGACTCGCTTCCGGGGCCAATGCCCTGGATACAGCAAAAGCCATCAAAAATGAACTGGAGGCAATGTCCGAGTTTTTTCCGCCGGGTTTGGTGCTGTCATCTTCCTATGACACGACATTGTTCATTGATGTGTCGATCAAGGCGGTTTTCAAAACCCTTGGCGAAGCTATCATATTGGTATTTTTGGTTATATTTATTTTTCTGCAAAATTTTCGGGCCACCCTTATTCCCACCATCGCCATTCCGGTGGTTTTGCTCGGCACCTTCGGCGTGCTTGCCGTTGCCGGATACTCCATCAATACCTTGACCATGTTCGGAATCGTTCTGGCTGTCGGCCTCTTGGTGGATGACGCGATCGTGGTTGTGGAAAATGTGGAAAGGCTTATGCGCCAGGAAAAATTGAGTCCCAGGGAGGCCGCCCGGAAATCCATGGATCAGATTTCCAGCGCCCTGGTAGGCGTCGCCCTGGTTATTGCGGCGGTTTTTGTGCCCATGGCGTTTATGGAGGGCTCCACCGGGGTCATTTACAGGCAATTTTCCATCACCATTGTCACCTCCATGACATTATCAGCCCTGGTTGCCCTGATGTTGTCGCCCGCCTTGTGCGCTTTGCTGCTCAAGCCCGGAAGCCATGAAGCGAATAGCGGCTTTTTCAGGCGTTTTGGCCTTTTCTTTGACCACGTTACGGAACGATACGCGCGACGTGTTCAGAAAATTCTTGCCGGTCCGGCCAAATATCTGGTCTGTTACGGCGCCGGCCTGATGATTGTCGGCTGGCTGTTTTTCCGCCTGCCGACCTCCTTTTTGCCGGATGAAGATCAGGGAACGATATTCGTCATTGCGGAAATGCCGTCCGGAGCCACATTCGAGCGCACTCAGGCGGTTTTGGCGGAAGTGGAACATTACTTCCGCACCAGAGAAGGACACCTTGTCGATAGCCTGTATACTGTGGCGGGCGACAGTTTCATGGGCCGGGGAGAGAATACCGGACAGGTATATATGCACCTTACACCCTGGAACCGGCGCACGGATAAGGAATCGCGCGTTTCCACGATTATCAATCGGGCGAGAGGGCATTTCTCCGACATGTCGGAAGCCAGAATATATATTTTTGCTCCGCCTCCTGTTCAGGAACTCGGCAATTCATCAGGATTTGTCTTTGAATTGCAGGACCGGGCCGGACGAGGCCATGAAGCGTTAATGGAAGCGCGAAACGCCCTGCTCGGCATGGCCGCGCAACACCCCGCGCTGCTCTATGTTCGCCCGAACGGACTTGATGATGTGGATGAATATACGGTTCATGCGGATCTGGCCAAAGCGGGCGCTCACGGTTTGACCAAGGGAGAAATTGATCGCGCCATCTCTTCTTATTGGGGCGGCGTGTATGTGAACGACTTCATCGACCGGGGACGGACAAAGAAAGTGTACTTTCAGGCCGATCCGTCTTTCCGTATGCAGGCCAGCGATGTAACGCACTACTATGTCCGTAATTTTAAAGGAGATATGGTGCCTTTTCCCTCCTTTGCCACTATTTCTTCTTCAAAGGGTTCTCCAAGGCTGGAGCGGTATAACGGGATACCTTCCAGGGAACTCCAAGGCGAAGCGGCTCCGGGGATGAGTTCCGGGCAGGCTATGGCGGCTATGGAAGAACTTGCCGCAAAGCTGCCCTCCGGTTTCGGATATTCGTGGACCGGCATCTCTTACCAGGAAAAACGGGCCGGTTCCCAGGAAATGATGCTTTATGCCATATCCCTGGCTGTGGTGTTTTTGTGTCTTGCCGCCCTATATGAAAGCTGGACGATCCCTTTTTCCGTGCTTTTGGTTATGCCGTGCGGAGTCTTTGGAGCGCTTTTGGGCGTATCGGCCCTAGGCATGCACAACGATGTGTATTTCAAGATCGGCATCCTGACAATTATGGGCCTGTCCGCTAAAAATTCCATTCTGATCGTGGAGTTTGCCAGAGAAGCGCACACCAAGGGACAGGATTTACTGTCAGCTACTCTTGAAGCGGTACGAATCCGCTTGCGTCCCATTGTGATGACATCCCTTGCCTTTTCTATCGGCGTCATTCCCCTTGCCGTAAGTTCCGACGCCGGTTCCGGCGCGCAGAACGCCGTGGGCGTAACGGTGGTCAGCGGCGTTGCCGTTGCCTTGTTCCTTGGGGTGTTTCTGACGCCGCTTCTTTATGTGCTTGTCACCCGGTTTTTCAGCGCAAAGATAGAAGCGGCGCATTGAGTCCCGCGGTGTATCCGAATTGCCAAGGCGGATAAAAACGCAAATTGCGCAAACATTAGGCAAAAGAGGGGATGGTACCAAGAAGGTAGCATGGGCCTTCAGGCCCATGCGTCTTGCGCTTGGGCGGAGTTTGGACCCCGCCCAAGCTTCCGCCCGTACGGATACCCCGCCCTTCAGGGCGGGGTCGGGCTATCCAGCCTGAA
>JAISZH010000037.1 GCA_031269345.1 Desulfovibrio sp. | reverse complement strand
ATGGTGTCGTCATATGGTTGATAATACTGTGAAATTATTTGAAAATTTCTGTCCCGCAACACTATAAAATATTCAAATATTTTCAGCGTGTTATAGACGTAGTGACGACGCCATCTAAAACGCCTGCAAAAATTCCGCTTTCCCCTCGGCGGCGGTAAAGGCGGCCAGGGCCTCACGTTCCTCGGGCAGGTTCGGCGCGCCCAAGCGGGAGTTGGCCAAGCGTTTGCCCAGTTCCACTGCCGGCTGATCCACCGGGTTGATGCCCAGCAAAAGGCCGGTCAGGATGGTGGCGCTCATGCACAGGCCCATCAGTCTGCCCGCCGCGTGCTCATCCGCGCTGTGCAAGGCTATGTGCACCAGAGGCACCCCGTATTTGGCGAGGGCCATGCGCGTGCCCAGGGCCTCGGCCAGGAGCAGGTCTCCGAAGCTTTTGTCCGCGAGCCAGTTCCACTTCTCCGGCACGTCCGCGCCGAAGTCCTCGCCTTTATCCAGGGAATCGCAGGTCAGGAAAAGGCAGCCCTTGTTGCGCGGGCCGTCCAGAAACATCTGATTGACCGAGTGCTGGTCCGTGACCCCCGTGGCCGGCACGGGCATGGAACCCTGGCCTTCCTTGCCAAGACTCTCGGCCCAGAGCTGGCTGAACCAGGCCCCGAAGCAGCTCCACAGCGGGATGTAGGAAAAGAAGATCAGCTCGCTGTAACTGCGCTCGATCAGTTCCCCGGCCCATACGGCCAGACCCCAGGCGGGGTGAGCGCCCAAGGCCTTGCCCATGGCGGCTTCGGGCACGAGCAGAGGGGCCGCGGCGGCCGCCGCCCCGTCCAGAAGCGCCCGCCAGTCCATCCCGAGAAATCCGGCCGGCAGAAGGCCCACGGCGCTTAAAACCGAATAGCGCCCGCCAAGGTTGTCGGGCACGGGCATGGAGACTATGGCTTCCTTTTGCGCTTCGGCGCGCAACTCGCCGCTTTTCGCGTCGGTGACCAGGATGACGTGTTCCTTCCAGGTCTCGCCCAGGGATTTTTTCAGCCAGCGGCGCATGATGAAATACTGGGCCATAGTCTCTATGGTCCCTCCGGATTTGGATACGACGACCAGTATGGTTTCTTTGGGGTCGAGAATTTCCATCCAGGCCCCGAGGGTGTCGGCGTCAATGTTGTCGGCGATCCAGAGGCAGGGACCGCTGTGCCCAGGCCGGTCCTGGGCGGGGCGGAAGGCTTTTTGCAGGGCGCGCGCCCCGAGCGCGGAGCCTCCTATGCCCAATAGCAGCATGTGCCGGTAGGGGCGGAGCCGCTCCAGGATCCCCGGCAGCTCTTTTTCCAGTTCGGGGCGGTAGGGCATGTTCAGATAGGGAAGTTTGCCGGCCCTGACCTCCGAGGAGAAAGCCTGCGCGACGCGCACAAGGCGGGAGGCGTAGCGGGAATGCGCTACATCGCGTCCGCTCAGGCGGGCGGTGAAAGCATAAGTCCAGTCAAGATGCTGGTCGCTCATCTTAAGCTCCGGTTTCAGGCGAACAATACCTGGGCGATGCGGTTAAGCCCTTCCTCAAGGACGATGTCGCTTACGGCATAGGATACGCGGATGCAGCGGTCGTCGCCGAAGGCGGCGCCCGGCACGGCCGCGACACCGGCTTTTTCCAGCAGCACATCGCACAGGGCCGTGGAATCGGCAAAGCGGCCGCCGTAATGCCGATGCAGGTCGATAAAGCAGTAGAAGCTCCCCTGCGGTTTCGGACAGAGGGCGTCCGGCCAGGCGGATATGATTTTCACGGCCAGATCGCGGCGGCGTTCAAAGGCCAGACGCATTTTCTCCACTTCCGCGTAATCTCCTCCCAGGGCGGCTATGGCCGCTTTCTGGCTTATGGAGGAAACGCTGGTGGTGCACTGGCCCTGCAGCCTGGCCATCGCCCTGATCAGTCCCGGTTCAGCCAGGGCATAGCCGACGCGCCAGCCGGTCATGGCGAAGGTTTTTGAAACCCCGTTCACGATTATGAAATTTTCCGGGTACTTTTTCCACCAGGAGCAGAGACTGACGGGTTTGGCCGGCGCATAGACCAGGCGGTCATATATCTCGTCCGCGAGTACGATGATCTTTTTGTCCACCGCCCACTGGGCCAGGGCGTCCAATTCCTCTTCCGCATAACAGATGCCGGTGGGATTGGATGGCGAATTAAGGACCAGCAGGCGCGTTTTCGGGGTCAGGCAATTTTCCAGCAGGGCCGGCGTCACTTTGAAGTCCTTTTCCGGGGAAGTCTGGGCGATGACGGCTTTTGCGCCAGTAAGCTCAATCATGGGCGGATAGCTTACCCAGTAGGGAGCGGGGACGATGGCCTGATCCCCGGGGTTCAGCAGGCTCAAAAAGATATTGTAGATGCTGTGCTTGCCGCCGTTGCTGATGATGATGTTTTCCGCCGTCGCCCCGGCATCGTAAAAGTGATTGAAATAGGAGGCTGCGGCGGCGCGCGCCTCCGGCATTCCCTGCGCGGGGGTGTAGCGGGTGAAGCCCTCGTCTATGGCCCGTTTGGCGGCTTGGCAGATGTAATCAGGGGTGGGGAAATCCGGTTCTCCGGCGGAGAGGCTGATTATGTCCCGGCCCCGGGATTTGAGTTCCGCGGCTTTGGCACTGGCGGCCAAGGTAGCCGATGGTTTCAGCGCGGATATGCTTTCGGAAATTTTCATTGCTCTGCCTCCTTGGGCCTGATGGGATGTCGCGCCTGTACTGTCGTAACAGGCGCGAAGATCGTTTCGCCGATTTGCGAGATAGCGCCGCCTTTCGCTTCGCTTAAGATCGCCCGGGCGGTTTCCGGCTCACTCCGCCGCCTGCGGTGGCGCGAGCGCCCTGGCGGGGTTGCCGCTTGGCGCAACACCAGCGGTTTGCGTCTTCACGGCTCCGCCCGGCGAGGGAAAGTCCGCGGCGGGCGCTGTATTCCATAGCAGATTATCCGGGGAACTGTAAACCATGCAGGGCATTTCATACCAAGTCGCATGCAAACCAAGATGGTAGCATGGGCCTTCAGGCCCATGCGTCTTGCGCCTGGGCGGGGTTTGGACCCCGCCCAAGCTTCCTCCCGTACGGATACCTCGCCCTTCAGGGCGGGGTCGGGCTATCCGGCCTGAAGGCCGGGGTCTCAAACCGTAAAGGAAGCTCAGATGAGTTTGTTGGGATCAAGCGTGAAATACTCTGACCGGAAAGGCAGTATAGGCCTTCAGATTCCTGTTGCCTTCCCGGTTGGTATAAACCGCCCTAAACCGATATAAAAATGATTTACAAAAAATAATTGACATTTAACAAAATTATAGTTGATTATAGTTGACAAAATAGGTATGTGCCGGGTAAGGGCAATAAAGAGGCCGTAAATGCATGGAAAAATGGTGTAGATCGCATGAGCGTGCCCATTGACAAAACCACTTTTACCCTGGCTGAGGCGGCCGAACTTTTGAGCTGTCACAGGGAAACCCTGCGTAACGCCATACGCAGGGGGAGATTGAAGGCGGCCAAGCTGGGACGCCAGTTCCGCATCTCACGGCTGGAGCTTGAGACTTTCTGGGTTTCCAGCGGCGGCGGGGAGTTGTTCAGCGGGCCGGCGGAAGGAGCGGAACAGCCTGCGAGTTTGGAAAAGCCGCAGACCCCGGAGCGGAACAAGGGGGGGAAGCGGGAGTTGCAGTTCCCCTTGCCCGGAACGGGAAAGCGGGCATCTCAGGCGTAAATGCTGTAATGACAGGGCAGTGCCCTGACGGGAGCCGAGCATGGGCGGAGAAGATACCGGCGCGGAAAAAATTTTTCTGCGCGGCGATAACGGGGCGGAGTTTCAATTCACCGGGAGGCAGTACGGTGGAACTTCCTATTTCGATGAGGAAACCGGCACCTTGACCCTGTTGCGCCTGTATATCACGGAAAACAGGGAGCAGGTTTTTTCTTTCATCTCCGGGTCGGAGTTGAAGAAAAAGCGTAATTTTTACGTTGTCAGCAAAGATGGGGAGATGTATCGCATCAGCAACGGCATCCAGACTTTGACCCTCCCCGAGGATCTCCTCTTCGCAACGGTCTTCGGACTTTGCGGGATCAATCCCGAGCAGGAGGAGGAATTTAAGACCGTATTTGAAAACTACCTGCGCATGTTGGCCTGAACCCGCATTTTCCCGCTCATGCGCGTTTTGACCGGTCCGGGAGCGTAATTTGCGCGCATGTTCATGTATCCTGCCTGAAAACCTTCCTGATTTTCCTCTCAATGCGAGTATCAATATTTAGTCGGCCCTGAAAAACTATATAATTTATTGATACAGCAATATAATTTTTATAAAAACAGTGTTTTTTCGACCAGAAATACTCATCAGGGCCGACTAACCCGGTCGATGAAATCGACCGGGCGCGCGCGTTGTGTAAGCGGGGCTTTGCCCCGCTGTTCGGCGCAGCCGAACACATAAGCG
>JAISZH010000148.1 GCA_031269345.1 Desulfovibrio sp. | reverse complement strand
CAGGGCCGACTATCTATGGGCGAGATTCTCCTGAGCGTGGGCATAGACCTCGGCACTACCACCTCTCAGGTGGTGTTCAGCCGTCTTGAGGTGGAAAATACCGCCGGCGTGGCCTCGGTTCCCCGCATCCGCATTGTCGCCAAGGAAATTTTCTACCGCGGCGGCATCCACTTTACGCCTCTGATCGGCCGTTCCACCATTGACGCCCTCGCCGTCAGAGAGATCGTGGAAAACGAATACGCCAAAGCGGGCGTAACTCCGGGGGATATTGCGGCCGGGGCGGTCATCATTACCGGAGAAACCGCCCGCAAGGAAAACAGCGAGGCGGTTTTACGCACTTTGTCCGGTTTGGCCGGCGATTTTGTGGTGGCCACGGCCGGTTCGGATCTGGAATCCGTCATAGCGGGGCGCGGCGCCGGGACGGCGGAACTTTCCAGTGTGCCCGGTTCGGGAAACCTGGCGAACCTGGACGTCGGCGGCGGCACCACCAACACGGCCGTCTTTGTGAACGGCGAGCCGGCGGACACCTCCTGCCTGGACATCGGAGGCCGCCAGGTGATCCTTGATCCGGCAAGCCTGCGCCTGGAATATGTGGCCGACAAAGTGGCGGATCTCGCTTCCCGGCATGGCTGGCAGATCAAGGAGGGCGGCAGGGCGAATCCGGAAGACCTGCGCGCGCTCTGCGCGCGCCTGGCTGTGATTACCGCCCAGGCCATGGGCCTTGAACCGGCCGGACCGGATCTGGAAGCTTTCTACACATCACACCCCTTGCGCCGGAGATGGAAATTCGACGGCCTCACCTTTTCCGGGGGCGTGGCCGATTTCATTTATACGCCGCATAATCCGGAAAATCCTTTCCCTTATGGGGACATAGGGGCCATCCTGGGAGAGGCCTTCAGAACCTGCCCGGCCTTTCAAAAAGTCCGCCGCCTGACGCCCCGGGAAACGATCCGGGCCACAGTTGTGGGGGCCGGAGCCAACACCGTGGACATCAGCGGCTCCACCATCGCCTACAGCGACCCCGGCATTTTTCCCGTCAAAAACGTGCCCATTCTGAAAATGAGCGACGAGGATCAGGCCGAGGACTTCAAATATTTCGCTTCGCGTCTGGCGGAGAAGGTCAGTTGGTATGAAACGGAAGACGGCTATCAGCAAATGGCCGTCGCCTTTCGCGGGATCGGCAATCCCAGTTTCGATCAGGTCAAGAGGCTGACGGGCGTACTTCTGGAGGGTCTGGCGCGTTTTCTGATCGCCCATGATCTGTTGATTCTGATTCTGGATCGCGACATGTCGAAAGCCCTGGGCAATTCCCTGATGAACGCCCTGCCGGGGAAAAAAATCGTCGCGCTGGATTCCGTCAAGGTGGAAAACGGGGATTATATCGACATCGGGGCGCCTCTGGCCAACGGCAGGGTCATCCCCCTGGTCGTAAAAACTCTGATATTCGGGAAATAATGCCGCAAATTCTTATCCCGGCGCTTTGAACGGCGGATCAGCCGCATTTGTTATAGGCGCAGGCCGGGCAGATCATGCAGCCTTCCTGGAAAATCATCGGCTCGTCGCATTCAGGGCAGCGCAGCACGCCAAGGCCGTTGCCCTCGCGCGCCGCGCTTTGGGACTTGAGATAACGGTTCTCCAGCACCCAGGCCACTCCGTCGGGAATGGACTGGACCTGCCCCTGCTTGCCTGGCTGAAAGACCTGGATTTCCCCTCCTATTCCCTTGATCTGGCGGACAATTTCCACAGCCTCTATGCCGGAGCGCAGGCACAGGGAAACCAGCCTGCCCACGGCCTCGGCCTTGGCCGTAGTGGAACGGCCTGATTTGCCGATGGACACGAAAACCTCAAAAGGCTTGTCGTTAAACTCGTTCACGGTGACATACATGACCCCGTGTCCGGTCCGCACCTTCTGGGTGAAACCGAAGATAAGGTCCGGACGCTCGCGCACGGCGCGGGTGTCCCCGGCCTCGCTTTTTTTCCCGCCTGTGCCCGCGCAAAGCACCTGTTCGCTTTTGCAGCCGTCGCGATACACGGTCACGCCTTTGCAGCCAAGTTCATAGGCCAGACGGTAGATGTTCCGGATATCGTCCACGGTCGCCGCGTTGGGCAGGTTCACGGTTTTGGACACGGCGTTGTCCGTGTAAAGCTGAAAAGCCGCCTGCTGACGCAGATGCCATTCCGGCGCCACGTCCATGGCGGTCACGAAAACCTTGCGGATTTCTTCGGGCAGATAAGCGAGTTCGGCAACGCTGCCCTTGGCCGCCACCGCCTCCATAAGCTTCGGGCTGTGGCAATCGGCGGCGCGCAGGGCCTCTTCGAAATAGGGGTTGACTTCCACCAGCTTTTCTCCGTCCAGGACATTGCGGGAAAAGCACAGGGCGAAAAGGGGCTCGATCCCGGAAGAACATCCGGCGAGTATTGACAAAGTGCCTGTTGGGGCGATGGTCGTGGTGGTGGCGTTGCGGTACGGACCCTGCCCTTTTTTGGCGAAGACCGATTTCTCATAGGCCGGGAAAGGTCCTCGTTCTTTGGCCAGGACAGCCGATGCCCCCCGCGCCTCGCTTTGGACGAAGGCCATTACTTTTTCCGCCAGGGTGATGGCCTCCAGGCTGTTGTAAGGAACGCCGAGCTGAAAGAGAAGGTCCGCGTAGCCCATGACCCCCAGACCGATCTTGCGGTTTTCACGCACCTTGTCCGTGATCATTTGCAGGGGAAAACAGGAAGCGTCTATGACGTTGTCCAGAAAACGCACGGACAGGTGAATGACCGCGCGCAGGTCTTCCCAGTCCATGACCCTCTCGCCGCTTTCTCCGGGCCGGAAAAAGCGGGCCAGATTCACCGAGCCCAGATTGCAGGCCTCGTAAGGCAGCAGGGGTTGTTCACCGCAAGGGTTGGTGGATTCTATTTCGCCCTGTTCCGGGTTCGGGTTGTCGCGGTTTATGCGGTCAAGAAAGACTATGCCCGGGTCGCCGCTTTTCCATGCCTTTTCCACCAGAATTTCAAAGGTTTCGCGCGCGTTCAGGCTGCCTGTGATCTCTACGGTGTGCGGGGCGATCAGGGGAAAATCCTCTCCTTTTCCCACAGCTTTCATAAAATTTTCGGTCAAGGCCACGGAGAGATTGAAATTGTTGAATTCCCCCTCCCGTTCCTTGGCATGGATGAACTCCATTATGTCCGGGTGATCGACGCGCAGTATGCCCATGTTCGCCCCGCGCCGGGTGCCGCCCTGTTTGATTTGCTCGGTAGCGGTGTTGAAAATGCGCAAAAAAGACAGGGGTCCGGAGGCTACGCCTCCGGTGGAGCCGACGCGGCTGTCCTTGGGACGCAGACGCGAAAAGGAAAATCCCGTACCCCCGCCGGATTTGTGGATCATGGCAGCGTACTTGACCGCGTCAAAAATTTCCTCGATGGAATCCCCCACGGGCAGGACGAAACAGGCCGACAACTGGCCGAGGTCCGTGCCGGCGTTCATCAGGGTCGGAGAATTCGGGAGAAACTTCCAACTCGTCATCAGGGAAAAGAAAGCCCTGGCCAGATCCGCGGTCTTCCAGGGAGACTTTTTGTATTTTCCCTCCTCTGCGGCCACGGCTGCGCTAACGCGCCAGAACATATCCTCCGCGCTTTCCGCGTTCCCGTTGTCCGGGTCTTTTTTCAGATAACGCTTGGCAAGGACAATGGCGGCGTTCGGGTTCACCTCTACCGGGGGAAGATTGGCGGGCTTTTTCGGGAGTGGCATGGCTTTCTTTAATTATTTTAAGGTATTTTTGGTGAGATGAGACTTAGTCGGAGCGATCCGCGCGGCGACGGCAGCCGCTGTTCAGATTTCCCTGCAGAAATCTGTAAAACTTTTCCCGGCAAATATCCAGCGCATCAGGGGGCGGGCGCGTCCTTTGCAGCCGGGCGTTTAAAGATTCATTAGACTTTTTTGCCTGTAATAATTGACAAATTTTTTATGTGCCCGATGGGGAAATTGCTGTTATAGTGTGCGAATAACAGCCAGCAACCTGCAAGGAGCGAATCATGCGTAAAATTTTTTGTCTGGCGACCGCCTTTCTTCTGTGCGCCGCGCCGGACGCCGGGGCGGCCGAGTTGAGCGTTGCCGTATTTGATTTGCAGAAAGTGGCCGCCGCCTGCGACGCCGTCCAGGACGCCAGGGCGGCGATTGACAGCAAATACGGAGCGCAGAAGATGCTGCTTGAAAAAGACCGGGCCG
Source organism: Desulfovibrio sp. (assembly GCA_031269345.1). Taxonomy (GTDB): domain Bacteria; phylum Desulfobacterota; class Desulfovibrionia; order Desulfovibrionales; family Desulfovibrionaceae; genus Frigididesulfovibrio. The sequence goes on along the minus strand of JAISZH010000148.1, from coordinate 6,819 downwards.
CGCTGGAAAAAAAGATGGAAGGTTTCCAGGCGAAAAAGCCCACGCCCAAGCAGCAGGAAGACTTCGCCAAGGAACAACGCGAATACTCGGAACGGGCCCAGGCCTTCATGCGCCTGTTACAGGCAGACGAACTGCGCGTCCGCCAAGACATAGATTCGATCCTCAACCAGGCGGCGGAAAATCTGGCCAAGCGGAAAGGGTACAGCCTGGTCATGGATATCGCCTCCATACCCTATTACGATTCCAATCTGGACGTCACCGGGGACATGCTCGCCGAAGCCAATGTCGTGTTCAAGAAAATCAAGGACGAGATGCTTAAGAGCGGCCCGCCCCAAAATGCGCCCGCGGCAACGAACGCCACGGCACCGGCTCCCCGGAACGCCACGGCCCCCGGGACCGCCAGGCCGGGCGGGACCTCGCCCCGGCCCGGAACGGGCAAGTAACCCACCCCACAACGCGGGAAGGACGGAATGCTTCTCTCCGAACTGGCGGCGGCCTTTGACCTGATCCTGTCTGGCGAGGACTGCGAATTCACCGGCTTAAACACCCTTGATGAAGCCACGGAAAGCGAAGTGAGCTTTTTCGCCAATCCCAGGTATCGGAGCAAGCTGGCGCAAAGCCGCGCCTGCGCCGTGATCCTGGCGGCGGAATTCGCGCACGAGGTTAAACGCGCCCTCATAAGCCCCTCCCCTTATCGTGATTTCGCGCGCGCCGCCTCGCTTTTCGCGCGCCGGGACGGGGAATTTTCCGGCATAAGCGCGCAGGCCTCCATCCATCCGAGTGCACGCCTCGGCGAAAACTGCACGGTGCATCCTTTCGCCAATATCGGGGCGCGCGCGAGCCTGGGGCCGGGATGCGTCATTTTCCCCGGCGCCTACGTCGGTGAAGACTGCGCGCTCGGCACGGGCTGCGTGCTGTACCCCAACGCCGTGGTCCTGGCCGGGGTGGAAATCGGGGATAACTGCGTCCTGCGTTCCGGGTCCGTAATCGGCACGGACGGCTTCGGGTTCGTCCGGATTGACGGGAAGATGCAGTCCGTGCCGCAAATCGGAAGCGTGCGCCTTGAAGAAGGGGTGGACGTAGGGGCCAATTCCTGCGTGGACCGCGCGACTTTGGGTTATACAAGCATAGGCAGGGACAGCAAACTGGACAACCTGGTGCAGATCGGACACAACGTCAGCCTCGGCGGGCAATGCCTGATAATTTCCCAGGTCGGCATAGCCGGGAGCTCCAAAGTGGGGGACCGGGTGACCATGGCCGGTCAGGCCGGCATCGCCGGACATCTGAACATAGGCGACGATGTGACCATAGGGCCGCAATCCGGGGTGCCCAAGGACATTCCCGGGGGCACGACCGGCGGCGGCTCTCCCTTTATGGAAAGCGGAACTTTCATGCGCTCCGCCTCTCTTCTCCCCAGGCTGCCGGAGATGCACAAACGCCTGCTCAGGTTGGAGAAAGAGCTGGCAGCGCTCAAGCAACTGATAGGCAAGGAGGAGGGATGACCGGCGCAAACGAAATCGCTTTGAACGGCTATATAGACACCCGGCGGGTTATGGACTTCCTTCCCCATCGCTATCCTTTTTTGCTGGTGGATCGGATTGTGAGCATAGAGCCGGGCCACAGTGTCACGGCTTACAAAAACGTCAGCATCAACGAACCTTTTTTTCAGGGGCACTTCCCCGGTCAGCCCATTATGCCAGGAGTGCTGATTATTGAAGCCCTGGCCCAGGCCGGCGCTTTTCTCATTGTACGCCATCTTGACCCGGAACAGGTCAAAAATTCCCTGTTCCTCTTTACCGGCATGGATAACGTGCGTTTTCGCCGGATCGTCGTGCCGGGCGACCGCCTGGACCTGGAATGCGTTCTGCTGCGGCACAAGATGCGCCTGTGGCGGATGCACGGCATCGCCGCGGTTGACGGCGTGAGCGCGGCGGAGGCCGACCTCACGGCGCTGATCATGCCGAAAACGGCAATCGCCAATGCCAAGGAGACGGGCTGATATGGGCGCGATTGTCCATCCTTCATCCTTTGTCTCGCCAAAGGCCGAGCTTGGCGACAACGTGCGCGTCGGCCCCTGCGCGCTTGTCGAGGAAGACGTGCGCATCGGCGACGGCTGCGAGATCCGGGCCTTTGCTTCGGTGCTGCGCTATACCTCGATGGGGCGCAACAATGTCATCCATTCCTACGCTCTGGTGGGCGGCGCCCCCCAGGATCTGAAGTTCGCGGGGGAAGTTTCCCGGCTTGAGATCGGGGACAACAACAATATCCGGGAATTCGCCACCCTGCACCGGGGCACGGCCGGCGGAGGCGGGGTCACGCGCATCGGCTGCAACAACCTGATCATGGCTTACTGCCATGTCGCGCACGACTGCCGGCTCGGCGACTATATCGTGATGTCCAACGGGGCCACGCTGGCCGGGCATGTGCAGGTTTTCGACAATGTGGTCATCGGCGGGCTTTCCGCGGTGCACCAGTTCTCGCGCATCGGGCGCAACGCCTTTGTCGGCGGCATGACCGGCATCAGCCAGGATCTGCCTCCCTATATGATGGCAATCGGAGAACGCGCTGGCGTTCAAGGGCCGAATCTGGTGGGGCTGCGCCGGCTCAAGCTCCCCTCGTCATCGATCACGGCGGTGCGCGCCGCCTTCCGTTTGATCTGGCTTGCGAACATCCCGCGCCGCGAGGCCCTGGAAAAAGCCGAAATCCAATATGCCCATGTGCCGGAAGTGCTGGAAATAGTGAATTTTGTGCGTGAAAGCCCGCGCGGGGTACTTTCGGCCGCGCGTTCTCCGGACCTGGCGGATGCGTGAGGATGCGCGGGACGAAGGTATCGGCATAATCGCCGGTTCCGGGCAGTTCCCCTTTCTGATCGCCGATTCCGCGCGCAAAGCCGGGGAGAAGGTCTTCATCTGCGGGCTATACGGCAACGCCGACCCCGCCCTGCGGGATCGGGCCGACGGTTTTGCCATGGTCCGCCTGGGGGAACTCGGCAAACTCATTTCCTTTTTCAAAAGCCACCAGGTACGGCGGCTTTGCATGGCCGGGGCGGTCAGCAAACCCCGCGCTCTGGACCTGCTCCCGGATCTGCGCGGGGCCAAACTCATTTTCCAGCTTTCCGGAAAGGGCAAAGGCGACGACGCCATATTGCGCGCTGTGGCGGACGAGCTGCAAAGTGAAGGCTTTTGCCTGCTCCGCCCGGATTCCCTGGCCCCGACCCTCCGTTGCGCCCCCGGCATCCTGGGCAAAACCAGGCCCGATCCGGAAATAGCGCGGGATATCGAATTCGGCCGGGGCATAGCCCAAAGCGTGGGCGCTCTGGATATCGGGCAGTGCGTGGTGGTGCGCGCGGGCATCGTGGTCGCCGTGGAGGCCATGGAAGGCACGGACGCCACGCTCGAACGGGGAGGCGTTCTGGGCGGAGCCGGCTGTACGGCGGTAAAGGTCGTGAAGCCCGGCCAGGACATGCGCATGGACCTGCCCAGCATCGGGGCTGGGACCGTGGAGCTTATGGCCCGTCATAAATACGCCTGTCTGGCCTTTGAGGCCGAGGGCGCGCTTTTTTTCGACCGCCCGGCCGCGCTGGCCCTGGCCGACGCGCACGGCATCGCCGTGGTGGCACTCTGATCGACGGCGGGGTTCCGGAAAAATAAAACTGAAGCAACTTTTATCTGGAATTGAAATAAAGCGCTCTATTTGTCCCCTTCTCTGAGCCGGGCGTTCCGGCGGCGGCGCAAATGCCAGATCAAGGCGGCGACTGCCGCGAGCGCGAGAAGTATGTAGAAAATTCCGTGCCCCACCCGCTCCATCAGATGCATGAAGGCTTTACCCGCGTAAAGCCCCCCGTAAGTGAAAGACAGCGCCCATATCCCCGCCCCGACGGCGTTCAGGAAAAAGAACTTTTTGTGGCTTACCCCGCTTAACCCCAGCATTATCGGGGTAATGTTGCGTACCCCGTAGACAAAGCGGAAACCCAGGATCAGGGCGGTATCGTATTTCTGGAAAAGGCGCTTTGCCCGATCCAGGTTGCGGGCCACGCGCGGGAAATATGACAGGACAGCTTCTCCTTTGTGTTTGCCCAGGCTGAACATGACCTGATCCGAGGAGAAGCTGCCGCAGAACGCGCACAGGGCGATCAGGTGGGGTTTCAGGCCGATGGATTCCGAAAGCCACCCGGCCAGGATCACGATGGTTTCGCCTTCCACAAAGGTCCAGATCAAAATGACCGGATAGCCCCATTGCCCGAGCAGTTCCTCCGGGTTTTTACCCGAACGGTAGACAAGGTGCCCGATCAGGGCCAGCAGCAACAGGCCGAGCAGCAGTTTGCCCCAATGTTCGCGCAGGATTTTGCTTAGTTTCGGAAAGGCCACGGTTTCAGTCCTTTGTTTGTTCATCCGCGGGCGGGGAAAGATGGGCGCGATCGCCAATCCGCGCGAGGTCCAGACGGGCGGCGATGCGTCCCGCCGCTTCCCGGACAAAGCCCTCCGCCCCCAACCCCTCTTTTTCCGCCGGGGACATAAGCAGCTCCGGGGCATTGACCAGGGCGGATTCAGGCTTGATCTCATAGTCAACTGGAAAACTGTCAGTGAAGTAGAGGTTCTGGAAATCGACAAATTTCAAGGCGTGGGCCGTGGCGTCCAGTACGGCGAACTCATCCGGAGCGAGCAACCCGCCCTCTTTCGCCGCGAGCAGTCCGGCCAGACATTCTCCGCCCTGAGTGCAGGCAATATGCCCGTGCCTGTTGGCCAGGAGCATGCAGTCCATGATGGCCTGTTCCGTCACCCGCAAAACCGTGAAGGCGTTCTCTCCGCCTCGTTTCCTGTATTCCGCGGCCAGAACCCGGACGCGGGGAAAAGATACGGGATTGCCGATCATGGCCGCCTGGGCGGCCGAGGGCCTGACCACGACCGGAGCGAACTTTCGTTTTCCTTCCGGGGCGGCGTAATAACGGTAAACAGGATCGGCGTGCTCCGACTGCACTCCGAAAACCCTGGGCAGACCCTCTATGATCCCGAGGTCGTGGAGCTTCAAAAACCCGCGCATCACGGCGGTTATGTTTCCGGCGTTGCCGATGGGCACGAACACGCAGCACTTGTCCATATTCCAGTTCAGAGCCTGGGCCGTTTCAAAGGCGTAGCTCTCCTGGCCCAGAATGCGCCAGCTGTTTTTGGAGTTGAGCAGGGCCACGCGATAATGGGCGGCCAGAAACTCCACGACCTTCATACAATCGTCAAAAACCCCCGGCGCTTCCAGCACCAGGGCGCCGCTTCCCAGGGGCTGGGACAGTTGCTGCGGGGTCACCTTGCCGTGCGGCAGAAGCACCACGGATTTGACCGGAGGCCCGACATAGGCCGCGTAAAGGGCGGCCGAAGCCGAGGTGTCGCCGGTGGAGGCGCAGACGGTCAGCACTTCATCCCATCCCTGGGTGCGGACCAGCGCCTTGAGATAGCTGAAGGCGCAGGCCATGCCCCGGTCCTTGAAGGATGCGCTGGGGTTCTGACCCTCGTTTTTGAAGAAAAAGGAAAGGCCGGTAAACGCGCGCAGGGCCGGCGCGGCCTCTATCAGAGGCGTGTCGCCCTCCCCGAGATAGACAATGTCTTCCGGTTCCAGCACCGGGGCCGTCAGCTCATAAAAACGGAAGATGCCGCGCAAGGCGGGATGCCTGCCCGCGGCCCGCGCGTCAAAGACCTCGCGAAAGTAAGCGCCGCCCCGGCTTTTCAAAGCGGCGAAGCCTTTGTCCTCCAACAGCAAAACTTCCCCGCAGGCCGGACAAGTGTAAAGCAGCTCGTCAATGCCGCGTTCCGCGCCGCAGCCCAGACAACGGTAGCGCATCTCGGCGCGGTAGGAGGGAAAATCGTGGTCTCTCATGCGTACCTCTTATGATGGAATTATCCGCTCTTTTTCAGCCAGGCCTTTTCCTCCCCCCGCCTCAAGCGGCCGATGTTCTCGCGATGCGCGAAAATCACCAGGGCCGAGATCGGCAGGGAAAAGAAAAAATCCCCTACGCGTCCGGAAAAAAGCAGGAGGACGGGCAGAAGGGAGACAAGCGCCAGAGAACCGGCCGAGACATAGCCGCTGCGCCATATGACCAGCAGACAGACCAGTCCTGAAATTACAAGCTGGATCGGGGCGAACGCCAGAAAAACGCCTATGGTGGTGGCCACGCCCTTGCCTCCCTTCAAATGCAGGAAGCAGGAAAACATGTGCCCGAGAATGGCGGACACCCCGGCCACACGGGCCAGATCGGTGCCGGACAGAAGACAGACCGGCAAAAAACCCTTGAGAAGATCGCAGGCCAGGGTCAGCAGTCCCCATCTGAATCCGCAAAGGCGGGCGACATTGGTCGCGCCCACATTGCCGCTCCCGGACACGCGCGGGTCAATGCCCTTGAAGGCGCGGGCCAGAAGCAGGCCGAAGGGAACCGAACCGAGCAGATAGGCCGCTGCGGCCGTGAGAAGGAAAGAGAAAAAGTCAGCCATGGCGGTTCCTTTAGAGCATCTTACCTTTGAGATGATGCACCCGGCCCTCTCCGGCTTACGCCCACTTCGGCGTTTAACAGCGCAAATAAATTGCGCTTACGCCTTCGCGTCGGGCGTCCGCTCTCGCGGCCGCCGGCAATAAACGCGATTTTTGCCGTGCTCACGCCGCCTGCGGCGGCGCAAAACCCTTCGGGTTTTGTAGTGTTTACTTTTGCAAGTAAACACTAGATGGTGTCGTCATAAGCAGACAATGCTTTGAAATAATTCGACTAATTTTATATTGTAGTTCCACAAAATTCTAAATATTTTCAATGTGTTATATGTCTCATGACGACACTGCCTA
>JAISZH010000126.1 GCA_031269345.1 Desulfovibrio sp. | reverse complement strand
CTTGCAAAAGTAAACACTACAAAACCCGAAGGGTTTTGCGCCGCCGTAGGCGGCGTAAGTCGGCGGAAAACCACGTTTTTCCGCCGACGATCCTGCAAAAATAACCATAAAAAGTATGTTCGTTATTTTTGCAATCAGGCACTAGTGACGCGCGCGGGAGATCCCGCGTAACGGCCCGTGGTTTGCATAGGCTCACCTACGTTCCACAATTCAACCGCGGCATCTGCCAAGGAGACTGTTATGAAAATTTGCTTACTGGTTTGTCTGGCCCTGTCCGTTTTTCTGCTTGCGGCTCCCGGCCCGGCTTTCTCTGCGGAAGCCCTGCCGAAGGTAAGCATTCTGGCCACGGGCGGCACCATTGCCGGATCGGGCGGCTCGGCCACGCAACTCACGGGATACAAGCCCGGAGACCTGACCGCGGAGCAACTTATCGCCGCCGTGCCCAACCTTAAAGACTTCGCTCAAATCAAGGCCGAGCAGATCGCAAATATCGGCAGTTACGACATGACTGTAGATATCTGGCTCAAACTGGCCAAACGGATTAACGAGCTTTTTGCCGGGGACACGGATGGGGTAGTCGTCACCCACGGAACCGACACGCAGGAAGAAACTGTGTATTTCCTGAACCTGACCGTAAAAAGTAAAAAACCGGTGGTTACGGTGGGCGCGATGCGTCCCGCCACCGCCATGAGCGCGGACGGGCCTCTGAATCTTCTCCAGGCCGTATCCGTTGCCGGCAGCAAAGAATCCCAGGGCAAGGGGGCCTTACTGGTCATGAACGGCGAGATCAACGGGGCGCGCGAAGTGACCAAGACCAACACCTTGCAGCCGGAGACGTTCCGCTCCAACGATCTCGGTTTTTTGGGCTATGTGGTGAACAACAAGCCGGTATTCTATCGCGGCAGCCTGCGCAAGCATACCAGCGAGAGCGAATTTGACGTAAGCTCGCTCACCTCTCTGCCAAAAGTGGAGATTCTCTACACTTATGTGGACGCTGGTCCGGACGCTTTAAACGGCATACTTGCCGGCAACCCGGCCGGGATTGTCGTGGCGGGCATGGGCAACGGCAGTATTTTCACCCCGCAACGCAAAATCCTGGCTGAAGCGGCAAAGAAAGGCATTGTGGTCGTGCGCTCCTCACGAACCGGCACGGGCATGGTGACGCGGGTTCCGGCCGACGATGAAGCGGGATTTGTCACCTCCGATTCTCTTAACGCGCAGAAAGCCCGCATCCTGCTCATGCTCGCCCTTGCCAAAACCAAGAACGTGAAAGAGATTCAACGTATTTTCGATACCTATTGAAAACCGCCTCCGGGGCCGGTGAGGACCGGTCCCGGAGGACTCCCGCCGCGAAAGAATTTTTTAAGGAAATAGCCTTATCCCGGAAGGCGTCCCACGGGTGGCTACACAAACGCGGGAGAATTTCGATTGACTCCTGGCAAAGCCGGGAATACCTTTTTGCTCGAATGGCTACTCGCCGGTGCCATGTGCCGGAATGTTCCCGCAAGCAGGAGGCGACGCCGTGAGCATCCGCCTGAAGATGTTTCTGATGATGTTCTTCATTGTGGCCGCCATTGTAGTGACCACAATGGGAGCGAGCCTCTTTTTCATCAGGAGCAGTCTTGATAAAGCCATCTTGAGCACCCTCAATCTGGTGTGCGAAATTGCGGATAACCTCGTTAGCACGGAGATCAACCGGCTGAAGGCCCTGGCGGAAACGACGGCGCACCGCCTGATGGACGCCAAAAGGGAGGACTGGGCGCATATCTTGAAGGAACAGGTAGACAATGTTCCCATTGCCCTGGGCTTGGCGGTTTTCAATCGAAACGGCTTCGTGCAGTCCTACGGCAAGGTTCCGATGCCGGCCAGTCTGGCGGACAGCCCGTACATGGTCAGATCCCTTGCCGGAGAAAGTATCATATCCACGACCCGGCGGGATCCGAGCGGAGAGTTGGTCGTTTACGTTGGCGTACCCATGCGGGATTATGTTCTGACCATGACCATTCCAGGCATGCATTTCCGAGATGTCCTGGCGCCGTATAAGCTTTGGAACTCGGGGGCGATATACATCCTGGACGAGGATGGCACCGTTATAGCGCATGAGCGCGCGTACATGGTGAATAACCGTTACAACGCCATGCAGGAGGAGCAAAAGAATCCGGCAGCGCATTCCTGGGCCAATTTCGTCCGTAAGGCGATCAAAGGAGGAAAGGGAGATGGGTACTATTGCTCCCCGTCCGGCATCGACCACCTCGCCGTCTACACCAAGCTCTCCGGCTCAAAGTCCGGCTGGGTTATGGGTGTGTCCGCCACTCTCTCGGAGAGCCCGGTCGTTCCGGTGGCCAGATACCTGCTGCTTACGGCGTTGATCCTTCTGGGAATGGGACTCGCCGCGGCTTTTTTTACCTCAAGGGGTATCGTGGAGACTTTTCAACTCGTTGAAAAGCAAAACGAACATCTTGCCGAGCTGAACGAGCTCGCACACTCCGCCTCGGAGGCTAAAAGCCGCTTTCTTGCCAACATGAGCCATGAGATGCGCACGCCGCTCAATGCGATCATCGGCTTTTCCGAATTGATGCTCAGTGCCCCGGCGAAGTGGGAGGAATGCAGGGACAGCCTGGAAAAGATATATTCCGCCGGGATGATCCTGCTCGGCACCGTCAATGATGTTCTGGATATTTCCAAAATCGAATCGGGTAAGTTCGAACTCGTCCCCGTGGAGTACAATCTCGCAAGTCTCATCAACGACACGGTCACCATGAACATTCTGCGCATCGGGGAAAAGCCCATCCAGTTCGGCATAAATATTGACGAAAACCTGCCCGGCAGAATGGTCGGCGATGAACTGCGGATCAGGCAGATCTGCAACAATCTCCTCAGTAACGCCTTCAAGTATACGCTGGAAGGAAACGTGGACATGCATGTGTCCGGCGAAGTTGACGGCGACAGCGTATGGCTGACCTTTAGAGTGCGGGACACGGGCATCGGCATCGCCGCCAAGGATATGGATAAACTTTTTCTGGACTATACACAGCTTGATTCCACGAGCAACCGCAAAATAGAAGGAACCGGCCTGGGGCTGTCCATCGCCAGGAGGGTTGCGGAGATGATGGACGGCCGGATCACAGTGGAGAGCGAATACGGCAAAGGTTCCACCTTTACGGCGCGCGTCCGCCAGCGGTTGGTAACGGACGCGCCCATAGGCGCCTCTATGCTGAACGATCTGAAAAGCCTCCACTTCCTTAGCCACCAGACTACGCGCAGCAGCAAAAGGGTGGTTTATCACCTTCCGGACGCCAAGGTGCTGATTGTGGACGATGTCCTGACCAATCTGGAGGTCGCTCTGGGCATGCTGAAACCCTACGGCATGCAGGTCGACTTCGCGACCAGCGGCCAACAGGCCATTGATCTGGTGCGAGAGGAAAAGGTGCGCTACAACGCTATTTTTATGGATCACATGATGCCCGGCATGGACGGAATCGAAGCTGTAAGGCGCATCCGGGAGGAGATCGGGACGGAATACGCAAAAACCGTGCCCATCATCGCCCTCACCGCCAACGCCATTGTGGGAAACGAGCAGATATTCCTGGAACGCGGTTTTCAGGCCTTTCTCGACAAGCCCATAGACATTCCCCGGCTGGATATGGTGATGAAGCAATGGGTGCGGGACAAAGTGCGGAACGAGGAGGAGGAGGAAACGGCATCGGCAAGCCCGGCGGCGGCTGAAGAGGAGGAAGCCCGGGCGCAGATTGCGGAGCAATGGCGGGTTGAGGGCTTTGACGCGCTGAAATGCCTGGAGCGGTTCGGAGGCGACAGGGAAGCATGTCTGAGTAGCCTGCGCACCTACTCCGTGAGTACTCCCGCCCTGCTTGATCAACTCCGCGAGCCTGCGGAAAAAGATATTTCGGACTACACCATCGTGGTGCACGGCATCAAGAGCAGCAGCTACGGAATTTGCGCCATGCAGGTGGGAAAAGCGGCGGAAGAGCTGGAGCACGCGGCCCATTCCGGCGATTTTGCCTTTATCAAAGCCCATAACGAGGACTTTCTCAAGGCGGCTGAAAAGCTGATTGCCGGCCTGTCCGCAATGCTGCGCGACAGCGACGACGCGGAAGAGCGGAAACCGAAAAAATACGAGCCGGATGCGGAGACCCTGGACAGATTGAGGGAGGCTTGTGAGCTTTACGACATGGACGGGGTGGACTCGGCCATGGCCGAACTGGAAAAATTTACTTATGAACACCAGCCGGAATTGATTCCATGGATCAGGGAACGTGTGGACAAGATGAATTTTCAAGAGATTCTCGCCAAACTGTCAGAGCAGCAAAAGCCGTCTCATGGGGCATGAGCAGCGGCTGCAGTAACCACCCGGCAAGGCGGCTGTAACGCCGCCAAAGCGGGCAGGAAACGCGCTTTCCGCGGAAAATCCCCCTCTGCGTGTCCGGCGGAGGGGGCAACGCACGGAAAGGACGGATTTCGCCGGGCAAGGTCGTGAGGTGCGACATGGAGAAAGGGCGTCACAAGATCATGCTGGTAGACGATAATATCGCCAACCTGACCGTCGGCAAGAACATGCTGAAAAACATCTACGAGGTCTACGCCATCCCCTCGGCGGCGACACTCTTTGAAGTTCTGGAACACGTGACGCCGGACCTGATCCTTCTGGATATCCTGATGCCGGAGATGGACGGCTACGAGGCCATCAGGCTGCTGAAGGCGAATAGCCGCTGGGCCGACATCCCTGTAATTTTCCTCACATCCAAGAAGGACGAGCGTAGCGAACTGGAAGGACTGAGCCTCGGGGCCATCGACTATGTGGCGAAACCATTTTCCGCCCCGCTTCTGCAAAAGCGTATTGAAAACCATCTTCTGCTGGTCTCCCAAAGAAGAATACTGCAGGACTACAATGAAAATCTGCAGGAAAAGGTGCGCCAGCAGACGGAACAGGTTGTCGAACTGCAAAATGCGGTATTGACCACCGTGGCGGAGATGGTGGAATTCCGGGACAATATGACTGGAGGGCACGTCAGCCGCACGCAGGGCTATTTGAAACTCCTGCTGGACAAGTTGCAGGAGGAAAAGATCTATATGGAGGAGGTCTCCCTATGGGATCTGGATTTTCTGCTTCGGTCGGCCCAGCTCCATGACGTGGGCAAAATCGCCATCAGCGACGCGATCCTGAACAAGCCGGGCGGCCTGACCCCGGAGGAATTTGAGGAAATGAAGCGGCATGCGGCGGTGGGAGTGGAAGTGGTGGACAGGATAGCGAGCAAAACGACCGAACACGCCTTTCTTACCCATGCCCGGATTATCGCCGGAACCCACCATGAGAAATGGAACGGCACGGGATACCCGGCTGGACTGAAAGGCTTTGAAATCCCGCTGGAAGGACGGCTGATGGCTGTCGCCGACGTCTACGACGCGCTGACTTCCGCCCGGTCTTACAAAAAAGCCTTCACTACCAAGGAGGCAGAAGAGATCATCGAATCCGGGCGTGGAATCCACTTCGATCCCGTCCTGGTTGACGTATTCCACATGGTGGCTAAGCGCTTTGCGGAGGTCGCGGCATCGTCCGGCTAGAACAATTTCACTTTGAAATTGCTCTGGCGGCCGCGAGAGCTGACGCCCGCCGCCAAAGGCGTAAGCGATGAACGTATCCCGCAGGCAAAGCATGGTCCGCCCGGAGCATGCGCAGTTCAGTGTTGTGCGCCAATGTTCCCCGCTTGATATTTCCCGCTCTGGCCTTATGGTATTTCCCCAGCCGCAAAAAAAGACAAGCCTCTTTTCTCTGTCCGGATTTTTTTGCCGCCGGGCAGAAGATGTTCGGCTGGTCCTTTGCCGGCAAGCCAGGCCGCATCCGCCTCCAGCAGCGTTGCCAGACGCGTCTGCCCCGGCCCGAGGGCGTCGAGGATTTTTTTGTAGAGACGCAGACGCAGGGCCTTGTGCAGACCGGCAAGTCTTTGTCCGGAAACAAATACCGTTTGTTTTGGGTCTTGCGGGGCGGCGTCGGCGAGCAAAGCCGCGAAATATTCCTCGTCCGCCCCGCCCAGCAGGCGCAGGCCGGCGGCGGCTTCCAGAAAGGAGGGGTTTTCCCTGAGAATGAGCGGTAAGATGTCCAGGCGGACGCGGTTTCGAAAAAAAGTTCTGTTCAGGTTGCTTTCGTCGCGCAGCCAGGTGACGCCCAGGCCGGCCAGAAAGCCTTCGATGCGTGTTCTGGGTGTGCCGAGCATGGGCCGTATCAGGGCGCGCCGCCGGTCATAGGCCCGCATGCCGGAAAGCCCGGGCCAGCCCGTCCCACGGATCAGGCGCATGAGGATATCCTCGGCCAGATCGTTGCAGTTGTGGCCGAGGGCGATCAGGGCGTTTGGAGTTTGTGCCGCCTTTTCAGCGAAAAAGGCGTAGCGGGCTTTTCTCGCCCTCTCTTCCACGCCGCTTGTCCCTTCGTTTTTCAGATTAAGGCTTTGGGTAAGGCATTCAAGCCCGAGTTCCGAGCAGAACTTGCGGCAATATTCGGCCTCCGCCGCTGAAGAGGGGCGCAAGCCGTGGTCAAGGTGCAGGGCGTGCAGGGCGAATCCGGCTTTGGGACGCAGCCAGCGCAGGGCAAGGAGCAGGGACGTGGAATCCGCCCCTCCGGAAAAGGCGGCGAAAATGGTGGAACCTTTGAGCGGGCGCTCCAAGGTTTTTTCCATGCCGCGCAGTATGCCGAGGCAGAAACGCGCCTGAGCGGGCGCAAGGTCTTGAAGTTTCTCCGGAAGGGAGGGCGGCTGCGGGCAAGCGCGGGATGCGCCGGGATCTGGCTGTGGTTTGCGTAAATCGCCGGACATGGCGGGTCAGAAGGTAATTTTGAGTTCCGTGAGCAAATCTTCCAGATATTTGATCATATGGTCGCGCAGCTTTTCTCCGGCAAAGGAGACGCATTCGCAGTGGATGCGCCCCTGCCCTCTGACCAGCAGTTCCATGTTGATCTGGTCGGCCTCCACCTCAAGCGCCAGACAATAAGGCCCGCATTGTTCGAGGTGTTCAACCTGCCTTGGATTCAGCAGCGGCCTTGGGACGGGCAGCCAGTAGACGCCCTCCAGGCCGGCCTGGAGCCCCATGTCCAGAAGGCGCGCGTTCAGGGCGGCGATATCGGCCTCTTCCAGTTGGTCTATGGTGTAGGTTCTCATTAGTTTTCGCGGTAGTCTTTCAGGATTGTTCCGGGCCTTCCTTGGAATATTCATCCTGCTTTTCATTGTCAAGGTTGAAGATGCGGCGCATCGTGCTTATGTGGCGCAGCTTTGCCTCGGGGTGGTCCGCGCAGGCCTTTTTCAGGTAAGTTATGGGCTCGTGGTTGAGTTTTCTGACCACAGAGGTAAGCATGACCTTGAGCGCGTCACAGGCGCCGTCCGGCAGGGGGCCAAGGCGTTTCAGGGTTTTTTCCAGTTCACGGCCGGCGATCTTTTCCCCTCTGCGCACCAGGTCCACGATGGTCGGTTGCAGAACCAGGGAGCGCATCCAGGCGCAGAATGCCTGCGTTTCCCAATCGACGATCTCCTGTCCGCGCACGGCCTCCGAGCGGCGGTGGATGAGATTTTCCTCCACGACTTCCTTGAGATCGTCAATATCGTAGAGGTAGATGTTGTCGATGGCGTTCACGGCCGGTTCCACGTCCCGCGGCACGGCTATGTCTATGAAGAACATCGGTTTGTTTTTGCGTTTCTGCATAAGTCCGCGCAGGTCCGCTTCCCTGATGATCGGTTCCGTGGAGCCGGTCGAACTGATGATGATGTCGACTTCCGCCAGATGCCGCGCGAGGTCTTCAAAGGGCACCGCTTCGGCGTGGAAGCGCCCGGCCAGATGCGCGGCGCGTTCCTGCGTGCGGTTTGTTATTTTGAGGGAGGATATTCCGGCGTTGATCAGGTGAACCGCCGCGAGTTCGGCCATTTCCCCCGCGCCTATGAGCATGGCGCGGGTTTTTCCCATGTCGTCGAAGATGCGCTTGGCCAGTTCCACGGCCGCGTAGCTGACGGATACGGCGCTGGAGGCGATGCCCGTTTCGCTGCGCACGCGTTTGGCGGCAAAGAAGGCCTTGTGCAGCAGATGGTTCAGGATATGTCTGGTCGTGCCTCCATTCAGGGCCTTTTTGTAGGCGTCTTTCAGTTGTCCGAGGATTTGCGGTTCTCCGGGCACCATGGAGTCCAGGCTCGCGGCCACGGCAAAGATGTGGCGCACGGCCTCCCGGCCTTTGTGCGTGTAAATATAGGGGCGCAGGCGATCAGGCGTTTCAGCGCGAACTTCGGCCCAGGCCCCGAGCAGACACTCCGGGGCGGTATCCGGCCTGCCCACGGCAAGAATCTCGACCCTGTTACAGGTTGACAGGATCAGGCATTCGCTGACGTCTCCCCCGGTGAGCAGCGTTTTTCCGGACAAGTCTCCCTCGCTCAGAGCAAAGCGTTCGCGTACCTCAACCGGGGCCGTCTTGTGGTTCAAGCCGACGATAAGGAGTTCGCTGTCCATGTCAGTCTGGAAAAAACCGGTGGCTGTGATGGAATGTTGTGAGGTCGATTATCAAGGACAGGGCGGAGACGCTGAAAATGAGAATCGCCATGAGGGCGGTTTTTTTTCCCCTGTATCCCAGGGCGGTGCGCTGGTAGAAGAGCAGGGCGTACAAGAGCCAGATGAACAGGGAAAACATGGCCTTGGGATTTGCCGCCACCGTCTGGGCCGCCGGAGCCCAGATAATGCCGGCCATCAGCCCGAGAGTGAAGAGGGGAAAGCCGATGATCACCGCCCCCTTGTTTATTTTGTCGTAGGCGCCAAGGGCGGGCATGTCTCGTGTGAACCCGGCCAGCGGCTCTTTCTTTTTGATCCTGTTTTCCGTGTAAATGAAAAGCAGACCGGCGCCGAAAGCCAGGGCCATGATGGCCAGGCTCAAATACAAAGACCAGATGTGCAGGCTGAAGAAAAGGGCCGAAAGATTGTCGGGCAGCAGGTTTTTCAGCCCGGTAAGACGCAGGGAGAGGATGTAGAGGAGCAGGGCCAGGGGCGCCGCGGTCATGCCCAGAAAGGGGTGGCGCAGTTTGTATCTTGCGGCCAGATAGCAGGCGATGATGCACCAGGCCAGAAATTGCAGGTGCTGGTTCGCCGACAGGTTCGCGTAGCCCACGGTGATGAAGGCCAGCAACAGGGAGAGGCTGTGCAGGGTAAATCCGGCCAGGGTGAGGATATCGGCCGCTATGCCCAAGGGGCGGCGCATCGCCAGAGTGCCTATGAGAATGCCGAAGGCCCCAAGGGAGTAAAGAAAGGCCACGCAGATAAAGAGCAGATTTTCATAGTCCATGCAGAAATTCTCCCGCGCGGGATTTAAGCGCGTCCGGCAGGAGCCCGCGAAGCAGGTTTGCCGCTTTGTCTTTTTCTCCCTTTTCCAGGCATTCTTCCAAGGGAGAAGCGGCCAGGGCGCGGAAGAGCCCGGCATCGGCCTCCGCTCCCAGGCCCAGTTCCAACAGGGGGCGGCGCAGTCTTTTAAGCAGGGCGAGGGTGAGGGCATAACGCGATCCGAGGCGGGCTTCAAGGTCTTCGCGCAGGCGTTTGGCAAGGGCTGGGCTTGCGCCCTCTGTGCCGACCGCAAGACAAAGTTCGTTCCTGGAAAAATGCGCGGGTACGAAAAAGTCTCCCTCATCGGGGGTCGAGGCGCAGTTGCAGAGTATGCCGCGCCCGGCGCAGAGCCTGGCTATTTCGGCGTTTAGCCCGTGGTCGGAACTGGCGGCAAAGACAAGGTCTTTACCTTGCAGGTCTTCGGGGCGAAAGGAGCGGGACAGGCATTCAAGCCCGAGGGCGGTGAATTTTTCCAGGGTGCCTGCGGAAGACAGGCCCGGGTCAATCAGGACTATTTTTTTCGGTGAAGCCTTGAGCAAGGAGAGTATTTTACGCTCTCCGACTTTTCCCGCCCCCAGAACCAGGATCGTTTTGCCGGAAAGATCGATGAAAATCGGAAAATAGCGCATCAGATTTCTGAAGGGGAAAAAATGCGGAAACCGCCGGCGCGTAAAATCCCGGCCGCTTCTTCTGTTTTGTCGAAACGGAAGACCGTGACGCTTTCTTTCCCGCGCGGCGGGAAGGCGTACATGTATTCCACGTTTATGGTCTGTTTTTCCAGCAGGGCGAGGGCGGCGCGCAGTTGGCGGTAATTTTCCCCCACCCCCACGGCTGCCACGCGCGTGCGTCCGGCGGTGTAGCCTCTGGCCTTCAAGGCTTGATAAGCGCCTTCAGTTTGATCCGCAATCAGGCGTAAAATGCCGAATTCTGAAGTGTCCGCGAGAACCATGCTCTTGACGCGCACGTCCGCTTCTTCCAAGATCTGCGTGACCTCGGACAGACGGCCCACTTTATTTTCAAGCAGCACGGACAATTGTTCAATCAGTTCTTCCATATCCACCCTCCGCCTGGAGGCTTCATCCTGATGCCAGGTTGCATTCAAACGAGTCTGGACACAAGACGCCAAAGTTTTTGAAAAACAGGTGAAGTCTGATTTTGCAAAAACTTGCGGGCGGCGGCTTTGCCTCCGCCATACCAATTCGTTTTCCAGGGAAACACTAAGTTATTCCAGTGAGGGGGCAAAGCCGCCTCGCACTTCCCCGGCAGGGGAATGATTCCTCTGCGCTCCCGGTTGATATTTCAGATGGTTACACTGAGGGGGTCCGGGGGAAATCATTTCCCCCGGCGGGGTTTGGGGCGGAGCCCCAATTAATCAGTGTTTCCCTAGTACGCTGTAACGTTTAAAAATGTGCATTAAACGGCGTACTATCCGCCGGGCTGACAAGCCCGGCGCGCCGCCGCAGGCGGCGTGAGCACGGCAAAAATCGCGTTTATTGCCGTGCGATCTTATCGCTTAAAACGAAGCGCATGCGCAGTTTTAAGCGATACATGGTACTAGAGCAATCCACACTTGAAACAGTTCGCTTACGGCGGGCAAAGCCCGCCTGCTCCCGCTTCGCGGCAGGGATTTGCCCGCAAATCCTTGCCGGGCGGCTCACTCGTTTCATTGGTGAACTGCTCCATCGAAAGCGAATTGGTACGAAAAGCCCCCGCGCACTTCGCCGCCCGCCGGAAAAAATGCGCGGAACAAAGACGTTTTCGCGGACACATTGTGTGAAATTCAACAGAATTCTGGACCGCTGTCAAGGAGAACCAACCTGATTTACCTCAAGCCGGGAAAGTCTTTGGCATGTTACGCGCAATAAGTATTGAACGCAACTGGAGCCAAAAAAATTGTCATCAATATTTTCATTCATCCTCCTCAACCGGCGGAACAAGAGCAAAATGCGGTATCTTGTCCAGAATGGACTGGAAGTGCCTCAAGGCTTCCGGCACATTGATACTCTGTGGACAGACCTCCAGGCATTTTCCACATGCAATGCAAGAGGACGGACGCTTGCTCGGTTTCATTGCGTCCACAGCCATATTCGCGATCATGGACGGCTCGAAACGGCAGTCATTATACAGCGCAAGAAGCGTGGGTATGTCAAGTTCCCGCGGGCAGCCGGAGAGACAGTACCGGCAGGAGGTACAGGGAAGCATCTCGGCAAGCCCGGATATGATTTCCTCGTACAGTTTCTTTTCGTCCGTATTCAGCGGTTTGTTTTCGGCAAAAGTTCTGACGTTGTCCTGCACCTGTTCCATTCTTGTCATACCGCTCAAGGTTACGGATACTTGCGGCAACGTTTGCAGCCAGCGGAAAGCCCAGGCCGCAATGCTTTCATCAGGGCGAGCAGCTTTAAGCCGTTCCTCGTTTGCAGCGGATAACGAGGCCAACCTGCCGCCTCTGACAGGCTCCATTACCCACACCGGAATGCCTCTCTCAATCAATGCTTTATATTTCGTTTTTGCGTCCTGTAACTTCCAGTCAAGGGCATTGAGTTCAATCTGGCAAAATTCCATTTTATCGCCATACAGGCTCAGGAACTTCATAAAAATCTCATTACCTGCATGGCTGGAGAATCCAAGATACTTGATTCTCCCTGCATCTTTCTGCGCCAACAGATAATCAATAATGTTCCATTTTGTATTCAAGTATGTTTTTAAGTTATTCTCGTACACATTGTGCAGCAGGTAAAAATCAAAATAGTCCACTGCACACTTTTGTAGCTGCTCTTCGAACACCTCTGCCGGTTTCCACTCCGCGCGTTTTTCATAACCGGGAAACTTGCTCGCCAAGTACCAGGTATCACGGGGGAATCGCGCAAGCGATGCGCCGATGAACCGTTCCGATTCACCTCCGTGGTACCCATAAGCCGTGTCAAAATAATTTATGCCGTTCTCATAGGCATACGCTATCATTTTATTGGCTTCGTCCGTGTCAATCGTTCCATTGTCAAGCGTTGGCAAACGCATATTGCCAAAACCGAGCGCTGACAGTTTTGCATCCTTAAATGTTTTATACTGCATGTTCTCCTCCACACGTTCGTTTACTTGCGCCTTTCAGCATGGTTACACGGGGATCAATGTATATGATGAGTTTCCCATGCCGAGTTGCTTCATGTACTCAAGCTGGTGCAAGCCGCTTCGGGACTCAATGCGTTCCACCAGGTCGGCTTTTTGAGCTTCGGGCAGCGCGTATACCATGTCCACCGAAGCCTGATCCACAGCCAGAATATCCGTGGATGCCAGCATTCCCAGGTCGGGAGCGGTGGGGACCGCCGCACGGACTCCAGCGCAATCGCAGTCCACCGACATTTTGCGTAGCACGTTGATGTAGGTGATGCGGGAACCGAAATGGTCGGTGACGGCCTTACCTCCCTCGACCATGCGCTCCATGAACTCTGGCCCGTCCGGCCAGGGACCGCTGCTCGCGGCGTGCAACTGCGCTTTGCCGACCTTTCCGGAAGCGCAGCCGATGGCGATGTTTTTCAACGAGCCGCCGAATCCGCCCATCGCGTGTCCCTTGAAATGGGTAAGCACCAGCATTGAGTCGTAGTTCAGGATGTTCTTTCCGAAGGCGACTTCCTTGAACCATTTCCCGTCGGCAACGGGCAGACTGACATCACCGTACTCGTCCATGATGTCCACCGGGCAGAATGTCCAACCGTTCTCCGCGATAAGTTTGCGATGCCCTTCGGTAGTTTTCCTCGGGCTGTTATATAACACGTTGCATTCCACAATGGTGCCGCCCTGAATGTCGGCCATCAGCGTTTTGACCATGTCGCCGGGGATGATGTTAGGAGCGCCGGATTCGCCGGTATGCAGCTTTATCGCGATTTTACCGGTCATGCCCTGATTGACGTGTGCATACAATTTGCGCAGCCCTTCCCCGCTGATGTCCCTGAGGAAGAACACGGTCGCTTTTCCCTGTGTCCCGGTACGAGAGTCCGCGAAAGCGCTGCTCAGACTCCCGGTCATGCCTGACAAGGCCGCGCCGCCCACAGCCAAAACGCCGCCTTTCAAAAAACCGCGCCGTGATATGCCTGTCGGTTTATTCATTCCGATTCGCCCTTTTCATGATTAAGGATAATGAAAAGTTTTCCTATACTCCAGTCATACGCTCAATTTCTTCCGGATACCGTGCGCCCCTATCCACGGCTTTACCGATGAGCGCAATCATTTCACCTTTTCGGCGGGGGGACCATAACCGAAGCTCATCCCATGCAACCAAGGCCAATGGCGGCGACCTCCAGACCTGTGCCCAGTTTGCGTTTTCCATAGCGGCTTCCTTTGGTATAGAGTGTCGGCTGAGGCGAGCATGCGGTCTTCCCCTGACCAGGAAACGCCCGATATCGCTTTCTCGTCCGGTGACATTGATATTTATAGGAGACTGTGGGAGCAATCTGAAGACACAATTCTGCTTATTGTTTGCACAATACTCTCGCACGGATGCAAACTTGGCGCATTTGTGCTATACGAGGAGCGACAAGGACAATATGTCGGGAAAGGAGGGAACTATGCCGGTCGAGCACCGTATAGACCTTGACAGAGCGAGGGAACTGCTCAAGCGGCATGTTATCGGCCGCATGCCCAAACCGGGCGCCTATGAAACCGGCCTTGCCGGGGTGTGGACATATCGCCGGGACGAGACGACGGAACCGCAGACGTGTTTCTACCGGCCCATGATAGTCAAAATGGTGCAGGGGTATAAACGGGCGTTCATGGGGACGGACGAATACAAATACGGGGAAGACGATATCTTGGTGACAGGCGTTGACATGCCGGGGGCGAGTATGATTTGCGAGGCGTCGCCCGATTCGCCCTGCACATCCATCGCCATTGATCTGGACAGAAACCTGATTGCCCAACTCGCCCTGGAAATTCCCACCAAGCCGTTTGACCCCGGCGTCATGGTAAAGGGGATACACGTCCAACCCCTCGGCGCCGACCTCCTGGACGCTTTTTTGCGCCTCGCGGAACTCTTCGAGGCGCCCGAAAGGTTGTCCGTTCTGGGGCCGATGATTGTCCGTGAAATCCATTACCGTTTGCTTACAGGGCCGAACGGCCACATACTGTGCTCTTTTCATACCGCCGGTTCCCAAGCGAACCGGGTGGCGCAGGCGATATCCTGGTTGAAACAGAACCTTGCCACTACCGTTCATATTGAAGAATTGGCGGAAATGGTCAGCATGGCCCCGTCCACGTTTCACCGGCACTTCAAGGAACTCACCACCCTTAGCCCGTTGCAGTTTCAAAAGCGACTCAGGCTGCATGAGGCGCAACGCCTTATGCTGACGCAGGACATAGACGCAAGCGGCGCGAGCGTCGCTGTGGGGTATGAAAGCCGCAGTCAGTTCAACCGGGAATACAAACGCCTTTTCGGCAACCCACCCCGCAAGGACGTCAACCGCCTGCGCGGAGAAGCTCTTTTTCCTCGTCCGGTGGCTGTTGCAAACTCTGTGGAACTGCAAGGATTTTGATAACCCTGATTCAAAACGCCTGGAGAATGCTATCGTTTCATTTTTCTATGTGAAAAACGCTCTTGGCTGCGTTGACTACTCGATACGCTCTTTTTCTTCGATCCCAACAACTGCCGGGAAAGCTACGAGTCAGAGCGGCAAGGGGCGCAGTTACCGCCAGAATTGTGGGGGTAGAAAGAGGTATCTTGCTTGAAATCTCATGTGGTTTTACGAGCTACAAAATAACTCTGCGAGCAAAAAAACGGCAGAATAAATGACAGGAGAGTGTCACTTGCATTAAACAACGCAATGAACTGGCGGTTGTTCTTCAAAAATTGTGGCAATGCATAAGTGAAATTTCTTGGTAGAAAATTGTATACTCCAAAGTCAATCAGCGAAAATCCGGATTGTTCGAGCAAGGATCTGACGTCTTTTTTATTGAATCTCTTCGAATGCGGATGTCCGACAGGCATTTTTTTCCGTATTCTAGCTGGGATTATACGTCCAACATTTTCAACCCAGCTATACTTGTATGGAAGGTGAAAACACAGAAAATGCCCATGGCTGCGCAAAACGCGTCGAATTTCCTTTAATGACAAAACTTGATCGCCGCCTGTTTCGTGAACATGTTCAAGAGTTCCAATGCTGAATACAGAATCAAAAGAAGTATCATCAAATGGGAGAGCTACTGTTTCTTTTTCATCAACAAGCCTTAATGAAAAAAATTGTTCGCTACTCAATGATTCCGGTATTGCGTTATAAAACGACGACCCTGTTACTTGCGCCTGTTTATATCCAAGAAAAAATGAAAAATGCCCATTACCACAGGACCAATCAAGAACAGAATCCCCTTTTTTGACATATGCCGCTGATATATTCACAGGCACTTCATACTGAACAGAACTTATGTCATTGTTATATTGATTAAAAAGCCGGTTAAAATTGTTCGACTTCATGAAATTATAGAAGGACAAAAATTCTGTCATTTTCATGGTGTTACTCATATCATGGCCACTATATTAGGGGAACCTCTAAAAACTTCAACTGTTTTGTCATGAAATTTTCTATAATATTTCTTGATAGTTAGGAAAAACAGCTCGAAATAACTATATTTATGATGTATCTATGGCATATGAAGTACCAATTTGGATTTTTCGATGAAACCAATAGGCTGAGGCGCTTGAGCAATTAAAATGTGTCAAAAAACCGTAGACCGATACACAAAGGAGCAAAGAATATGCTGGACGAACTCACGGGCAGAAAGCCCGTGCAAATGTCGCTGTTTGCTCTATGAGAACAGTCTTGAAGACAAGAAGACAATGCCCCGCCGGTACCGCGTCCGGCGGGGCACTATTCGCATCAAGAGAA
Organism: Desulfovibrio sp.; assembly: GCA_031269345.1. Taxonomy (GTDB): domain Bacteria; phylum Desulfobacterota; class Desulfovibrionia; order Desulfovibrionales; family Desulfovibrionaceae; genus Frigididesulfovibrio. The sequence goes on along the minus strand of JAISZH010000126.1, from coordinate 1,715 downwards.
AGTTTGTCGTCAGGTGAGGTCTGCGGCAAGCCGTTTCACTTCTTCCAAAGAGAGGCCGGTAAGGTCGGCAATCATACTATGCTCCATATTGTTCCGCAGGGCATTCCGGGCGACTTCCAATTTCTCTTCCTGCCGACCTTCCTGTCGACCTTCCTGTCGACCTTCCTGCCGTCCTTCCTGCCGACCTTCCTGCCGTCCTTCCTGCCGACCTTCCTGCCGTCCTTCCTGCAATCCTTGCTTATACGCGCCTTTCTGCCTGTCCGCCTCGTCTCTGCGGGCCATTTCCTCATATTCGGCCAGACGCCGGGCTTCCTCATCGCCGCTGAGGTATTGGACAACTCCCCATGCCTCGGCTATTGCGGGTCGTGTTTGAGCGGCCATAGCATATTCCTCCGCTGTTTCGGCGGCGAAGAAACGGAGCCAGTTCACCAACGGCGACTCTTCCGCGTCTTTCGCCTTTTGCACCTCTAACACGTGGATCTCTGATGAATCAGGATACGTGATATTTGTTCTTTTATCGTGCTTGACGAAGTTGTGATGAAATTCCTTGTTTTCCTTAATCAATATCGGATATGAAATCAGGATGCTTATGGCGCGGTTGATTTTGTCATAATCATCGCCGGAATCCACCTGGTCGGTCAGGAGCCTTGCGTTGTAATACTCCATGCGTTTCCAGATGGATGGTTGGGGGGCGACCTGGAGTTCCACCGCAACAGAATTACCACTTTTGGTCACAATTCTCAAGTCAAGGATACCGAGCTTGCCGTCTTTGTGCCTTCGCAACAGATGCGGGTCGATCACGCGGATTTCCTGATACTCGTCAGCAGGCAAGTCGAGGACGGCTTTCAAGAAATCCGCTAAAACTCCAATGTTCTTTTCCGCAAATATGTTTTTGAATACAACATCGAAGCGGGGTGAAAGCGGTTTTAGCTCCATTTTGCGCGGTTCTCCTTGGTAAAAAAATATAAGGTTTTTTCGCGTAAAATTCAAGTAACCGCAAGGGAGTAACCGCAAGGGGAAATATCGCGGGCAAATGATATGACCATATCGCCCGCTCATTCTGTAAGAAAGCGTTTGGAAAAATTGCTTCCTGAAAAGTCTTCCTGATACATGCGGAGGCTCTTTTCCGGCAGCGGCCCGGTCCTCGCCCGAACCGATTTGCGGATGATCCGCGAACTGCTGCTGCCCGGCGGTCGGCTCAAAAGCAATTTCGTGACGCTCCGGCAGGCGGGTCAAATTTAAATGCCGATTGACAGTTTGGCCTTGCCGCGTCAAAAGCAGGTTCCTGCTCGGCCTTTCCGTCTTTGGCGATCAATACAATTCACGGCATGAATGCCTGATAAAAGCTCTGGAACGCCTTATCTCATGGCATGAGGGTGCGTCTGCACACCCCGTAACGAGGCTACAGGTACGCGGAACTTGTGGAGGGATGCTGGCCGTATTGGCTTGTTCGCCTGTCGTCAGGCTATGAGTTTACCCTGTATTCCGATGAATTTGACGTTGAATATTGAAACGCTGCCTCGCCCGGTTCTCCCCCGCAAGGAGGGAACTGGCAGGGCGTTTCATTGCGGACGGCTTGTTTTATCGGGGGAAGTCAGCGGCAAGGCGCTTCACTTCATCTAAGGAAAGTCCGGTCAGCTTCACGACAGTTTCCACAGGCAAATTTTCCCGCAGGGCATTCCGGGCGACCTCAATGATCCCCGCCTGCAATCCTT
>JAISZH010000113.1 GCA_031269345.1 Desulfovibrio sp. | reverse complement strand
TTCCTTGGCAAAAAATAAAATTATGTGTAGGGTTACGCAAAAGGACCGAAATCGGGGTTTCGCTCCTGCTGTGGAAGCGGCCGCAAGCGGGCCGGGAACCGCGGTTTCCGGCTGAGCGTGCTGCTTACGGATATATGCGTTAAAAAGTAAACTTTTCAGCGCGGGATCGTCAGCCGAAAAGCCTTGCTTTCGGCTGACCGACGTCGCGGCAGGCGTCCGCTCTCGCGGCCGCCAAAGCAATTTCAAAGTGAAATTGATCTGGCCGTAGCCGCCAAATCAAAGCCGCATGGATGCGGTTTCGGTTTGAAATTCTGAAGAAGGCCAGGCGATTTTTGAGCCGGGCTCCAATCGGATCTTTCAGGACTGTCCGATGACGCTGCAGGATATCCAACAATTTTTTAACATGCCGACCGTAAGCCCGGAAGGGATACGCATCTGGCTGTGGTGCCTTGGCATATCCTGCATTTTCCTGCTCGTGGTTTTCATCATCAAGCTGCTCTTCAGCCTGCGCGATCGCCGCCATTACACCGGGCACGTCATTGACGAAAAAACAATCCGCAATATCTTAAATTCCGCTTTCGACCAACGCTCGACCTTCGAAGTGCAGGTGCAGTCCGCGCCGGGACACCGCCGGCCCACGTTGCGCTGCTCCCCGGAGTACCTTGGTCCCGGTTCGCTGTCTCTGGAAATAAGCGGTTTGAAAAGTCTGTCCGACGCCTGGCGCGGCCGGGACATAACGGTCTTTTTCCGCGTGAAGCTGAATAAGGAAGTGGTCTTCTATACCTTTGACTCCGTTGTGGACGACATACGCCAGCCGGAACAGAATGTCTGCAACATTGTCCTTCCTCTGCCGACCACTCTGGAGAACAAGCAAAAAAGGGCCTTCCTGCGTATCGCCCCGCCGGCGGAGCATTTTCTCGGCGGCGCGATCTGGCACAGCCGTTTCATGCCCGCGCCGGAAAAGTTAAACGAGCTGTCTCTGTGGCCTCTGCCCGAACTGCTTTGCCTCCCCAACCGGCTGATGCAGTTCAAGATCGCGGATATTTCCGCGGGCGGAGCGCGCATCAGCATCCCCAACGGCATAATCGCCGAACGCAATCTACAGTTTTTTACCGTGGAACAGATCATCCTGATGATAGACTTGAACGACCCCGAGAACAGAAAACGCCTGCGTTTCTGGCTGCATTGCCGTATTCAGAACGTCTGGGCCGACCACTCCGCGCGGCTTTTAAACCTCGGGATGCAGTTCACTGCCTGGGCAAGACCCAGAGGCAATCCGCTTCCGCGGGAAACAGACACCATTGAGTGGCTGCGCATCGCGATCTCCAGTGAAGTGGAACCGCTGGGCAACTGGATCATGAGACGCCATCTGGAAATTTTCAGGGAACATCCGGAATCGGCATAGCGGTTCCCGATGCGTTTAACCAGGGAGGAAGACTTGGACGACGGCTCGGATGACGGCGGCATATGGAAAAGGATCAGCCGCCTGTTCCACGGACGTGCGGATACAGTGGAACAGGCCATACTGGAAGCGGACAAGGACGGAGAACTGGACAAGGAAGAGCGTTCCATGCTGCTCAGCGTCCTGCGCCTGGACGAGGTGCAGGTCCAGGATATAATGACCCCGCGCACGGATATCGCCTGTATGCCGGATTCCGAAAGCATCCGGGATCTGGCGGAACTTATCGTTTCCACGGGGCATTCCCGCATCCCGATTTTTTCCGAAAGCCGCGACAACATCATCGGCATCGTTCACGCCAAAGACCTGCTTGAAGACCTGACAAAGCCCGACGACCAGAAACGCAGACCATCGGAAATAATGCGCGACCCCTTTTTCGTGCCGGAGACCAAAAACGCCCTGGACCTCCTGCACGAATTCCGCAGCCGCAAAGTCCACCTGGCCATCATCCTTGACGAATACGGGGGCACGGCCGGTCTGGTCACCATAGAAGACGTGCTTGAGCAAATCGTCGGCGAGATCGAGGACGAGCATGACGTGCCGCACGAAGAGGAAATAAACCGCCAGAGCGACGGCAGTTATCTCATCAACGGCCGGACCTACCTTGACGACCTGAATGAAAACCTCGGCCTGGGTGTAAAGTCCGACGCCGTGGACACCCTGGGCGGCTACCTCACGCATCTGGCCGGGCACGTGCCCGTCGCCGGCGAAACATTCGTCCTTAACGAGACGCGGGAGGCCGCCTTCACCGTGGTGAAATCCGACCCCAAGCAGATTCACTGCGTGCGCCTAGTGCTGTCCGGCAGGGAGAAGAGCCCCGAAGACGAAGAGAACGGGCGGGGGAAAACTGAATTTTCTCAAGACACCACCGTTTGATGCCAAGTTGCTTTCGATAAGGCAGTTCACGGATGAAACGAGTGAACCGCTCTGCAAGGATTTGCGGGCAAATCCTTGCCGCGAAACAGGAGCAGGGGGGCTTTGCCCGCCGTAAGCGAACTGTTTCAAGCGTTAATTGCTCCAGAGCAATTTCACTTTGAAATTGCTCTGGAAAGCGAATTGGCATGGCGGAGGCGAAGCCGCCGCCGGCAAGCCTTTGAAAATCAGGCTTCGCCTGTTTTTCAAAAACTTTGGCGTCTTGCATTCAAACTCGTTTGAATGCAACTTGGTATGAACAGGAAAAATTCTTGAACAGGGTCCGGAATTTGCCGCTGCCCGTCATCTGCGCGGTGGGCGCCTGCGGGTTCTTTTTCGGGCTGCCCAACGCCTTCCTGCATCTGCCCGCGCTGGCCCTGCTCCATCCTTTCTGCCTCTGCCTGCTGGCTTTCTGCGCCCCCTCGGACAAAAGCGCCCTGCTTCACGGCTGGCTGCAAGGTCTCGCCGCCAATGCCGCCGGACTCTACTGGATGCTTCACCCCATGCGCGACGTGGCGGGCATACCTTTATTCGTCGCCTTGCCTCTGCTGCTGCTGCTGTACGCCTATCTCGCCTGCTACGCCGCGCTGACGGTTCTGGGCATGCGCCGCCTTCGCCCGTACGGGCCTGCCCTGCTAGGCGGCCTGATATTCGGCGGCTTCGAGGTGTTGAACAGCGTAATATTCACCGGCTTCCCCTGGCTCACTCTGATCCTGGCCTTCTCTTTTACCCCCGCCCTGATCCAGGGCGCCTCCCTGGCCGGAGGCTATGCCATAAGCGCCGTCTATGCGGGCGCCGCCTGCCAGTGCGCGGCCGGCTTCTGCGCCGGAAAAGGCACAAAGGCTTTGGGAGGCGCGGCTTTGGCCCTGATGCTTGTGGCCGGGCTTTATCTCTACGGGGCAAAGCGTCTCTCCCCTGGCGCCCTTCCGGAAAATACGCAGCCGGTTTTGCGCTTCATAATGATCCAGGGCAACATAGACCAAGGTCAGAAATGGAACCCCTCCTTTCAGGAGGCGACGGTCGATCTCTATATCTCCCTGTCCCGGGCGGCGCTTGACGCGGACGCGCGGGAGGAGCCGAAGCGGCGGGCGGAGCTGATCGTCTGGCCTGAAACGGCAATGCCCTTCCATTTTTCCCGGCACCCGGATTTCGCGCAAAAGCTGCGGGCCTTCGCAACCGGAGAGCGCGTGCACCTCGCCTTCGGCGGCATTGATCTGAACATGAACGGCCGGACCTCGATGCGCAACTGCCTGTATCTCATGTCGCCCGGCGGCGGGATCCTCGGCCGCTATGACAAGATGCACCTGGTTCCCTTTGGAGAATACCTGCCTTTTACGGCAGACATTCCCTTTCTGCGCGATCTCCTGCAAGGCATGAGCTTTTCCGCCGGAACGAAGGCAAAACCGTTCTTTCTGAATCTGCGCGCCTCGGACAAGGCGCGCCCTGGCGCCGCCGCCTCTCCGTCCTCCGGGGGAAGGTTATTGCGCCCCGGCCCTCCCCATGCGTCGGCAAAAGAGCTTCAAAAGGACAACTTTCCCTCGGGGGAGACAAAGCCCGCATTTGCCCTTTCCCTCGGACCTCTGATCTGTTATGAGATAATCTTTCCTTATCCGGCTCAGGAGCAGGTCCGGCATGGCGCCGGCATCATCCTGAACGTCAGCAACGACGGCTGGTTCAAAAAAAGCTCCGCCCCCAGACAGCATCTGGGCCATGCCGCCGTTCGCGCCGTGGAGCAGGCAAGGCCCGTAATCCGGGCCACAAATACCGGCATAAGCGCGCTTGTCGACTCCAGGGGCAGAATCCTGATGCAAAGCGCGGGGCTTTTCAGGGAGGAAAGCCTGAAAGGCGAAGTCGGACCCGAAACGGAGCGCACCCTGTACCACCGCCTGCACCCCGCGCCGGAAATCGGGCTTGCGGCCTTTGCGATTTTTTCGCTTGTTCTTCCGGGCATAATGCGAAAAAACCGCGCCGCCGGCTGAAGAAAAATCAACCCGCAACCCAGGGAGAGAGCAGATGATCCAACTGCCTGAACTTAAATCCGCAGCCGCGCCGGTTTTCGAACAATTCGCGAGCCTTCGGGGGCGGCTTTGACCTGGAGGGCATCAGCCTGCGTCTGCTGGAGATGGAAAAGCAGCTTTGCGCCCCTGAGGCCTGGGAAAAACCCGAGTCCCTGACTCCGGTCCTTCAGGCCAAAAGCCGCCTGGAAAACGAAAAAAAACGCTTTTCCCGGCTGGAGGAAGCAAGGGAAGACGTCGAGGACTGGCTGGGACTGGCCGAGGAGGAAAATTCTGAAGAAGTCCTGGAAAGCCTGGCCGAATCTCTTGACAGGCTGAAGTCGCTTGTGGAGCAGGCGGAAATGGACATGCTGCTCTCCGAGGAGGAAGACAGCCTGCCCGCCATACTGGACATCCACCCCGGCGCCGGCGGAACCGAGGCTCAGGACTGGGCGGCCATGCTGCTGCGCATGTACCTGCGCTGGGCGGACAAACGCGGCTGCGACGTTGAATATCTGAATTTTCAGGCCGGGGACGAGGCCGGGGTCAAAAGCGTCACCCTGCGCATAAGCGGGGAAAACGCCTATGGCCTGCTCAAGGGAGAAAACGGCATTCACCGCCTGATCCGCATATCGCCCTTCGACGCTTCGGGCCGCAGGCATACCTCCTTTGCCTCGGTCGACGTTTTGCCGGATGCGGGCCGGAACATTTCCATACGCATCGACGAAAGCGATCTTCGCATAGACGTCTTCCGGGCTGGAGGATCAGGCGGACAGCATGTGAACAAAACGGACTCCGCCGTGCGCATCACCCATCTGCCCACCGGGATTGTCGTCCAGTGCCAGAATGAAAAATCCCAGCACAGCAACAAGGACGCCGCCATGTCGGTGCTGCGCGCCCGCTTGTACGAAAGGGAACTGCGCAGGCTGGCGGACGAGAAAAAAAACCGCTACCAGGACAAGGACGCGATAAATTTTGGCAGCCAGATCCGGACCTATACCATGCAACCCTACCGTCTGGTCAAAGACCACCGCACCGGAACGGATGAAACGGATGTGGACGCGGTGCTTGACGGAAATCTCGACAAGCTCATACGTGATATGCTACTGTTCAGCCATGGCGGCAAAGAGCACTAATACGCCAGACTACGGCGATCTCTTCAAAGACCTGGAAAGCGTTGCCGACCTTGTTCTGGAAGCCGCGGCAACCCGTTGCGCCGCCCCTGAGTCCCTCGCCCTGATACGGATCGTCGACGGGATGTCGGTTGAGGATTGGGAGCGCTATTCTTCCACTTACAGCCCCGACGAATGGCTGGTCATGCCTTTGCACCGCAGCCAGACCGAGGCGGTGGCCACGCTTCTTGAAACTCAGAAAAACCTTGTCTTCCAGCGCGATCACGACGCCCTGACCGGCATAGGCAACAAGGGCTATTTCCACAGGCGCCTGGACATAGAGGTACGGCGCGCCATGCGCTCACATACGGAACTCTGCCTTATCTACGCCGATCTGGACGGTTTCAAGAAGGTGAACGACAGTTGGGGCCATGCCTGCGGAGACATGGTGCTGTGTCAGTTCGCCCAGCTTTTGCAAAGTTCCGTACGCCACTACGATATAACCGCCCGCTTGGGCGGAGAGGAATTCGCCGCGCTCCTCCCGGCCACCACAGCCTGGACGGGGATGATGCTCGGCAACCGCATCCTCGACGCCTTCAGCAAAAAAGTGTTCACCTTTGAGGGGGACTCCTTTTCCCTGACCTTTTCGGGTGGAGTGTCCAGTCTCGCGCTGCTCGACGAAAAAGACAAACACGGCGCAGGTCTTCTGGAAAGCGCCGACAAAGCCATGTACGAATCCAAACATAAAGGGAAAAACCGCGTTTCCATCGCCGAAAGCGCCAAACTGAAAAAAGATCGGGTCAGTCTGGTCCATGCCAATGAAAAGCAACTCCTGTTCTCCCGCACGGATTCGGAGTAAAGAGCCATGAACAGAAAAACCGTAAGTTTCTCTATCCTGAGCGGCAAAGGAGGTGTGGGCAAAAGCAACCTGGCCCTTAATATCTGCTATGCCCTGCACCAGCTGGGCCGTAAGGTGCTGCTCATGGATTGCGACATGGGGCTTGCCAACATGGACGTGCTTCTGGGCGTAGCCCCGGAAAAACACGTCCAGGACATACTCCTGAACAATCAAGATCCGGCGGCAATCCTGGTGCCTTTCGGTCCCGCGGGCAAAGCCGGCCTGGATCTCATGCCGGCCAATTCCGGAATGGCGGAATTCGCGGACCTGGATGTCGGGGCGCGCGGCATGTTGCGTGACAGGCTCAATCCCCTGGCCGCCAACTACGACTTCGTCTGCATGGATATAGGCGCCGGCATCTCGCCCACGGTTCTCGGCTTTTCCTCCATGACCGCCCTGCGCTTGGTGGTGGTCACGCCGGAGCCCACCTCGCTCACCGACAGCTACGCCCTGATCAAGGTGCTGTCCGCCCGGCACAACGTGCAGGATTTCCATATCATCGTAAACCAGGTGGAATCCCCGGCCGAGGCAAAACGCACTTATTCCCGTTTGTCCGCGGTGTGCAAACGTTTTCTGGGCTTCGCCCCGGCCTTTCTCTGCGAAATCCGCACGGATCGCGGCCTGATCGACGCCGTGCGCAAGCAGCGCCCGCTTATGGAGCTTTCCCCCCGCTCCCCGGCCGCCATAGACTGCATGACGGCGGCGCAAAAACTGGAACAACTGCGGGACAGCCTGCTTATTGTCGGGGAAATAGACGCCCCTTTGCGCTCGCTGCCCATGCACGAGTGAAACAGCCGGTGCGCGCGCTGCCCATGCACGAGTGAAACAGCCGGTGCGCGCGCTACCCATGCACGAGTGAAACAACCTGAAAGATGCGGGAAAAAATATTTTTTCTGGACCTCACCGGATATTGCCGTTAAAATCGGGTTCTTCGCGTAGGGATGCCCGTTGCGCGGCCGGAGTCTCAAACCGTAAAGGAAGCTCAGATGAACAAAAGCGAACTCATAAAAACCCTGGCGGAGGAAAACTCCATTTCCGCAGACGATGCCGCGCTTGTCGTGAACACCTTCTTCGACAGCATCCGCAAGGCCATCATTTCCGAGCAGAGAGTGGAAATCAGGGGTCTGGGGAGCTTCAAGATCAAAAATTACGAGGGCTATTCCGGGCGCAACCCCAAAACCGGCGAAATCGTTTCTGTGGCCCCGAAGAAACTGCCTTTTTTTCGCGCCGGTAAAGAATTGAAAGAATTCATCAATTCCTGACGGGCCCGATCATGCCTCTTTTCCGGTCATCAAGCGGCCCGGCGGCGGCTTTGCGCCGACCGCCGGGCCTTTGCGGCGTTTTTTTGCGCGTTGCGGCGCTTTCGCTTCTCCTGGTTCCGCTTGCGCCTTCTTTCGCGGCCGCCCAGGCCGGATCGCCGGCGGCCGATCCCCTGGCCGAACTGGGCCCTGTACTGACAATATTTTACAATGCCTCCACTTTCGGGGAAATGCATCCCTGCCCCACCTGCGGCAAAACTCCCGACACGTACGGGGGAATGGCCAGACGGGCCGGCCTTTTCCGGGAATACCGCAGGCTCGGCAAACCCTGTCTGGTCATAGCCGGCCCTTACGAGTTTCTGGCCGACGACCCCGCGCGTTTCGGACACCTTGCCGAAGAAGGACGGAAAAACAGCTTCCCTCCCGCCGAAGAAGCCTGGCGCGTCTTAAAAGTGCATGAACTTTTGCGCGTGGACGCAGGCTGGATTTCCGGCAAGGCCGCACGCTGGCTGCGCAAGGAAACCGGCAAAATCCCGCCCGGATACCTGGTGTCCGATGGAAAAAGCGCAAGCCGCCTGCTCAATACCCAGGCCGGAAGCGTGGGCGTCGTATTTTTTCCCGAAGGCCCGGTGCCGGGGAAAGGCCCCGGTCCAGGTCAGGAGAGCGAGGTTCTCGCAGCGGGCAAGGCCCTGAAGAAAAAGGCGGCGATGCTTGTCGGCGTGAGCCCTTGGGGGGCGGTGGCGGAAAAAAAATTCCTCCCCAAGGCGCGGGGCGTGTTCGACTGCATTCTGGGAGGGGGCGAAGGCATAGGCTTCGACTTCGTCTTCGCCGAAGGGAGTTCTTCTCCGATTTGGCTCAGACCGGACGTAAAGGGCCGGGCCGTCAACGTGCTTGAAATATATCTCCCCCCGCTTGCCGGCTCCGCCTTCGTCTGGAACGAAGGCAAAACCTACAAGGCCTGGCTCGACTTTATGGGGGAAGGCGTTCCTGTGCATCAGGCCGCTCTGGAACTCATCGGTCCGCGCGGGGAAAAATAAAACGAGGTAAGGCATGAAGGCAAAAATCGTGGCCACAATAGGGCCCGCCTGCAATACGCCGGAAAAATTGTCAGAACTTGTCAAGGCCGGGGTGAGCATCTTTCGTCTCAACTTCTCGCACGGCACGGTCGGGGATTTCACGGAAATCATAGCCAGGATCCGCGCGCAGGAGGCAAAATACGGGCTCCCCATAACCATCCTGCAAGACCTCTCCGGCCCCAAGATACGCATAGGCGCCATTGAGGAAGGCTCCCTGTCTTTCGCCAAGGGGGATCATGCCTTTCTCGGACCCGTGCGGCCCACGGACGCGGCCATGCCATTCATTCCCTTCGACAAGGAAGAACTCCTCTCCGGTATGGAAGAAGGGGATATCGTGGTGCTGGCTGACGGCACTCTGCAATTTCTGGTCAAAGGGAAAAAACGCGACGGTTTCGTCATCCAGGCCGAAAACAGCGGCATAGTCACCTCGCGCAAGGGGCTGGCCCTGCCCGGAAAACACATCAAGCTTCCCGCCCTTACCGACAAGGACAAGACCGATTTGCGCGCCGGACTGGTCCTCGGGGTGGACGCAGTCGCCCTGTCCTTTGTGCAGACCCCTGAAGATGTTCTGGAAGCCAGGGAAATAATCAGGCAAGCCGGTCAGAACATCCCGATATGCGTCAAGCTGGAACGCAAAAACGCCGTGGACCGTCTGGAGGAAATCCTGGAGGTCGCGGACATCGTCATGATCGCGCGCGGGGATTTGGGCATCGAATGCGCCATGCCCCTTATTCCCACCATGCAAAAGCGCATCATCGCCGCCTGCAACAAGGCCAACAAGCCCGTGATAGTGGCGACGCAGATGCTGCTCTCCATGGTGAACAACCCCATCCCTACCCGCGCGGAAACCACCGACGTGGCCAATGCCGTGCTGGACGGGGCAGACTGTGTGATGCTCTCCGAAGAAACCGCCATGGGCAATTTCCCGATTGAGGCCGTAAAATTCATGGCTGCCATAGCCGGAGAGGCCGAATCCCTTCTGCTTGAACGCACACATCTGGCCACCTATCATAGTCCGGATACGGTTCCGGACTTTCTCTCATACGCAGCCTGCCTTCTGGCCGAACATCAGGAAGCGTCGGCCATAGTCGCGCACAGCGTAACCGGCGCGGCGGCCCGGAGCCTGTCTTCGCAACGACCGCACCAGCCTATTTTCATGCTCACCCCGGATACCGTGGCCCTGCGTTCCCTCAACTTCTCCTGGGGCGTCAGTCCGCGCATGGTGCGGGAAAGCATCGAGGGGCACCTGGAACGGGCGGAACACTTTGTGGACACCAATCCGGAATTTAAAAGCGGAGAGCGTATCGTGATCACGGCGGGACAATTCCGTCGCGACCAGCAGCCCTCCGGCACCAATCTTGTGAAAATATACACAAAATAGGCTCCGCCCATGTCCAAGGCCGAAGCTCTCGCAGCCATTTACGAAGAATATTACCAGATAAGCGAATCCATTCTGGACAGTTTTCCCAAATACCGGCTTCCCTTGGACCTTTTCGTGCTGAATGAGGAAGTGGCCCAGCTTCTCACTTACTACCGCAAGAGCCAACGCCTGTCGAACGAACAGGTCGAAGAGGTGCACAGGCTCTGCGCCGAGGGGAATCTCTTCGTCTCCCGCAGGGATCATCCGATTTATTCCCAGCATATAGTCAAACAGCTTGATCTGGTGCTGGTGGACCGGAATCTCAAGGAAAAAGAAATCGCCGACATTTGCATCCGGGCGTTTGACTTGCGTCTGGAGGAATTTTTCGCCCAGCCTGTCCGGCCCCTCTTCAATCAGCTCATCAGCGATCTGCAGGTGGTCACCGAATACATCTGGGCGGATCTGCACCGCCTGCGCCTTTTCACCAACCGCCTGCACAAAGGCGATTACTCTTTGGCCAGACATTCCATAAACGTGTTCTCCATCGGTCTCTGGCTCTATGTCTACCCGGCGAACGCCGGCCTGCGCCGCAGGGAATTCGACCAGGCGGCCAGGGGTCTGCTCCTGCACGACGTGGGGATGTCCAAAGTACCGGCCTTCATCTTGAACAAGACCACGCCCCTGAAGCCTGAGGAAAAGGAAAAAATCCCCCCTCATACCTTGAACGGCTATAAGATACTGCACAAGCTGGATGAGGAAGGTCACGATCTGGTGCGCCAGGCGGCGCTTGAGCACCACGAGCGGCTGGACGGCTCCGGATACCCGCAGCACAGCACGACCATAAGCTCTTTCGGCCGTTTGACCGCAGTGGCGGATGCCTTTTCAGCCATGCTGCAGAAACGCGTCTACGCCGAAGCCAAGGAAGCCGTCGCGGCGGCAAAAGAGCTGACTGAGGCGAAAACCCGCTTTGACCTCTCATTTTCCGGAAAACTCCTGGCGGCTCTCGTAAACGACAGTTTCGGAAAGGTAAAATAGTGACGCGGACCTCAAAGGGCCGCAACGCCCCAATTTTTTGCCTGCCGCGTATCGCGGCCCTCAGCCTGCCGCTGCTTTGCCTTTTTATGGCCCTGTCGGCTGCCTCTGCCGCGCCGCCGCGCCGCCTTGTCCTGGCCCCGCCGCCCAAATTGCAGGAGTACGGCAATCTGCTCCTGGTCGACCTTTCGGTTTCGGTGGACAGTGAGGAGAATTTGCGGGACATCCTGAAAAACGGCGCGGTCCTTGAGCTAGGCGTCAGCATCACTGTGACGCGCCTGCGTTCCATTCTCAGCGATGAGGAGATGGAAAAACGTGAATATTCCTCAATTATCCGCCATGACCCTTTAAGCCGGGATTTTCTGGCGACCGTTCCGGAAATTTCCGGCCTCAGAGAAATGAAAGACAAAAACCTGATCCGTTTGCTGAACGCAAGCTGGAGAAAATTGTCTTTGCCGTCTGCATACCTGTCTTTGTTGCGGGAGCAGGGACCGGATGAAAAATTCGAGGTGATCGTGGAGATTTCCCTGCGGCATACGGAGGTGCCGCCCTGGCTGGAAAAAAACTTCACTTTTTGGGATGCCGACGTGGCCGCGAGCCAAAAAATAGTACTCCCCTACACATACCTGAACAGACAGGTAACCGATGAGCGCCCGGACTGACGTACCGGAAGCGGCGGCGAACGAGATACCCATTTCCGCGCATGAAGCCCGGGAACGAGAGCGCAAACGCCGGCGCCGGGAGCTTATTTTCGCCGCCCTGGCCTTCCTGCTTGTCCTGCTCCTGACCTGGATACAACTGGAGCAGTTCCGGGCAGGGGACAGTCTTTTTGTCGTCATGTTCAACGTCAATTTCGTGCTGCTCATCAGCGTCCTGCTGATAGTGCTGCGCAACGGGTTCAAACTGCTTCTGGAGCGCAGGCGCGGGCTCCTGGGTTCCGGACTGCGCGCGCGTCTCGTTCTGGCCTTTGTCGGGCTGTCTCTTCTCCCCTGCCTGCTCATGTTTCTGATCACCACAAAATACGTGCAGCTTTCCATGGATTTCTGGTTCAAGCAGCAGATAGAATCCTCCATGGACGCCGCCCTGGTCATTGCCGGCGACGTATATGAGCGCACCGGGCAAACGCTTTTGCGCCAGAGTGAAAAAATAAAGGCCGAGGCGCGGGGACTGGCCTGGACGGATGCCCACAGCGCGGAGATCATAAAGGAAAAATGCCTGGAATACGGGAACGCCCTGGCCGGGATCTACGACGCCGGGGACGGAAAAACCCTGGCCCTGGCCGGAGACGCGGCCGTGGACGCCTGGAAGCAGGCGCTCGCCAAGTTTGACTCGGAAAAGATAAAACAACAGGGCTATGATCTCGCCCTGGTTTCGACTCCGTCCCAGGACTATCTTTTCGCCGCCGTCGCTCTGGAGGGGGATTTGCGCCTGATCACAAGCGCGGCTCTTGGCGAAGGCTTCGCTTCCGGCACCGAGCGCATCGCGCGCGGGTCAAGGGAATACGGCCATCTGCGCAATATCAAGAACCCGCTGAAACTCATGCTTTACAGCAGCCTCGGAGTGCTGACGGCCCTGATAATTCTGGGCGCGGCCTGGTTCGGATTCCGCCTGGCAAGGGAGATGTCCGCCCCCATCTTCGCCCTTGCCTCCGGCACGGACCGGATCGCCGGAGGTGACCTCAGCGTGCGCCTCGCAGACAACGCCAAAGACGAATTCGGGATGCTGATCCGCTCTTTCAACCGCATGGCCGTGGACCTGGAAACCAGCAGAAGGGAAACCACCGAAGCCTATATGCTGCTGGAGAGACAGCATCAGGAGATCGCCCGCCACGGCAAGTACATGGAAACCGTGTTGGACAACATAGCGGCAGGGGTCATCTCCTTTGACGCGCAGGGCCATATCTTCACAATCAACAAGGCGGCCAGTGATATACTCGGGATGGAGCCGGAGGCGGTTTTCGGCAAGCGCATTGAGGATCTCATGCCGGAAACGTACGGCAACATGGCGAAAGACGTGCGCGAGCGGTTTTCGCGCCGCGTCGAAACCCGCACCCGTCACAACCTGGGACTGACCTTGGGCGGAGAGGAGAAACGCCTTCTGATCAATGTGGTCGGGTTTTCCACCGAAGGGGCCTATAGCGGGGCCGTGGCCGTATTTGAGGACGTCACCGAACTTGAGCGAATGCAGCGCATGGCCGCATGGAGAGAGGTGGCAAGGCGCATAGCCCATGAGATAAAAAACCCCCTCACCCCGATCAAGCTGTCGGCCCAGCGCCTGGCCAAAAAATTCGGCAAGGAGGTGGACGACCCGGTATTCATCGAAGGCACGGAGCTTATCGTGCGCCAGGTGGAGCATCTCCTGTCGATGGTGCAGGAATTCTCGGCTTTCGCCAAGCTGCCGGAAGTGAACCCGCAGCCCGGAGACATTCTCCCCCTGCTCAAAACAGTTATGGACCTGTTCCGCACCAGCCACTCTGGAATAAAATGGGAACTCACGGCGCCGGATCGCCTGCCGGAGATACCCATGGACAAAGAAGCCATGAACAGGGCCTTCATGAACATACTGGGCAACGCCGCGGACGCCCTGAACCAGGGCAAAACTCAAAGCCCGGCCGTGCGCGTTTCGGTATCGCACCAGCCAAGCCTCAATCTTTTGCGCATAGACGTGGAGGACAACGGGCCGGGCCTTACGGACGAAGAGCGCTCACGGCTCTTTGAACCTTATTTCTCCCGCAAAAAAGGCGGCACGGGATTGGGGCTGACCATAGTGCGCTCCATAATCTCCGATCACCGCGGCTATGTCCGCGCCTTGCATAACGAGGGCGCAGGCACCGTGATCAGCATGGAACTCCCATTGGCCTGATCCCGCCCCACGCCGCGCATTGACCGAAACTTCCCTTATGGAAGTCCCTTCTTTCCGGGAGATTCCCACTTGACGCCTGGCGAAGCCTCGCATACCTTCCTGACAGTCCTTCCTTTCAGGGAGGGGCCAACGCACTTTTAGGGCAGTTCACGAATGAAACGAGTGAACCGCTCTGCAAGGATTTGTGGGCAAATCCTTGCCGCGAAACATGAGCAGGCGGGCTTTGCCCGCCGCAAGCGAACTGTTTCAAGCGTTAATTGCTCTAAAATCTATAAGGAGAACGCAGATGGCGACCATTGGCCTCTTGTTCGCCCTGGCCTGCGCCGCCTGGGCGATTTTCTACGGAGTCCGGTCCAGCGGCCAGATCCTGGCCCTGCCCGCCGGGGATCAGCGTATGCAGCAGATAGCCTCCGCGGTGCAGGAAGGGGCCTCGGCCTATCTGCGCCGGCAGTACACCACCATTGCTGTGGTGGGGGCGATTCTTTTCGTCCTGCTCTGGATTGCCCTGGGCTTTGCCACGGCCTTCGGCTTCGCTCTGGGCGCGGGGTTGTCCGGAGCGGCCGGGTTCATCGGCATGAACGTCTCGGTGCGGGCCAACGTGCGCACGGCCGAGGCCGCGAAACAGGGGTTAAGCCATGCGCTCGACGTGGCTTTCAAGGGTGGGTCGATCACCGGTTTTCTGGTAGTGGGGCTCGGTCTTGCCGGGGTGGCCGGTTATTACGCGCTTTTTTATATTTTCAGCGGCGCAGCCCCGGCCGATATGGTCAAGCCCCTGATCGGGCTGGGTTTCGGCGGCTCGCTCATTTCCATTTTTGCCCGGTTGGGCGGCGGCATCTTCACCAAAGGCGCGGATGTTGGCGCGGATCTCGTAGGCAAGGTCGAGGCGGGCATTCCCGAGGACGACCCGCGCAACCCGGCCGTGATCGCCGACAATGTGGGCGACAATGTGGGTGACTGCGCCGGCATGGCAGCGGATCTTTTCGAGACCTACGCGGTGACGCTCATCGCCACCATGCTGCTCGGGGCCCTGCTGTTCAAAGACGCGGCCTATAACGCCATAGCCTATCCCCTGAGCATGGGAGGGTTTTCGATCATCGCCTCGATCGTCGGCTGCCGCTTCGTGAAGTTGCCAGCGGACAACAAAATCATGGCCGCCCTTTACAGGGGGCTTATCGTCTCCGCCGGCATAGCCGTGGTAGGATTTTATCCGATCACCGCATGGCTTATGCCGGACAACGGCCTTGACGCCGTGCTGAATATCAGCGGCGGCACCCAGGTGCGTCTTTACGGAGCGGCGCTTACCGGTCTGGCGCTCACCGGGGTTCTGGTCTGGCTCACCGAATATTTCACGTCCACCGAATACAGTCCGGTGCGCCAAGTAGCCGCTGCTTCCCAGACCGGGCACGGCACCAACATCATCGCCGGTCTCGCCCTGTCCATGCGTTCCACCGCTCTGCCGGTTCTGGCCGTATGTTTTGGCATCTACGTGTCCTATATGCTGGCGGGGATTTACGGCATAGCCGTGGCCGCAACCTCCATGCTCTCCATGACCGGGATCATTGTGGCCATTGACGCGTACGGTCCCATAACGGACAACGCCGGCGGCATCGCCGAGATGGCAGAGCTGCCGGAGGCGGTGCGTAACGTGACCGATCCTCTGGATGCCGTTGGCAACACCACCAAAGCAGTAACCAAGGGCTACGCAATCGGTTCGGCCGGTCTCGCCGCCCTGGTGCTGTTTGCCGACTATACGCACGCTCTGGACGCGGCCGGAAGACACGTCAGCTTTGATCTGTCCAATCCGGCGATAATTATCGGGCTGTTTATAGGAGGCATGGTGCCGTATTTGTTCGGGGCCATGGGGATGGAAGCCGTGGGCCGCGCGGCGGGGTCCGTGGTCAACGAGGTGCGCCGGCAGTTTCGGGAAATGCCGGGCATCATGGACGGCAGCGCGAAGCCGGACTATTCGCAGGCCGTGGATATGCTGACCAAAGCCGCGATTCGGGAAATGATCGTCCCTTCCATCCTGCCTGTGCTTGTGCCCATTCTGGTCGGGGTAATCATCGGCAAATGCATGGGAGCGGACGCCGGGGTGCAGGCTCTTGGCGGGGTGCTCATGGGTTCGATAGTCACGGGAATTTTTGTCGCCATTTCCATGACCACAGGCGGCGGCGCCTGGGATAACGCCAAAAAATATATTGAAAGCGGAAAATTCGGCGGCAAGGGTTCGGAGACGCATAAAGCGGCGGTCACCGGCGACACGGTGGGAGATCCTTACAAGGATACGGCTGGCCCGGCCATCAACCCGCTGATCAAGATCATCAACATTGTGGCCCTGCTGATCGTGCCGTTGCTGGTATGAGCGGAAGGAAAATTCTTGCCAATCCTCCGGACAAGAGGTAGAAGCAATCTCTGGAGCGACTAACGCTTGAAACAGTTCGCTTACGGCGGGTAAAGCCCGCCTGCTCCTGTTTCACTGCAAAGATTTGCGGGGCAAATCCTTGCAGAGCATTTCAAGTGTGAAATGTTCTAAGCCGAAGTGGTGGAATTGGTAGACACGCCAGGTTCAGGGTCTGGTACCCGCAAGGGTGTGGGAGTTCGAGTCTCCCCTTCGGCACCATCTGAACTTTCAAAGAAGTTCATAGAAGGCCGGAAAGCTAACGATAACAAGCTTTCCGGCCTTTTTCTTTGTCCAAAGAATTCCAGAAAGGTGCGTGGACCTCTTTCTCAATTGTTGGTATAATTGCTGGCATAGAGAAAGTACCGGCTTCGGTGCGAAACCGATACCAACACGTAAAACCGTTGATGTTCAAAACTTTAGAAGGTGCGGTTGGCATTTTGCGCCTAATGCTGCCCTAAATGCCAATAAAAACGATTTAAAATTTCCCCATCTGTTGACATAATTATAGCAGCGCTGAAAGCAGAACTCGACATAGTATGGAGATGAACGCATCGCTGGTGCAATTATCAAGATAATAGAGCAAGAGACCTCTGGAATTAGTTTTAATTCATTTAGGTATAGCTATGATATGGGAGCATACGGACCAATTGACTACGATGATAACAAAGACGTTACTTGGAAAGAGTATGGTGAAACTGAAAAATTAACGAAACCAATAAACCTGAAAAGTGAAACTGAATCCAAAAACAATTACTATTAAATATTTTCTTTCTTTTTAGATGGTTCAAGGCACACATATAAAATAGATGACATGTCTTTTCATAAAAATGTGTATCCCATCGTTGCCGGACAAGTTGGAGTTGGTTGCTGTGAGAGAGTTGATAAAGCATTAAAACCCGCAATTAAATTCGAACAAAAAATAATACTATCATTACCTGACTAAGCATTTAGCACAGACTGGGATAGTGAAGACCAAGCCCTCACCCTCAAAGCCTTCGACCATGAAGTCGTTGATGGGGTCTTACAAAAAATATCAAAATAATTAGTATATTTTCAGTATATTACGCATAAATATGCTGGTGGTGCGGCGAAACTCCTGTCAGATAAGCAGAAAGACGCTATAATCAATATGTGCAGAAAAATGAACATCAATTCAGATGAATTTGCAAGAAGTAAGTTTGATAAGAATCTATCTCAACTTATGGGGAAAGAAGCTCATAGCATCATGCAAGAATTGAAAAATATGCAGTAGCTGAAATATATTATGCTAAAATTCACATTATTACTTGAATTATCATTCTGCAAATAAAAATTGCTTAAATACATGAAAAGGGTACATGGCAATAGTCATGTGCCCTTTTACAAATCCATTGTGTATTCAAATGGTGCAATATAGATAAAGACTTGCTTGACTTGGCAATTTTCTATCCATTGACTTCTCTTATCCGCTCCCTTGCCAAAGACTTTCATTTCAGCTAGATTTATTGTCTAGCCAGGAGGGAGACAATATGACCTCTCAATGGACGCTACAGGATGCCAAGAACAAATTCAGCGCGGTTGTTCTTGCCGCTCAAGAGGGTACGCCTCAAGTGGTGACGAAACGAGGAGTTCCCGCTGTCGTGGTGGTTTCAGCCGATTCCTATCGGGAACTGACGCGGATTGAAAACGCTGATATGGACTTCATTTCTTTTCTCATGTCCATGCCGACGGAAGAAACCTCACATTCGTCAGAAGAAATCCCGTGCGGTTCAGATGCCCTATCTTTGCGCGAGATTCAATTCTAATGTTTCTACTTGATACCGTCGTCCTTTCCGAACTCCGCAAAAAGGAACGCAACCCAGGATTGATCGCTTGGATGCGGGATAAACACGCCAGCGATCTTTTCATCAGCGTGGTCAGCATAGGTGAGATTGCCAAGGGCATAGCCGGGCAAACCGTGAAAAACCCTGAATTCGCCAAGCGGCTCCAACAATGGTTGGACAGGCTGCTTCTGGTGTATCGGGACAG